>CATKXN010000121.1 GCA_949840605.1 uncultured Alistipes sp.
TCGCGCAGCTGCTTTCGGGCAAGGTCAACCCCTCGGGGCGTCTGGCCATCACGTTCCCGGTCTGCGCCGAGCAGCAGCCCGTCTACTACAACCGGCGACAGGCTGCGCGCCCCAAGTCGGGACGCTCCCAGAACCTCGGCCACGAGCCGATGTATCCGTTCGGCTACGGGCTGAGCTATACGACTTTCGAATACGGGACGGTGCGGCTCGACCGCGAGATCCTGCGCCGCGGCGAACGGCTGACGGCCGAGGTGGAGGTGTCGAACTGCGGAGCGACGGACGGCAAGGAGACCGTGATGTGGTTCGTCTCGGACCCGACGGCTTCCATATCACGTCCGGTGCGTGAGCTGAAGCATTTCGAGAAGCAGTTCATTCCGGCGGGGGAAAGCCGCGTATTCCGCTTCGAGATCGACCCCGGGCGCGACCTGTCGTTCCCCGACCACACGGGCAAACGGCTGTTGGAGAACGGCACGTTCTACCTGCACGTGAACGGCCAGCAGGTGAAATTCGAACTGATTTGATAACTTTGCAGAATCTACGCATATCGGCTGACTGCTGAAAACCGTGGTTGGTCCTCTTCCGACCGGGCGCAATGTACGCCGTCTCCCTCCCTGAGGGAGGGCCGGGGCGGGGTCGGATTTGCAAATGACGCCGAAGGCGGCAGGGACAGCGGTCGATACAAATCAAATGATTTGAACTTATGAAGAACATACGATTCATACTGGCGCTGGCGGGATGCTGTGCGGCGCTGTCCGCGGCGGCGGGGGAGGAGGCTCCCGCTCCGCAGATCGTCAACGTCGCCGGCCGGAAGACCGTGTCGCTCGACGGGCTCTGGAAGACGATCGTCGATCCCTATGAGAACGGTTACTACGACTATCGCCGCAAACCGCTGAAGGACGCCATGTCCTATTTCGCGGACGACGATTTCGACAAGGACCGCACGAAGCTTTTGGAGTACAATTTCAACACCGACCGCACGCTGCTGGTCCCGGGCGACTGGAACACCCAGCGCCCCCAGCTGTACTATTACGAGGGTACGGTCTGGTACCGCAACCTGTTCGACTACGAGCCCCGGGCCGACCGCCGCGCGTTCCTCTATTTCGGGGCCGCGAACTACGAAACGATCGTGGGGCTGAACGGCCGCAAGATCGGCAGGCACGTCGGCGGCTACACGCCCTTCAATTTCGAGATCACCGGCAAGGTGCGCGAGGGACGGAACTCGCTGGTGGTGAAGGTCGACAACAAACGGCTGGCCGAGGGCGTCCCGACGCTCAATTCCGACTGGTGGAACTACGGCGGGCTGACGCGCAGCGTCCTGATCGTCGAAACGCCGCTGACCTTCATCCGCGACTACTCGGTGCAGCTGAAGAAGGGCGAGCCGCAGGTGATCGCCGGTTGGGTGCAGCTCGACGGCGCCGAGGCCCGGCAGGCGGTGACGGTGGAGATTCCCGAACTGAACGTTTCGAAACGGGTCACGACCGATGTTGACGGCTATGCCGCGTTCGAGGTGAAGGCCAAACCGGTCTATTGGTCGCCCGAGAATCCGAAGCTCTATGCCGTGCGGATCGCCGCCGAGACCGACTCGGTGGACGACCGCATCGGCTTCCGCACGATCGAGACCCGGGGCACGAAGATCCTGCTCAACGGACGGGAGGTCTTCTGCCGCGGGGTGTCGATCCACGAGGAGATGCCCTACGGCATGAGCGGTCGCGCCTTTTCCGCGGAGCATGCCCGCATCCTGCTGGGATGGGCCAAGGAGATGGGCTGCAATTTCGTGCGGCTGGCGCACTATCCCCACAACGAGGCGATGGTCCGCACTGCCGAGGAGATGGGGCTGATGGTGTGGTCGGAAATCCCGGTCTACTGGACCATCCAGTGGGAGAATCCCGCGACCTACGCCAATGCCGAAGCGCAGCTGGCGGACATGATCACACGCGACAGGAACCGCGCCAACGTGGTGGTCTGGTCCGTGGCCAACGAGACCCCGCACGGCGAGGCGCGCCTGAAATTCCTGCGGTCGCTCATCGACAAGGCCCGCAGCATGGACGACACCCGGCTGGTGAGCGCCGCCATGGAGAAGACCCGGCTGAAACCCGACCTGCTGACGGTGAAGGACGACCTGGCCGATCTGGTGGACCTCATCAGTTTCAACCAGTATGTCGGTTGGTACGACGGCGATTCGGAGAAGTGCGACCGCGTGAACTGGACTTTCGACCTCGAAAAGCCGGTTTTCATCTCGGAGTTCGGCGGCGGGGCGGTTTACGGCCGTCACGGCGCGTGCACGGAGCGTTTCACCGAGGAGTATATGGAGGACCTCTACGAGCGCAGCGTCAGGATGTTCAAACGGATGCCCGGGCTGGCCGGGACGACGCCGTGGGTGCTGAAGGATTTCCGTTCGCCGCGCCGCCAGCTGGTCGGCATCCAGGACGATTTCAACCGCAAGGGCCTCGTTTCGGACCAGGGCGGCAGGAAGAAAGCCTATTTCGTCATGCAGCGCTGGTATGACGAGCTGGAGAAGCGCAGCCGGTAGGACCTTCGCCGGACAATGCACTTTGCGCTCCTTTCCGGGCGGCGATTCGCCGCCCGGTTTTTTCGTCGCCGATTTCGAAAATTTCCCGAAATTTCGTATCTTGTCGGATGGATTGAGAGACCGAGTATGCGCAGATTGATTCTCCTTTTGCTTTTGCTGAGCTGGAAATTCCCCCCCCCGGCGTGTGCCGCACCTCCGGCTCAGATGGTATTTAGACATCTGGGTATCAGCGAAGGGTTCAATCAGACCAACGTAACCACGCTTTACCAGGACGAGAACGGCACGGTCTGGGCTGCGGGCGTCGGCGGCGTGGTCCGCTACCGCGGATTGCAGACCGAGGAACCGCTGATGCCGGAGGATGCCGCGGAGTTGTTCCGCCCGATGAACGTCAAGGGCATCTACGGCGAGCGGAACGGCCTGATCTATTTCTATCAGCTTCGCAACATCGTCGAATACGACCTGCGTCGGGAGACTTTCAGGCCGATTTTCACCGATTCGCTGCTCGGCAGCCGCACGATCTCGGCCGCGACGGTCCGCGGGGGCCGGGTCTATGCCGCCGCCGGCGACCGCATCGTGATCGCCGCGCCCGACGGGAAGTGCAGCCAGCTGCTGCTGCCCCCGATGAGCGAAGTCTCGGCGCTGGCCTGCACGGCCGCGGGCGTGCTCTATGTCGGGACGCTCCATTCGGGGCTCTACCGCCTCGACGAACGCGGCGCGGCGGAGTGCATCCTTCCGACGGCTTCGAAGATCAGCAGCCTGTTCGAGGACAGCCGCGGCGATCTGTGGGTCTGCACCCGCAGCGAGGGGCTCTACCGGCTCGGCGCCGGGGGCGGCGTACGGCGTTTCGTCCACGATCCCCGGCGTCCCGAGGGGCTGGCCGACAACTACGTGCGCTGCATCTGCGAGGACGACGAGGGCCGGTTGTGGATCGGCATGATGTTCGGACTGGACTGCTACGACCCGGCGTCGGACCGCTTCTATCACTTCGGACGTTCGGACAACCCGCTTTACGGCATGCGCAACCTGACGGTGGAGTGCATCATGCGCGACCGCCGGGGTGCGATCTGGTTCGGGTCGTTCTATACGGGCATCTCCTATTTCCATCCCCATGAGGCGCAGTTCCGCGTGGTCCCGATCGAAGGCGAGGACACGACGTGGACCATCGTCGCCGACGTGGCGCTCGACAGCCGCGGCGACGTCTGGGCCGGGACTTCGGACAAGGGGCTCTACTTCTACGACCGGACGCGACGCCGGGGACGATTCTTCAATACGGGCAACAGCGGTATTCCGGGCAACAACGTCAAGAGCATCCGCTACGACGCCGGCCGCGACCAGCTGTGGCTGGGCATGTTCATGGGCGGCGTCTGCGTCTACGATATTCCCTCGGGGCGGTTCGAACGGCTGAAGATCGCCGGCCAGGACGGCGGACAGGAGAATGTCGAGATCGTCCACAGCCTTTCGCGCGAGGGCGACGCGATCTATGCCGGGACCTATGCCGGGGTATACCGGATCGACATGCGGACCCGCCGTGCGGAACGCATCCTCAACCAGCAGCGGGTGTTCAACGTGCTGAGCGGCGGCGACGGATGGCTCTACGTGGTGACGGGGCAGGTGAATTTCCGGGTCTACCGCCGCGACGGGACGGGAGTTTACCGGCTCTATTTCAACCGTGTGGTGCAGCAGGATATGGTGACCTCGCTGTTCCGCGACGACCGCGGCCGGGCGTGGGTCGGGACGACCCGCAGCGGGGCGCTGCTGTTCGACCGCGACCGGAAGGAGTTCGTGGCCTACGACCGCGCCGCATGCGGCATTGCGAGCGACTACGTGAGCGCCATTTCGCAGACCCCCTCGGGGCTGATGGTCTTCGGGACCAACGCCGGGATGTCGGTCGTCGATGCGGACAGCCTCCGCAGCGAGAATTTCAACATCCGCAGCGGATTCCCGCTGCTGTCGCTCGAAAACGGCTGCCTGTGGCGCGGCGCGGGCGACGAGATGCTGGCGGGCGGCGTCGACGGCATCGTGTCGTTCACCGGGCAGGACCTGGTCCGCGCCGGGCGTGCGCCCCAACTCTTCTTCGCGGCGCTCTCGGTGAACGAGCGGCCTGTGCGCGCCGGCGACCGGACCGGTATTCTGGACCGGGCGATGGCCTACACGAAGTTGATCTCGCTGGGGCACAAATACAGCGTCGTGGACATCGCTTTCGGGACCGACAACGCCGTGGATTTCAACCTCGGCGACTACCGGTACAAGCTCATCGGATACGACGAGGCGTGGCGTCCGCTGCCGGGGAACAACATCCGCTACATGAACCTCCCGCCGGGGCGCTATCGGCTGGCCGTGCAGAGCCGTCCGACCAAACTGCTCGACGGCGGCGGGCGTATCGAACTCGACATCCGGGTCTACCCGCCGTTCTGGGCCAGCATCCCGGCCTATATCCTTTACGTATTGCTGATCATGCTCATCACGGCGTGGGTCGTCCGCTACTACTATACGAAAAAGCAGCTGGAGCAGTCGCTGGCGATGGAACGCATGGCCCGTGAGCAGCAGGAGCGCATCACGCAGTGGAAGCTGGTCTTCTTCACCAACATCTCGCACGAGTTCCGCACACCGCTGACGCTGATCCAGGGGCAGCTGGACCTGCTGGCGCGGCAGGAGCTGCCCGGAGTGCTCAGAGGCTACCTGATGAGCGTGCGCCGCAACGCCCTGCGGCTGCGCGACCTGGTCAACGAGCTGATCGACTTCCGCAAGCAGGAGCAGGGCTACATGTCCCTGAAAGTGAGCCGGCAGGATCTGGTGGCCTACCTGGCCGACGTGTGCGGCACTTTCGAAGAGTACGGCCGCATCCGCGAAGTGGAGCTGCACTACGAACCCGCGATGGAACGGCTGGAGGTGCCGTTCGACTCGGTGCAGCTGCAGAAAGTCTTCTACAATCTGATAAGCAACGCCTTCAAGCACACCGACCGGGGCGGACGGATCATGGTGACGCTCTCGGCGGACGATGCGCAGGCCGTGGTGCGGGTGGCCGACACGGGCCACGGCATCGAGGAAAAATTCTTCACGGCGATCTTCGAACGCTTCTACCACCACGAGGCCGACACGCAGGACGCCGGGGTCGGCATCGGACTGGCCCTTTCGAAAGGCATCGTCGAACTGCACGGCGGACGGATCGGCGTCGAAAGCGAGGTGGGCGTGGGTTCGATCTTCACGGTGACGCTCCTGCTGAATCCCGATTTCAGCGGCAGAGCCAACGTCGAGGTGGTCGCGAAGCCGGAGTGCGCCCGTCCGGCGCCCGTGGCCGACTACCTGCCCGCCCCCGAACGGATTCCGGGATCGGAGGAGCTGCCGCGCCTGCTGGTCGTCGAGGACGACGACGAACTGCGGAGCATGTTCGGCACCATCTTCTCGCAGCATTACCGGGTGACGCTGGCAGCGGACGGCACCGAGGGGCTGCGGCTGGCGCGCGAGGAGCAGCCCGACCTGATCGTGAGCGACGTGCTGATGCCCGGGATGTCGGGGACGGAGCTGTGCGCGGCGGTCAAGCGCGATTTCGGGACCTGCCATATTCCCGTGATCCTGCTCACGGCCCTCTCGTCGCCCGAGCAGCGCATCGCAGGGCTCGGGAGCGGTGCCGACGACTACGTTACGAAGCCTTTCGACATGGATGTGCTGACGGCCAAGTGCAACGGCATGGTGCGCAACCGCCGACTGTTGCAGCGCAAGTTTCTCGAAGGGAGTTCCGGTCCCGTCTCGGAGGTGCTTTCGGGCAATCCGATGGACGAGGCCTTCGTCCGAAAGACGCTGGCGCTGATCGGCAACCACCTCGACAGCGAGTCGCTGGGCGTCGGGATGCTGTGCCGCGAACTGGCCCTGAGCCGCACGGCGCTGTTCGCCAAGATCAAAGGCGTCTTCGGACAGACCCCCACCGAGCTGATCCAGGGCATCCGCCTGCGCGAGGCCGCGCGGATGCTGGCCGGGTGTCCCGAGCTGAAAATCGCCGAGATCGCCGACAGGGTGGGGATCAACTCGCTGCAGTATTTCGGCAAGCTCTTCAAGGCGCGGTACGGCCGCACGCCCTCGGAGTATCGCTCGGCCCCCGGGGAGAGGAGCCGCGAGGGTGCCTGACGCATCCGCACGTCCCGAAAAAAGCCCCGCTTTCAGACGGGGCTTTTGCGTGTCAGGCGAAGAGGTCGTTGAGCGTCTCGCTCATGCTCGGGTGGGTGTAGACCGAGTCGCTCAGTGCATGGGCCGTAATGCCGTGTTTCATAGCCAGCGCGACGGCGTTGATGACCTCGCTCGACTCGGGGCCGAAAAGCGTACAGCCCAGAATAAGGTCCGTTTGGGCGTCGATCACCGCCTTGAAAACCCCTTCCGCGGGTCCCAGAATCCGGGCGCGGGGGATTGTGGAGACCGCTATTTTCGTGACCCGGATGTCGAGCCCGGCTTTCCGGGCCTCGGCCTCGTGCATCCCGACGTGCGACAGCGGCGGGGCGATGAAGACCGAATAGGGTACCGGACCCCGGTTGGCCGTGGTGCGTGCGCCGCCGCCGAAAAGCTCGTCGCGGACGATGCGGTAGTCGTCGAGCGAAATGTAGGTGAACTGCAGTCCGCCCGTGACGTCGCCGATGGCGTAGATGTTCGGCGCGGCGGTATGCAGGTGTTCGTCCACGCGGATTGCACCGCGCTCGTCGGTTTCGACGCCTGCCGCCGCAAGGTTCAGCCCGGCCGTGGCGGGTCGGCGGCCCGTAGCCAGCAGGACGGCGTCGGCTCCGATCTCCGCGTCGGCGCCCTCCTGCGTGACGGCGACCGCCACGCCTTCGGCCGTATCGCGGAAAGCGTTCACCCGGACGTTCAGCCGGAATTCGATGCCCTGCTTTTCGAGCGTTTCGCGCACGCTTGCGGCGATGTCGCGGTCTTCGCGCGGCATCAGCTCCGGGAACCCTTCGAGCACCGTGACCCGAGAGCCGAACGAAGCGTACATCGATGCGAATTCCAGCCCGATATACCCGCCGCCCACGATCACCAGGTGCTGCGGCAGGCAGTCCAGCTCCATGATCGAGGTGCTGGTGTAGACCCGCCGGCTTTCGGCGATGCCCGGAATGGGCGGAAGCGCCGTTTCGGCGCCGGTATTGATGACGATGTGTTCGCCGCCGATTTCCAGCGTGCCCTCGGCGGTCTTCACCTCGACGATCTGCGGCGAGAGAAAACGCCCTTCGCCCGTGTAGACGTCGATCAGGGGGTTGTCGGCGAGCTTGTGGTAGTTCTTGTCGCGGAGCTGGCCGACCAGCGCGGTCTTCGAGGCGACGGCTTCGCGGTAGTAGGCCCGCTGCTGGTCGAAGTTCAGCGGATGGCCGGCGGACGCGAGGGCGGCGCTGTGGATCAGAGCTTTGGTCGGGATGCAGCCGATGTTGATGCAGGTTCCCCCGTACATTTTGTCCGAGCGCTCGACCAGAGCGACGCTCCGTTGGTGCTGTGCCAGTTCGGCGGCGAGGGTCTTGCCCCCTTTGCCGAATCCGATGATGACGGCGTCATACTTTTTCATAGTTTTCCTTATTTAGGACTCCCGGTTCTTACGGGGCGTTGTTACAGGATACAGGGGCCGCGACTCCGCGGCCGCGGAGCAATGGTCGGAACGCCGGGTTGCAGGCGATAATTCCCGTCGGGCAAATTCCGTGCGGAAACACCGTCGTTTACAAAAGTAATTGAAATGAGGCTTGGGTGTAGTATAGGGGGCGGCACTCTAAGACAGGCGTCTTACGCCTGGGAGCAGAGATCGGATTCCGAAATGCTCTGGCCTGCAGTTGCAGTCTAAAACAGGCGTCCTACGCCTGGGAGCACGGATGGAG
>CATKXN010000122.1 GCA_949840605.1 uncultured Alistipes sp.
GGACACCGAAAAAACACGGCGCTCCCCGGCCGAACGGATGCGGAAACGCCCGCCCGGAACAGAACGAGGAAGAAAGGGAACGGGCCCCGGAGCACGAACCGAAAAACTTCATTCGACAACAACCGATCTAATACACAAACGTCATGTACATCGTAAACAACTACACGCTGGCCGTCATTTTCTGCGTCGTCACGATGCTCTGCTGGGGATCGTGGGGCAATACGCAGAAGCTGGCCGCCAAAACATGGAGGTACGAATATTTCTACTGGGACTATGTCATCGGCCTGCTGCTCTTCTCGATCGTGTCGGCCTTCACGCTCGGCAGCTTCGGCAGCGAAGGCAGGGGCTTTCTCGATGACCTGCGTCAGGCCTCGCCCGGCAACCTCGGCAGCGCCTTCCTCGGCGGGGTCGTTTTCAACGCGGCCAACATCCTGCTGGCGGCGGCCATCGCCATCTGCGGCCTGTCGGTGGCATTTCCGGTCGGTATCGGTCTGGCGTTGGTGCTCGGCGTGCTGGTCAACTACTTCGGCGCGGCCCAAGGCGAGCCGGCTTTCATCTTCACCGGCGTGGCGCTCATTGTCGTGGCCATCACGCTCAACGGACTGGCCTATCGCAAAATGCTGACCGGCACGAAGAAAGTGCCGGCCAAGGGAATCGGCCTCTCGATCGCCGCAGGCGTTATCATGGCATTCTTCTACCGGTTCGTCGCCGCCTCGATGGACCTCGGCCACTTCGCCGACCCTGCACCCGGCACGCTGACGCCCTACACGGCCGTATTCGTCTTCGCATTGGGCGTGTTCGCCAGCAACTTCGTCTTCAACACCATCGCGATGCGCAAACCCGTGGAGGGAGCGCCCGTCTCGCCGAGGGGTTATTTCCGGGGCGACATGCGCACCCATGCCGTCGGCATACTGGGCGGCGCCATCTGGTGTCTGGGACAATCCTTCAGCATGATCGCGTCGGAACAGGCCGGCGCCGCCATCTCCTACGGACTGGGACAGGGCGCCACGCTCGTATCGGCCCTGTGGGGCATCCTCGTGTGGAAGGAATTCCGGGGCGCACCCAAAGCCTCCGACCGGCTGAACGTCGCGATGTTCGTGCTGTTCATCATAGGGCTGGGATTCCTCGTATACGCCGGAGCCTGAGCGCAGCGCTTCCGTCGGCCTGAGCCGAGACGGAAGCGTTTGCGTATGCTCTTTTCCCGTCCGGTGACCATCGCGGTCCGCTGCGGATCGCTTTTCGGACAGGCTCCCGGACGGCCGTTTTTTTCGCACCGCGTCGTTTTCCGGTCCGTGGTTCGGACACCGGCTCGCGTTTTCCTCCCGTAGCGGAAAGCGCACAGACGTCGAAAAGAGAGGCGGCAGCAACACCTGTTCTCGGAAATTTCCCATTTTTGCGGCCGGCGGCGACCGTCCCGCACCGATCGTTTCCGCCGCTGGTCCTTAGGATGGCCGGTCTCCGCTCCCCTCGCCTCTTTTCCCAAGAGGAGGCACTCTTCATGGGCACCGGAGGTGTCCGGAGCCCTCGGAACGGGACACAGCCAAACGGAGCCCCGAAGAACACATCCCCGAAAACGCAACTATGCAGAAAAGGCTGCCCGCATGTCGCAGGCAGCCTTTTCCGGTATTTTCGTATCGGTCTTCGGTTCCCGTCCGGCCGTATTCGGGACAGGGCGACCGGGGCATCCCACCCTACCCTGTGCCGGCGCTCGGTTCCGGTTCCGAAATCCGGCGACTACTGGGCCGGAAGGGCTTCCATGACCATCAACAGTTCGCCGTCACGCATCAGCATCAGCATATCGCCGTCGATGCGGTAGGAGTCGATTTTTTCCAGATCGCGGATATAGGCGTCCTCGCGTTCCTGATCGGGACAGAACGCCCGCGTGGAGGCTACGGAACGCAATTCGATCCGGCCCTTGTCCGAAACCGTATACTCGCCCATGATGGAATTGCAGTCGCCCACGCCGCCGAAACGCGCTTCGTCTTTCTGAAAGACGAGCGAGTAATTGTCTTTGGCACTGAAAGGCTGCCCGTTCCATTCGACCAGCGACCACGTCGTCTCGGTCAGCGGCTTGGCGTTTTTCTTACCCTTGCGGCAGGAGCAGCAGGCAACCAGCGCAAAGGCCAGCACGCCCGCCAGAACAAAATGGAGTGTTTTCATAATCTTTTTCTATTTATCCGAATATCGTACCCTGCAAAAATAGCACTTATTTTTCTTCCCGGTGGCCGATTTAGCGGACTTCGGGTTAAATTTGCCGGAAACGAATCTTACGTGTTATGAAAAAGATCATTTCCACACCCCGTGCGCCGAAAGCCGTAGGTCCGTACAGCCAAGCCACGGAGGCTTCGGGCACGACGTTGTACGTGTCAGGGCAGCTGCCCGTCGATCCGGCCACCGGCACGATGCCCGAATCCATCGAAGAACAGACCCGGCAGGCACTCGAAAACACGATGGCCATCCTCGCCGAAGCGGGGTACGCGCCGGAGCATGTCGTCAAATCGACCGTCCTGCTCGCCGACATCGGCGACTTCGCGGCGATGAACGGCGTCTACGCCCGTTTTTACACCCGCGACATGCCCGCACGCGTCTGCTACCAAGCGGCCGCCCTGCCGATGGGCGCCAAAGTGGAGATCGAGACGGTTGCCGTGAAATAGGACGATCCGCGCGCGACGAGCAAGGTTATCCGTCGTCCGAAACCGCGCCGGTCGCTGTCGTCCCCGTCAACGCGAAAGATACCGCAACGAACAGGCAGACAACGACCGGCCGACGGAAAGGAACATACCCCGCGAAGCCCGACACGGTCGCACCGAGAACCGAACGGCAAAACACGTCGCCGGGCTCCGGCGGCAGGAACGTTTTCCAACCTTTCGGCCGCGCAACCGGACACGACGTTTTGTCAGGGGACGGACAAGGGAAGGGTCGGGCCCCGGCGGCAGGCTATGGTCTCGGCTTTCCCGGCTCAGACATACGAATGTCGACCGATCCCGCACAGCGGACAGGGCAGACATGCGGCGGCCGGTCGGCGGATCGGGCCCGGGGTTCACTGCGGGCTTCGCGATTCGGTCCGCGGACGGATGCGAACCGTTTCATTTTCCCGGTTAGCGACCTGCGAACCTATATGTCAACACACTGACAGGATGTTCGCGAAGCCGGGGTCTTTCGGCTGACCGTTCTCCAAAACTCTGCAGAGAACGGGAAACGACGACGCGGACTCCCTGACCTGACATTCGGAAACGACGGACAGCAACGTCGGCGCATCGAAGCATCCGATTCTCTTTCGATTCGAGTACGGACCGGATGCGACGGCCGGGATTTCCGGTTTCGGAAACGGCACGAACCGGCATTGCGCACGGATCGCACGGCATGCGGGAGGGAAAGACCTCAAAGAGGCCGGCGATTATGGATGGCGTGCGCGATGGTGAGTTCGTCGGCGTAGTCGAGTTCGTCGCCGAAGCCGATGCCGCGCGCGATGGAAGTCACCCGTATGCCCGGACAGTCGGCCAGACGCCGGGAGATGTAGAAAGAAGTCGTTTCGCCCTCGACGGTCGTGCTGAGGGCCAGAATCACTTCGCGCACCTCGCCCGCGGCGATGCGGTCGAGCAGCAGGTCGATCTTCAGATCGGACGGACCGATGCCCTGCATGGGCGATATGACGCCGCCCAGCACATGGTAAAGGCCGTTGTACTGCCGCGTATTCTCGATCGAGAGCACGTCTTTGACCTGTTCGACGACACAGACCGTCGCCCGGTCGCGCGAACGGTCGGCGCATATTTCGCAAAGGTCCGTATCGGAGAGGTTGTTGCAATGCGAACAGTAGCGTATATCGTTCCTGAAGCGGGAAATGGACCGGGCCAGCAGTTCCACGTCGTGGGGTTCCATCCTCAGCATGTGCATGGCGTAGCGCATGGCCGTCCGGCGACCCACGCCCGGCAGCCGGGCCAGCTCGCCCACCACGTCGTCCAACAATTTCGACATTCCGTTTTCTCCTTTTTCCCGTCAATCGATCGATTCGATGGCCGACGCCGCGATCCATCCTTTGTTACCGTCGGCGATGCGGATCTCCCTACACTCGCCCAGCGCGCCCACGATCCCGACCTTCGTCCCTTCGTGCAGCACGAAAATATCCTTGCTGTCGCCGTCGGGCGAACTCTTCACGGGTGCGGCCGAACGCATGACGATCGCCTCGGAGGGCTTCGTCCGCTCGCGGCGGCTCTCCGCCGCATAGACCGTGCAGAGGACGAACAGCGACAGCGACGCGACGGCGCCGAAAAATCCCGCCTTACGCCACGAGGTGCGCTGCAAGAGCAGGTAAACGCCCGCCCCGACGAGCGTCAGGGCGAAAAACACCAAACTGGCCACGGCCCACGCATTGCCGCCGAGGCTGTCGCCCAGCGAAACGAACCACCGGCGGAGGAAAAACACGGGCACCGACTCGATGCGGTCCTGCACGCGCGTATTGGCGATGGAGAGGTTATAACGGACATCTTCGTCGCCCGGAGCGAGCTTCAGCGCACGGTGATAGTTGAGAATGGCCTTGCCGTTCATGCCGCGCTTGAAATAGGCGTTTCCCAGATTCATGTACAGCGCACCGCTTTCGTACCCCTCGGCGAGCAGCCGCTCGTAACCTTCGGCGGCCGCGGCATAATCCGCATTGACATAGGCGGTGTTGGCCTCGTCCCACGCCTTTTCCAGATCGCGCTCTCCGGCGGCGAAAAGACCAGTACAGAAGAGCAGCGACACCGCTATCAACGATATTCTTTTCATCGCAGTCATTTTTTAATCTCGGATTCGAACCGGGACAAGGCCCGTGCGGCCGCCCCGTATATTTCGTTCATCTGTCCCGACGAAGAGGGCGAATACTGGGCGTATTCGCATTCGGTGATGATTCCGATAAAGCGTTCGACACGTTCCGGCGACACGCTGCGGCGTTGCAGCTCCTCGCGGATGTTGTCTTTCGTGAGGTTCGACACCGGGATATTGAGCTTGTCGCTCATATACCCCCACAGGGCGCGGAGCATCTCCTCGTAGAAGCGTCTCTCGTCCCCCGCATTCATATAGTCGCCGGCGGCCCGAAGACGTTGCAGGGCGACCTTGTTGGCTTTCTTGTTGCGGACCAGCGTCACGTTCCGCATCTCCCGCAGGTGTTTTTTTAGGTAGACGTACCCCGCTGCGAAACCGCCCAGCATCAACGCCAGCGCGAGGAAATAGGGCAGGCTGCCGAACAGGAAGTTCCCCTTGCGGACGAGATGCGGATCGCCGATGCGGATGAAGCGGATGTCGCGGTCGAGAATCTTGAGGTCCTCCTTGCTCACGCCGCTCACCAGCCCGGAGGGCGCGTTGCGGCCGGCCGTGGAATCGGGCCGGACCTCCATGCCGGCGGGCGCCGTGGAGAGCGTCACGTAACGCGCGGCTTCGGGATCGAAATAGCTGAACTCGACCGGAGCGATCGTATAGCTGCCCTCGGCCCGCGGAATGAACGGATATTCGAACTGGCGGTATCCCGAAATGCCGCTCGCATCGTAAGCGAGGCTCTCGGTGGTTTTCATGTTGTACAGCTCGAACGAAGCGGGCATCTCCAACTTGGGCGCCTGAATGAGCGGCAGGTTGCCGCTGCCCGACAGCTTGAGCACATACGCGTCGGAGGCATTGGCCGCCACGGTCTGCTCGCCGAGCACGGCATCGAGGCGGAACTTGCCCACGGCGCCGTTGAACGAAGCGGGCGCTCCGGCCGGGAAATCTTTGACGGTGATGGAGACCGGCGGTGCGGAAATCGTCCGGCGTACCTGCTGCACCGTCTGGCCGCCGCCGAAAAAGTCGTCGAACAGCGATTGGCTGCGTCCCGGATTCTGCACCACGAGCTGGGCGATGGCCGTCATGCTCGTCTGCTCGATGAGCAGGCGGCCCGACTGCTGGGGATAGAGCAGCACCTCCTTGACGACGCGGGCGTCGTAGACCTTTCCGTCGAGCGTCTCGCGCTGCCAGTCGTAGCCCGACACGTCCAGCTCGTGGACCCAAAACCCGTTGAAGGCCGGGTAGCGGGGACTTTCGATCCCGCTCAGGGCCACGCGCGTATACAACTTGAACGTGGCCCGCACGGGCTGGCCCTTATAGGCTTCGTGGCGGCTCACCGACACCCGAACCAGCAAATCGTCGGCCCCCAGCCTCGTACCCGGCGCGGCCGAAGCCGTCCCGTCTCCCTGCCGCCTGCCGGCCGTATCTCCGCCCGCTCCGGCCTCCGGCGCCGCCTCCTCGGCGATGGCCTCGATGACCGTCGGACGGGTCGCATAGGTCTTGCCGTCGACCTCGACGCCCGCCGCGGAGACGGTACCCTTGCCCGCCGCGGTAGCCGCCAGCACGTAGGTATAGGTAAACGACACGGTCTTGGTGACGTTTCCGTTCACGATCGAAACCGACGTGCCCTCCGAAGCGGTGGGCCCGGCCAGCACGTCGAACCCCGTGAACGAAGGCGGCGTGAACTCGTCGGGCTTGGCATTGAGCGAAAATTCGATGCGGAACGGCTCGCCCACCGCGACGACGGCGGGGGCACCGACTTCGAACTTCACTTTCTGCGAAAAGGCGGCACACGAAAACACGAGCAGGGCCGCCGTCGCGAACAGATATTTCATCAAACGTAGCATCATCGTATCAGTTCAAATCCGGAAACAAAAATAATCGTTTTTGGACAAACGGGAAACAGCCGGCGGATATTTCGGCCCGGCGGGCGGCGGGTCCGGAATTTCCGCTCTTCGCGCCCCCGCCCTCCGGCGAGAGTATGCGAGCAGGCCTGCGGAGACTGCGGTTCGCACCCGTCGCGGGAAGGCCCTGCGGACCGGCTCGCCCTCCGACGACGGTTCCGCCCGGCGGAAGACATGCGAAAGGCCGGAGCACGGAGCCCCGGCCTTCGGCCGCACGACGAAAACCGCCGGTGCTATTTCTTGAACTCGGCGAAGAAGTCGTTCCCCTTGTCGTCGACGATGATGAACGCGGGGAAGTTTTCGACGTAAATCTTGCGCACGGCCTCCATGCCCAGTTCGGGGAAGTCGACCACTTCGACGCTCTTGATGCTGTTTTTGGCCAGCACGGCGGCGGGACCGCCGATCGAGCCGAGGTAGAATCCGCCATGTTTCTTGCAGGCGTCGGTCACGGCTTGGCTGCGGTTGCCCTTGGCCACCATCACCAGCGACGCGCCGTGATCTTGGAACAGATCCACGTAGGGGTCCATACGTCCGGCCGTCGTGGGACCGAAACTGCCCGAAGCCATACCTTGAGGCGTCTTGGCCGGACCGGCGTAATAGATCGGATGCTTCTTGAAATATTCGGGCATCGGCTTGCCCTCGTCGAGCATCCGTTTGATCTGCGCATGGGCGATGTCGCGCGCCACGATGAGCGTACCTTTGAGGTTGAGCCGGGTCTTGACCGGATATTTCGACAGGATTTCGCGCACCTTGTCGATGCCTTCGTCCAGATCGATCTCCACGGCGGGCTTCATGCCGGGAGCCGTGGCGGGCAGGAAGCGGGCGGGATTCTTTTCGAGCTGTTCGAGGAAAATGCCCTCTTCGGTGATCTTGGCCTTGATGTTCCTGTCGGCGCTGCAACTCACGCCCAGTCCCACCGGACAGGACGCGGCGTGGCGCGGCAGACGGATGACGCGGACATCGTGCACGAGGTACTTGCCCCCGAACTGGGCGCCCACACCGCTGCGGCGGCAGATGTCGAGTACCTTCTTTTCCCATTCCAGATCGCGGAACGCACGTCCGCCCTCGTTGCCCGACGTGGGCAGGTTGTCGAGGTAGCCGGCCGAGGCCTTCTTGACCGTCGCCAGATTGGCTTCGGCCGACGTGCCGCCGATGACGAGCGCCAGATGGTAGGGCGGGCAGGCCGACGTGCCGAGGTCCATGATATGCGTTTCTATGAATTTGGTCAGCGAAGCCTCGTTGAGCAGCGCCTTGGTCTGCTGGTAGAGGAACGTCTTGTTGGCCGAACCGCCGCCCTTGGTGATGAACAGGAAGCTGTACTTGTTGCCCTGCGTGGCGTAGAGGTCGATCTGGGCGGGCAGGTTGGTGCCCGTGTTCTTCTCCTCGGTCATCGTGAAGGGAACCACCTGCGAAAAGCGCAGGTTGCGGTCGCGGTAGATTTCGTACACCCCGCGGGAAAGCATCTCGGCGTCGTTGCACCCCGTGTAGACGTCCTCGCCCTACTTGCCGATGACGATGGCCGTACCGGTATCCTGACAGGTGGGCAGTTCGCCTTGGGCCGCCACCGTCTGGTTGAGCAGCATCGTATAGGCCACGAACTTGTCGTTGTCGGTGGCTTCGGGATCGTC
>CATKXN010000123.1 GCA_949840605.1 uncultured Alistipes sp.
GTGTAGTCCTTCCCGGCCCAGCCGTTCTTGACGAACTGCTCCATGCCCCCTTGTGCGCGCATGGCGTCGCACGTGGGCCAGAAGGCCGCGCCCGTGTTCCGGGCCGCCTGACGCTGGAAGTCGAGCATGTAGGGGATGGCGTCCATCGGTTCGAAGCCTGCGTCGGTCTTCGTCGAACGGTCGCTGACGCCCAGCACCAGCACCGCGGCGCCGGGGAAACAGCTCCGGACGAAGGCCACCATCTTTTCGATCTGCGCCGCGTAGTTGGTGTAGCTCTTCACGCCCGACTGCATGATGTTGAGCCCGTATTGGAGAATCACCAGGTCGTAAGGGGCGAGGGCGTTGATCTGGGCGTTGACCGCGGGGTTGGTCCAGAACATCGCCTGGCCGTTGTTGCTGCGCACCGAATAGTTGTCGACCACCACGCCGCCGCCTTCGAAGACCGCGCCGTAGCCGATGAAGCCCTCCGTGCCGGAGAGCACCTTGAAGGCGAGCGAGCGGATGTGCGGGGCCGAAACCACGATCTGGCGCATGGCGGCGTCGCCCGTGATGTCGAATTCGCGGCGTTCGGTGTCGTTGAGCGTCACCTCGACGCGGCTGTCGCAGGGCGAGAGGAAGAGGATGCGCACCCCGTCGCACGAGTCGAGCAGCCGGCGGTAGTCGGTGTTCTCCCAGCGGGTCGACGCCCCCGCCGCGGGCTGGCTGACCCAGCCCGAGATGTAGAAATTATTGCGCAGACTGGCCGGGGCGGCCTTGCGCTGCATGATGTTGTAGGTCGTCCAGCCCTTCGACTGGGTTTTGATCGTGCGGCGGAAGGCCGTCAGCGGCGAGGCCGTCGGGGCGAATCCCGCACCGCCGCCGGGGCGTTCCCCGAAGGCTGTCTGTAACCGCTCGCGCAGGTCCGCGGTGAGGATGTCGCCCTCGACGAACGAGTCGCCGAGGAAGGCGATGCGCACCGGACGCCGGGCGTTGAGCAGCGTGTCGCAGAAGGCGCGGATGAGACCGCTGTCGCTGTAATCCTCGATCGGGACGGGCGTTGCGGTGAGACGCGCCGAGTCGGGTTCGGGCCGCGGACCGCGAAGCGTGTCCCGCGGGATGATCCACCGATAGGTGGCCTGCGCCTCGCGCGGGGCGGTGTCGGCCTCGATGCGTTCGGCGACGGCTTCGAGGTCGACGTGGAAATCCTCCTCGTCGAAAAGGACGGGTTCGGCGATCGGTTCGGCCGCCGCCGCGTCGTCGAAGACGAGGATGTCCGAGAGGATGTTGGCGCGGCGCAGTTTGACGCTTCCGACGCTCTGCGGGGGGATGAAGCCGACGGCCACGAGCACTGCGATAAGCGCCGCGGTCGCCAGCCAGCTGCGGTGGGTGTAGTCTTTTTCGGGGGAGTTCATTGCCGGTTTAGTCGCGCCGTCCGAGGATCAGGAAGACGTAGTAGAGGACCGAGGCGATGGCGCTCAACGCCGCCACGAGGTAGGTGCGGGCCGCCCACGAGAGGGCCTCTTTGGCCTGTGCGAGCTGTGCGCCCTGCATCGTGCGGCTTGTCTGGAGCCACTCCACGGCGCGGGCCGAGGCGTTGTATTCCACGGGCAGCGTGACGAGCGAGAAGACCGCCGACATGGCGATCATGCCCACGCCGATCCAGCAGAGCAGTTCGTTCTGCGTCGAGGCCAGGATCACCAGGCCCAGGATGATGACCCACGTGGCGGCCGACGAGGCGAACTGCACGACGGGAACCAGCTGCGAGCGGAGCACCAGCGGTGCATAGCCCTGCGCATGCTGCACGGCGTGGCCGCACTCGTGGGCGGCGACGGCCGCGGCGGCGACGCTCGTCGACGAGTAGACCGAGTCGCTCAGGTTGACGGTCATCGTCTGCGGGTTGAAATGGTCGGTGAGGTGGCCGCCCACGTGCGTCACTTTCACGTTGTGGATGTTGTTGTCGCGCAGCATCTTCTCGGCGACCTCGGCGCCGGTTAGTCCGCCCGGGAACTGCACCTTCGAATACTTATTGAACACCGATTGCAGGCGCGCCTGCACGATGAATCCGACGACGCCGATGGCGATGATGAGGACGAACATGCCCATCGTCGCGGCGTCGTAGCGCGCGGCGTGGGGTTCTGCGTAAAAGCCTGTCTGGAGCAGGGCGATCATAGGAAATGTCATAGCGTTCTCTATTTGGTTTTGCGGTACGTATAAAATGCGCCGGCCTGCCGGGCGGGCATCAGTACCATATCATTAACGTTCATGTGCGCGGGTAATTGTGCGGCCCACGCAATCGCTTCGGCGATGTCGTCGCCGGTGAGAGGCTCGACGCCCGTGTAAACCGCGTCGGCGCGCGCCTTGTCGCCGTGGAAGCGGACCTCGGAAAACTCCGTCTCGACCATCCCCGGACGGATCTCCGTGACCTTGATCCCGGCCGACAGCAGGTCGGCGCGCATCGATTGCGAAATGGCGTGCACGGCGTGCTTCGAGGCGCAGTAGACCGCGCCGTTCTCGTAGGCTTCGGTCCCGGCGATCGAGCCGATGTTGAAGATGTGCCCGCCGCCCGCGGCGACCATCTTCGGGGCGATGACGCGCGTGACGTACAGCAGCCCCTTGACGTTGGTGTCGATCATGGCGTCCCAGTCGCGGGTGTCGCCTCGGTCGATGTGTTCCAGTCCGGCGGCCAGTCCCGCGTTGTTGACCAGCAGGTCGACCCTTTCGAGCGGTTCGAGCCAGCGGCGCACCTCCTCTTCGGAGCGCACGTCGAACGCGAGCGTCGTGCAGCTGCCGCCTGCCGCCTCGATCTCGGCTTTCAGCGCCGCGAGGCGTTCGACACGCCGTCCGGTGACCGTGACGGCGTATCCCTCTTTCGCAAGCCGGAGCGCCGTAGCGCGTCCGATGCCCGATGTCGCACCGGTGATAAGAGCTTCCTTTTTCATATCGAACCCTTTGTTTGCCGCAAAGATAACAAAAAACGGGCGGTTTCGAAACACTTCTCTATTGATAAAAGTGTCGTTACGATGTCGAACATTGCAAAATGCCGGGTGGTTTCCGAACCCGATTGCGGGGGCTTTGTAAAACCTTCCGACTGAATAAAAGTGTCGTCACGACACCCGAAATACGAAATTTATGTGTTTCTTTGCATAAATTTTCTGCAAAACCGCTGCCATGAATCTCGCCTTTTTCATCGCACGCCGCATGGCGAAGCCCTCCCCGGAGAACAAGCCCGGGGTGATGGAGCGTATCGCCGTGGTGTCGGTGGCGCTGGGTGCGGCGGTGATGATCCTCGCGATGGCCGTCATCATGGGCTTCAAACGCGAGGTGGCGCACAAGATGACGGGTTTCGCCGCCCACGTCTCGGTGACCGACGTGCGGGGTGTCAACGCCCTCGATTCGGAACCCGTGCACCGCAGCGCGCATCTCGAGGAGCTGATCCGCGGGACCGACGGCTTCGTGGCGATGGCTCCCTATGCCGTGAAGGGCGGGATCGTCCGCACGGCCGATGCCGTGGGCGAGGTGATGCTCAAGGGCGTCGAGGGGGGGTACGACTGGTCCTATTTCCGCGAATGGCTCGTCGAGGGCGAGCTGCCCCGCGTGGGCGACTCGGTGCGCACGAAGGACATCCTGCTGTCGCGCTCGCTGGCCGACAGGCTGCAGCTCGGGGTGGGTGACAAGGTCGAGATGCTCTTCGTCGAGCCGGGCGAAATGCCCCGCCGCGACCGGTTCAAGGTGTCGGGCGTCTACGTCTCGGGGATGGAGGAGATGGACGGCGTGGCGGTCGTCACGGACATCCGCAACGTGCAGCGCCTTTCGGACTGGGGGCCGGACGAGATTTCCGGTTATGAAATACGGACCCGCGACCTGCGCGACGCCGGCGATTTTGCCCGCACGCTCGGGCGAAAGCTGCTCTACGACGAGGAGGAGGGAACGGAAAACCTTGCGGTGACGAGCGTCACGGAGCGTTACGCCAATATTTTCGACTGGCTGAAAGCCCACGACGTGAACGCCGCGGTGATCATCGTCATCATGCTGGTCGTGGCCTTCTTCAACATGGCCTCGGCGCTGCTGATCCTGGTGCTCGAACGCACGCGCATGATCGGTCTGCTGAAAGCCCTCGGGATGCGCAGCGGCGAACTGCGTCGCATATTCCTCTGGCGGGCGGGCTTCGTCACGCTGCGAGGGCTCGCGTGGGGCAACGCCGTGGGACTGGGGCTGTGTCTGGTGCAGAAATGGACCCATCTGGTGAAACTCAGCTCGGAGGGCTACCTGCTCTCGGAGGTGCCCGTGTCGCTGGGATGGGGATGGTGGCTGGCGCTGAACGCCGGCTTCATCGCCGCGATCGTCGCCCTGCTGGTGATTCCGACGGCCGCGGTGTCCGGAGTGAAACCCGAAGAAACGATACGATACGAATGAAACCCTACAACACAGATCAGACCAAGAAGGAAGAGGTCCGTGAGATGTTCGACAACATCGCGCCGCGATACGACCTGCTGAACCATACGCTTTCGGTGAACGTCGACCGCATCTGGCGCCGCCGCGCGGTGAACGAGGTGCGGCGTGCGAAACCCCGCCGCATCCTCGACGTGGCGACCGGCACGGGCGACCTGGCGATCGCCCTGGCGCGGCGCATCCGCGATGTGCAGGTGATGGGGGTCGATCTTTCGGAGGCGATGCTTGCCGTGGCGCGCCGCAAGGTCGAGGCCCGGGGGCTGGACAACCGCATCGTCCTCGAAAGGGGCGACGCCGAACACCTCGAAGTGGCCGACGCTTCGGTTGACGCGGCGACCGTCGCATTCGGGGTGCGCAATTTCGGCGACCTCGCGGCCGGGCTCCGCGAACTGGCCCGCACAATAAAACCCGGGGGCAAAGTCGTTATTCTGGAGTTCTCGCGGCCCCGCAACCGGGTGTTCCGGGCGTTGTACGAGTTCTACTCCTACCGGATTCTGCCCCGCATCGGCGGGCTGGTGTCGCGCGACAAACGGGCCTACGAATACCTGCCGGCCTCGGTGGGGGAGTTTCCCGCCCCGGCGGAGTTTCTGGGAATGATGGAAAAGGCGGGGTTTCGCAACTGCCGGGCGAAAAGCCAGAGTTTCGGGATCGCGCAGATATATATAGGAGAGCGATGAGGAAAATCCTGTCATACCTTTTGCTGCTGGCGGTCGCGGTGTCGTCGGTTTCGTGCCGCAGGGCCGTCGAGAAGGCGCAGCGCAACATCCGCTTCGAGGGGATCGAGAAGATCGAGCGCCAGGGGCTGACCGGCGCCGAGATCGTCGTGCGGGTGAAGAACGACACGGGCTACAAGCTGCAGCTCAACCTGGCCGAAATCGACGTCTACTATGCCGGCGGGCGTGTGGGGACGGTCGTGCTGCGCGAGCCGGTCGAGGTGCCCCGGCGCACGACGGGCAGCTTCCGGACGCTGTGGCGGGTGAAAATATCCGACCCGCTGGCGCTCTACGTGCTGCTTCGGAAAGTCGAGGCGGGGGACCTTTCGCAGGTCGGCATCGCCTATGCCCTGGAGGGGCGCGGGGGGCCGGCTCCCGTAAAAATTTCGCGCGACAGGATGCCGTTGTCGGATTTTTTGAATACCTTTGGCCTCACGTTGCAGGACGTTAAAAAACAATTGAGATGATACGCAGATCGTCGGTTCTTACCCTGATACTCCTGTGTGCGGCCGTTTCGCTCCGCGCACAGTCGCTCGACGCCTTCAAACAACGGCTGGCCGATCCCGCTTCCGGAGCTTCGCTCTTCGGCCGGGCGCAGGTGACCGTCACGGAGCACGGCGACGCCGCGCGCGCCGTGGCCGACGCCGCACGCGCCGGACAGCAGCTGCGGATACGCGGCTTCCGCGTCTGCATCTTCTCGGACAACGGACCCGAGGCCCGCAACGGGGCCTTCGCCGCCCAGAAACTCTTCGAAGAGACCTATCCGGGCGTGAAGGTTTACATGGATTACAAGATCCCCTATTTCGTCGTTTCGGTCGGGGACTGCCTGAGCAACGAGGAGGCCGTGATTCTGAAGGGCCGCGTGTCGGGCACCTTCCCGAAAGCGTTTCTCAAGAACGAGGAATTCCCCATTTCGAACCTTTTGGACTAAGAAAGGTCCGGTTTTGAAAATTATACGTTTTTTCTTTGCTTATTTCTGGCGAATATCTATCTTTGCGGCGTTACTGAAAAACTAATTTCTAAACATGTAGCGCTATGAAAAAGATTTTCTCTTTTGTTGTCGTCATGGCTGCCGTCGCTATGGTAAGCTGCTGTGGCAATTCGAACAAGAAAGCCGCAGAGGGCGCCGCAGCTGCCGCCGCCACGACCGAGGCTGCCGCCTGCTGTGCCGAGAAATGCGACTCGACGAAGGCTTGCTGCGCCGAGAAGTGCGATTCGACGAAGGCCTGCGCCGAGAAGCCCTGCTGCCAGAAGGCCGAGTAATTTCCGGTTAGGTTTGAGAGTGAGGGAGGTTCGCAAGAATCCCCCTTTTTTTATTGCCCCGTCTCTGGTGCGAAAAATGCAGGAGATTGTTTTTGCCTAAAAAAATAGTTGCCATGAAAGTACTGCTTATCAACGGAAGTCCGCGGCGCGAGGGAAACACCTTCATCGCGCTTTCGGAAGTGGCCCGCACGCTCGAATCCGAGGGGATCGGGACCGAGATCGTGTCGATCGGCACCCGGGCCGTGCAGGGGTGCATCGCCTGCGGGAAGTGCGCGGAGCTGGGACGCTGCGTCTTCAACGATGCGCTCTACAACGAGGTGCGCGACAAACTCGCGGGGACCGACGCCCTAGTGGTCGGCTCGCCGGTCTACTATGCCGGGCCGAACGGATCGCTGTGCGCGTTGCTCGACCGGCTGTTCTATTCCTGCGGGGAACTGCTGGTCTACAAGCCCGCAGCCGCGGTAGCCGTCTGCCGCCGGGGCGGGGCGAGCGCGGCGTTCGACCGCCTGAACAAGTATTTCACGATCTCGAACATGCTCGTCGTCTCGTCGCAATATTGGAACAGCGTCCACGGACGGCTGCCCGGCGAAGCTGCGCAGGATGCCGAAGGGTTGCAGACGATGCGGGTGCTGGCGCGCAATATGGCGCGCGTGCTCCGTGCGGGACTGCTGGCCGGGGAGAGGCGTCCGGAACCCGAAGAACGCGTGGCGACGAGCTTCATCCGGTAGGCGCCGCCGGAGGGAGGACGGAACCGCGGGCAGTTTCCTGCGGCTCTCGGGCGGAGGGGCCCTGCGGCGGTCCGATACGGCACCGGGTATCCCGATTGGTCGGATAGTTGCAAATTGTGGGAATATTTTTTCATTTTCTTCCGAACGGGATGTTTATCTTTGTATCGTCTGAAAATACACCCGCATGAAGAACCTGTTATTACTTTTATCGCTCCTGGCCGCCGGCTGCGGCGGGAGTTACACCAATCCGCTGGACGTCGCTTTCGGCGACCCGTTCGTGCTGGCTGCCTCCGACGGCCGTTTCTATATGTACGGTACGAGCGAGGGCGTAGCCGGATTCCGGGTCTGCGTATCGGACGACCTCGTCACGTGGCGTGAGGCCGGCGTCGCCTACCGGCGCGGTGAGAAGAGCTGGGGCGTCGACTGCTTCTGGGCTCCCGAGGTGTACGAGCGCGACGGTCGCTATTATCTCTTTTACAGCGCCAACTGGCGGGAGAAACCGACCGTGGACGCCGAGTTTTTCCGGATCGGGGTCGCCGTGTCCGACTCGCCGGCCGGACCGTTCACCGATCTGTACGACCGTCCGATTTTCGATCCCGGGTATCCGGTAATCGACGCCAATGTGTTCTGGGACAGCGACGGAAGCGTCTATCTCTACTATTCCCGCTGTTGCTACAAGCACAGTGTGGAGAGCGAAGTGGCCGAGTGGGCGCGCCGCAAAGGGATGTACGACGAGATCGAGGAGAGCTGGGTGTACGGGGTGCGGATGAAGCCCGACTTCAGCGGAATCATCGGCGAGCCGGTGGCCCTGCTGACGCCTCCGGCGACGATGGACGATCCCCAGGCGGAGTGGGAGAGCCGTTCGGTCATGTCCGGGGAGGTGAACCGGCGCTGGACCGAAGGGTCTTTCCTTTTCAAGGATAACGGCAGGTATTATATGATGTATTCGGCCAATCACTACGGCGGGCAATACTATGCCGTGGGATACGCCACTTCCGATGCCCCGCTGGGGCCTTTTGTGAAATCGGCGGACAATCCCGTGCTGGAGAAGAATACGGACCGCGGCGGGGACGTGACCGGGACCGGCCACAATATGGTGCTCACGCTCGCCGACGGCGAGCGGTACTGCGTGTACCA
>CATKXN010000124.1 GCA_949840605.1 uncultured Alistipes sp.
CGATCCACTGCGTGTTGGGGTAGAGGTCGTTGTCCGCCCGGTCGCGGTAGAGCTGGATCAGGTCGGTGTTGAAGCTGGGGACGAGTCCGTCGTTGAAACGGGCTTCGTTGGCCAGTTCGAGGTAGTCCCACGAGTCGACGAACTCCGGAAGGCGCTGCGGCGAGGCGATCGACTGCTCGATGCGGAACGAGATTTTGGGCCGGGAGATCGTACCGCGCTTGGTGGTTACGAGGATGACGCCGTTGGCGCCCTCGGCGCCGTAGACGGCTGTCGCGGCGGCGTCCTTGAGGATGCTGAAGGTCTCGATCTCGTCGGCCTCGATGTTGTTGATGTCACGGGGAATTCCGTCGACGAGCACCAGCGGTTTGGTTCCGCCCTTGAAGGTGCTGATACCGCGAATCCAGAATTCGGCGTCGTCGCGTCCCGGTTCGGCGCTGCGCTGGATGCTGATCAGACCGGCGAGCTGTCCGGCGAGGTTGCTCGTCAGGTTGCTCGACGTCGACTGCATCAGGTCGCGCGACCCGACGGTGGCGATCGAGCTGACCATCGCCTGACGCTTCTGCTTGCCGTAGCCGACGACGACGACCTCTTCGAGCAGGTCCGTGTCGGATTTGAGCGTGATGTTGATCACATCGCGGCCGTCGGTCGGCAGAGTCTGCGACAGGTAGCCGATGTAGCTGACCGTGATCTGCTGTTTGGGCAGCACGTCGATGACGAAGAGTCCGTCGGTGTTGGTCGTCGTTCCGACGTTGGTGTCCTTGATGTAGACGGTGGCGCCGACCAGCGGCGATCCGTCGGTGTCTGTGATGGTTCCGGTGATGCGTCGTTTCCCCGTTTGTGCGGAGGCGCCCTGTGCATGGACTGCGCCGACGTTCACCGACAGGAACATCACGAGAAGCAGGGCTAAGCCCGCGCTTTTCAGGATTCTGGCGCACCCGATGCTTGATTTATAAAATTTTTCCATACGGTTTGAGTTGATTGATGATAATAATTCGGGGTTGGTTCGGGCCGTGGAAGCCCGTGGTCCGGGAGGCGGGTTCCGCTCCGGACCGAATGTTCATTCATTCGGTCAGCTGTGTTTTTTTCATAGGCTTGCAGGAGTGTTTCAGGTTTGTTTTGTAGTTTATTGCTTTTGTTCGTTGGCCAGTTCGGTCAGTGCGTAGGCGCACCACATCAGGGCGGCCTGTCCGTGGAGGTCGCCGGTGTATTTGTCCCGGTCGCGGTAGTATGCGTAGCTCGTGCCGGCTCCGGTTCCGCAGCAGACGTTGCGGATTTCGAAATCGGTGTTCAGGTAGTTCTGGATTCCCAGCCAGCCTTTGCGGGCGACCGTGCCGTAGGTTTTCTCGTCGAGCCAGCCGTTCTTCACGCCGAGGATCATCGCGTAGGTGAACATCGCCGATCCGGAAGTCTCCTCCCACATGTCGCCCTGATTGGGATGGATCAGCTGTCCCCACAGGCCGTTGTCGTACTGATAGGCGCTCAGCGTGGCCATCATCTTCTTGTATTCGGCGAGAATCCGGTTGCGGTAGACGTCGTATTTCGACGATTTGGGAAGCATCCGCAGCATTTCGGGCATTCCTACGGCCATCCAGCCGTTGCCGCGCGCCCAGAAGAACTTGGCGGTGGGGGCGTGGTAGAAGATTCCGTTCTCGCCCGGAAGTTCGTCGAGGTAGAGAATCATCTCCTTGGCGGCCCGCTCGATGTACTTTTCGTCGCCCGTCGCCAGATAGGCCTGCGACTGGAGCGCCGTGATCATGAACATGTCGTCGATCCACAGGCGTGTCTGGTATGAGTAGCCCTGGTTATGGTAATATTCGGGGTTCTTCATTTTTTCCAGGTATTTCTGCTCCGTCGGCAGTTCCCACTGCTGGTCGGCGTAGCGGAGGCCCAGATCGAGGTATTTTTTGATCTTCGACTCGGCCGCGCCGCGCTGTTTCATGACGTGGTAGATGTGGAGCGGTACGGCGCCGAAGATGTTGTAGTCCACGGCGTTGTTTTCCGTGCGGGGAATCTGCGTCACCAGACTCTTGTTCGGCTCGACTTTTTTGTCGTCCACCTCGAGGAACTGGTCGAACTTCGCCACCAGCCGGTTGAACAGGTCGTTGTTCCCGGCCGCTTCGGCGTACCAGAACGCACCCAGCCAGGCGCAGACATCGGGGTAGGAGGTCAGCGAACTCTTCTTGGAGGAGTGCATGTCGCCCCAGTTGGAGTTTCCCGAGCGGATGAAGAGGTTGACGACCCCTTCGCCGACCGTTTTGGGGTCCTTCCGGTCGGGGAAGCTGATCAGGTCGTAATCTTCGATTTCGGGCGTCGGGTCGGGTTTGGGTTTGGGTTTTACGCCCGTGCCGGTGGTCGCTTTCTCGCTGCATGCCGCCAGGCACAGCCCGGCGAAGGCGAATCCGAGAAGGAATGTTTTCAGAATTTTGTACATGATAGGGGCTGGTTTACCGTTTCGGGGTCAGTTTGTAGGGTTTCACGTCGCAGGAGAGCGCATAGGCGCACCACAGCATGGCGGCCTGTCCGTGGAGGTCGCCGGTCAGACGGCGGCGGTTCTGATACCAGTCGAAGCTGTTCCGGGCGCCGGTTCCTTCGCAGACGTTGCGCAGATTGTCTTTCTCGTCGAGGTAGGAGAGCAGCGTCAGCCAGGCCTTGCGGGCGGCCGTGCCGTAGATCTTCTTGTCGAGCCAGCCGTTCTTCACGCCGAGGATCATCGCGTAGGTGAACATGGCCGTCGAGGAGGTCTCCTTCCACGAGTTGGGGTTGTCGATGATCTGACGCCACATGCCGTCGTAGGCCTGATAGCGCAGCAGCGTCTCCATCATCTGCATGTAGGCCGCCCGGATGCGCGGCAGGTAGGGGTTGTCCTTCGGGAGCATGCGGAGCATCTCGGCCATGCCGACGGCCATCCAGCCGTCGCCGCGGCCCCAGAAGTAGGGCGTTCCGGTGTGGTGGTAGAAGAGTCCGTTGGGACGCTGGATGCGGTCGAGGTAGAGCGCCATCTCACGGGCGGCGCGGTCGATATACTTCTTGTCGCCCGTAACCAGATAGGCCTGGGCCTGCAGGTCGGTGATCATGAACATGTCGTCGACCCAGAGCCGCGTCTGCCACGAGTAGCCGTCGTCGGCGTATTTTTTCGCCTCGGACAGCTGCTTGTAGTGCTGCGGATTGGCGGGCAGCTCCCACTGGCCGTCGGCGTACTTCATGCCCAGCTCCAGGTATTTCGGATCGTGGCTGCGCTTGTAGATCTCCAGGGGCACGGCGCCGAAGACGTAGAAATCGACGACGTTGTGGTCCTTGGGGAAGAGATTGGGCTGCAGGTTCTTCTGCGTGGTGAACAGCGGTTCGAAACGTTCCACGAGCCGGGTGTAGAGGCTGTCGTTTCCGGTTCCGGCGGTGAACCACAGTGCGCCCAGCCAGGCGCAGACATCGGGATAGGTCACGAGGGTTACCTTGTACTTCGAGTTGATGTCGCCCCAGTGAGAATGCGGGGTCTGGAGGTAGCGTTCGGTGAGCCGTATGCCGATTTCTTCGGGCTGGCATCCCTTCGGGAAGTTTTTCAGGTCGTAGCTTTTCTGGGCCTGAACGTTCGGGGCCGCTGCGAGCAGCAGCAGGGTCTGAACGGCAAAAAGGATTTTTTTCATCGGTTTGCGGTACTGTTATTCGGTTAGATTAACGATGCGAACGGGTTGTCAGAGGGTTTCGCCCGAGGGCAGCAGCAGCGATTCGCCCCAGCCGGCGCCCTCTCCGAAATCGGGGGTTCCGTCGGCGTTCCACGTGAATTTCTGGACGAAGGGATAACGCTGGCCCCATCCGCCGTCGGAGTAGCGCATGGCGTGGTAGACGATCCAGTCCTCGGTTCCGTCGGGCGACTTGGTGAAGGTGCAGTGGCCCAGTCCGTTGACGCCCGATACCGGCTCCTTCGTGTTGTCGCAGCGCCAGAAGGCGTAGTTGCCCGACTTCTGCCAGTCGTTCGGATTCATCGGATCGCCGTCGTTCATGTCCAGCATCAGCCAGGCCAGCCGGTAGTTTTTGGTCCACGAGGGGTTGCAGGAGTAGACGATGAAGAGCTTGCCCTTCTCCTCGTTAACGAGTATGGCGGGACCCTCGTTGATCTTGCGTCCGTCCATCGTCTCCCACGACTGCGTGGGGGTCGAGAGGACGACCATCGACGAGTTGATCGTGCAGGGGTCCGACATCTTGGCGATGCGGATCTGCTGTACGGCGTCGGTTCCGTTGCCCGACCAGACGGCGTAGCGCTGTCCCTTGAGCTCGAAGGTCGTCAGGTCGATGGCGTATTCCGTGTTCGCCGCGGTGGGCTTGACGCCCGGCTGGTAGTCATAGCCCGTGAAGAGCATGCCCATGTCCTCCCACTCGCCCAGCGGGTCGTTGGTCTTCGAGCGGAGCACGCCGCTGCGCTGGGTGCCGTAACCGGTGATTCCGTCCTGTCCGCGGCGTCCGGCGGCATAGTAGACGTACCAGCGGTCGCCGATGTGGAAGAGCTCGGGAGCCCAAAGGTCGGCGATGTTCCACGGTTTCGAGGGGCCTTCGTAGGGGAGGCTCCATTTCTTGGTGGTGGCGTTGATCACCGTGAGCCGCGTGGAGCGCGAAATGGCGATGCCGTTGCCGCTCGCCTTGCAGGTGTAGTAATACTCGCCGTCACGGACGATGTAGGGGTCGGGCATCGTGGAGATGTTGCCCCCGATGGTGATGGGGTTGGTGAAGGTCAGCGCCGACTGCGTGATGATGATTTCGACCGGATTGAGGCCGTCGGCCGTAAAGCGGACGATGCCCGTGCGCTTCTCCGTGCCGTTCGCCTCGAAAGTGATGCGTACCGCAAGATCGCCCTTGCCGCCGATGCGGTCCACGCCGAGCCAGCTGCTCCGCGGTTCGGCGGTCCATTCGGTGTTCGACGACACGAATACTTCGAGCGAACCGGCGGAGTTGGACACCATCTTTTCGCTGAAATTGAGGCGGAGGTAGGGCTTTCCGCCGATGTTGCTGCCGGAGTCGTCCTTGCTGCAGTTACAGCACAGCATCATTGTGAGAACGGCCAGCGAAGCAGCCAGAAAGGAAAAAATACGTTTCATATTCATTTTGTTTTAGAAGTTGTCAGTCTGTCGTGATCCGGCGGAGCCATTCCCGCCGGGTGGTCTTTCCGTCGGCCGTTATTTCGCGTCCTGCGAGCGAACTCCAGAGACGTGCCGTGGGTTCGTCGAGCGGACGGTCGAGTCCGGCCTCCCATGCGGGGAAATAACCCCGCAGCGCCAGCCGCTGCACGGCGGCGTAATCGGGATCGCCGGGTCGCAGGTCCCGCAGGTAGACCAGCACCGCCCCGTGGCGGAGAAGGCGTTCCTGCAGCGTCTCGACGTCGATTTCGCGGACGTTCCGGCGGCTGTCGGCCGCCAGTGCGGCCGCCGTTCCGGCGGCTTCGCCCAGGGCCATCCAGCAGGGCTCCATGCGCAGGGTCGAGAACCCGACGTGGCTGCCCGAGACGGCTGTCGGGAAGAGCAGGTTTTCGATCCGCCGGGGAACCATCACACCGTAGGGAACCGTGTAGACCGCCGTGGGGTGGCTGAAAAAGCCGTCGAGGTGTATGCGTCCCGGCTCGCGTTTGCGCACGGCGTGCGAGTCGAGGGCGTAGTGGCTTGCGGTGACCGAACTGCGGTGGAGGGGCGGACGCTTCCCTTCGGCTTCGGGCAGCGCGTCCTGGGCGGTGAAGAAATAGCAGCCTTCCAGCCGCCGGCCTTCGCGGACGTAGACCTGGCGCGGGAATCCGCCGTTGTCGCGGTATTCGTCGGCGGCGAGGCCCCACCGGAGACAGGCCTCGCGGAAGTGCGCGGGCAGCGCCTCGTCGTGCTGGGCGAACCACAGCAGGCCCAGCGTATAGTCGCGCAGGCGTTCTGCGAATCGGTCGCGCCACGCCCAGCCGGCCGTCGGCCACGGCCAGTTCTCTTCCGGAAGATCGGTCGATATAAGGGCCAGGTGCTGGTTGTTGGCGTCCATTTTGGCGTTCGGCAGGCGGGTCATGCTCGTCACCTTGGCCATGCCCCAGACGTCGCCGGGGGCCGAGGTACGCTCTCCGGCTTCGATGCGCCGGCGGTTCCGGGCGACCGACGCCGAATCCGCGCTGCGGTAACGGGCGTCCGTGTTGCGTCCGTCCAACACGTCGCCGACCAGCGAGACGTACTCCGCGCGGTCGTAGTTCGCGGGCCGGGGGATCGCCAGCCGGTTCTGCGGATCGTCCGTCAGGCAGAGCCGGTAATTGTAGGACTGGATCGCGTCGTCGCCTTCGTAGGTCGTGCCTTCGGCGTCGGGGCCGTGCTTCCACCAGCGGTAGATCTTTCCGGCGCAGGGTTCGCCGTATTCGGCGGCCCCTTCGCGTCCGGTCCGGAACGGTACTCCGGCGGCGGCGCTCAGATCGCCTTCGTAGGTCGCGTCGATGAACAGGACGCCGCGGTAACGCTCCTCGCGGCCCGTCGTGCGGTCGAGAATGCGGATCGAGACGATCCGGTCGCCCCGCATCGCGACGTAGCGCGCTTTGGCGTCGAACTGGCGGCCGGTCAGGACCGTAATCCGTCCGGGGCCGGCCTCGGCGAGCATCCGCCCGAAGGTCTCCGCCGCCACCGACGGTTCGAAATGGTATCCGTCGCTGCAGTCGCGCACCTGCGGGGAGTCCGCACCGTATTTTTCGGTGTAAAGGGCTTTGTTCAGCGCCGCGAAACGGGCGAACAGCCCGGCCGTGGCGCCCCGCGTAGCGATGTCCGTGGCCCCCAGTCCGTTGACCGGGAGTCCGCCGATGCGGTCCGAGCGTTCCAGGATGACGCAGCTTTTTCCCTCGCGAGCGGCGGCGATGGCGGCGGTGATCCCCGCAGGGGTTCCGCCCACGATCACCACGTCGTAGGTGTGCGTGCGGGCCTGGGCGCACAGGGCCAGCAGGAGGAAGAGGATGTGCGGCAGGAGTTTCACGGACGCTGGATTTTGACTTTGAATTCGCGCGTGTCGAGGTTGAAGCCCCGTACGACGAGCGTATATGCCTCTCCGGGGAGTTTGTCGAGCGCCGTTTCGATGCGCACCGTCCGGCTTTCGCCCGGCATCAGGCAGAGGAAGTTGTCGGTGTAGAACGAGGGCCGCACGGGTTTGCGCCGTTCGTCGAGCCACTGTACCTGCGTGAAGAAAGCCACCGTGCGGCCGGTGTTTTTCAGCCGGAGGTCGATGTAGTGGCATCCGTCCTTCACCGAGGTTTCGTACGACGCGGTGACGCGGGTCCGGGCCAGATCGCCGAGCGACTGGAAGCCAGCCGTCGCCGGGCCGGTGAGCGTGTTGGCGCCCTTGTATTCGTTGTCCGAACGCCAGTAGAAGTTGCTGCCCGCCTGCCTGCCGCGCTCGTCGAAGAGTTTCAGCTTGATGAACTGCACCGGGGTCTTCGACGCCGAGAAGTTCAGCGTCAGCACGTCGTTCGCAACGCCGTCTTCCGGAAGATCGACCGTCGCCGACTGCGAGTCGATGCGCCGCATGTCGAGGTCGTAGACATCGGCCGTAATCCGGTAGCCGCGGTATGCGCGGTAGTGGTCGTTGACCACCGATACCGTGTTTTTCAGGTAGTCGAACTGCGGGTGGAGGGGTTCGCAGGCGTTCTGCGCGGCGTAGAGCGCCGCGGTGGGTTCGAGCGACCAGTCCCACATGCGTCCGGCGACCTGGCGCACGGCCGAATTGTGGTACCAGTAGAGGAATCCCGACGTGTAGCGGTCGCCGTAGCCGAATTTGTTGTAGTTCCAGACCTCCCAGATGCTCTTGTAGTTCATGGCGCCGAGGAACTGCGCCTTTTCGGCGAACTCCTCGATGCTCTGCGAGGGTCCGTATTCGTTGGTCATGTCGGTGTAGAGCGTCGACATGAGGTGGAAGCCGTTTCCGTCGGAATAGTCCCAGACCGCCTTGTTGATGGGCCACAGGTCCTTTTCGTCCATCATTTCGCGCAGACACTCGACCGTCGGCAGGCACGGGGCGCCGTATTCGGGATTGAACCCGTTGACGCGGCTGCCGCGCGGCGAGGCCTTGTCCTCGTAGTGGCTCATGATGTTGACCTGCTTGTAGGGGCTGCCGTCGTGGATGCCGCCGCACTCCGACTGCATCTGATAGCCGCGCGTGCCGTCGAGCTTCTCGAGCAGCTGTTTCATCTGCGGCATTTCGGTGCTCTCGTTCGAGGAGACGTAGTAGGCCAGCGACGGGTGGTTGCGGATGCGCTTC
>CATKXN010000125.1 GCA_949840605.1 uncultured Alistipes sp.
ATCCCAACGTCCGCACGGTGGTCGTGGGCCTGAACCTTACTTTCTAATTCCGGAAAACAAGAACCGATCATGAAAAAGATATTATCATACGCTGCGGTATTTTCGCTGGCTGTCGCGGTCTCGTCGTGCAGCCTCGAGAAATTCCCCGATACCATGTATGCCGAGAACAACACCTCCGGCACGGGCGACGCCGAGACGGCCATCAATACCCGCGAACTGCTCGAAGGCCAGCTTACGGCCATGTACAACTACATGAAGGGCGACTTCCAGAACTACTGGTACCAGCTCATCGTCCTGGCCGAAAGCCGCGCCGACAACGCCTACGGCTGCCCGGGCGAAACGAAAACCATGGCCGTCGAACAGAACCGGATCGACAGCGACAACGAATTCGCGGCCACCATGTGGAACTATTCGATGAACGCCGTGGATTATGCCAACCAGGTCATCTGCAACATCGACCTCGTGAAGGAGAACGATCCGTCGCTCACCGAGAAGGAGTACCGGGAGTGGCTTTCCGAGGCGCTCTGCTGGCGTGCCTACATCTGGATCAACATGATGCAGCTGTTCGGCGAGATCCCGATGCTGACCGAGATTCCGCCCGCCATCAATGCCGACAACATCGAGGAGGTCTACCCGCTCTACTTCCCGTCCCGCGTCCCGAAGGAGACCGTCGGCGAGCAGATCGTTAAGGATATCGAGGAGTACGCCTGCAAATACGCTCCCGACATGGACGCTTCGAACAAGTTCAAAATCACCAAGGGATTCGCCTACGGCCTGATGGCCCGTTTCTACTCCCTGCGCGAGTTCCGCGACTGGTCGAAAGTGGTTACGGCCTGCCAGGCGGTCGAGGGCATGGGCTACAGTCTCTGCGACAGCTACGGCGACCTCTGGGCCTACACCACGGGCGATACGGGCATGGCCGCGATGAACACCCGCGAGTCGATCTTCGAGGTGCAGTGGCCCAGCCAGACCTCGGGTTCGTGGATGTGGATGATGTTCCACCGCAACGCCTACGTGCCCAACGACAGCTTCTCGTGGGCCAAGTGGAGCACGCCGTCGCGCAGCCTCACGAGAGCCTATAACGCCGAGGGCGACACCCAGCGTCTGAACGCGTCGGTCGTCTACGACGAGTGCGGCTGGTCGTACCAGTATCCGGCCGATGCGTATGCCTTCATGCACAAGTTCCCGACCAACGTGACGCCGGTCTATGTGATGCGTCTGGCCGACATCCGGCTGCTGCACGCCGAGGCGCTGGCCAATTCGGGCGATCCGGGCGGCGCCGCCGACATCGTGGATGCGATCCGCGACCGTGCGGGCCTCGGCAAGCTGAGCGACACGCAGCGCGCCTCCGAGACGCAGATGCGCGAAGCGGTGCTCGACGAACGCCGCCTCGAACTGGCCATGGAGGGCTTCCGCTGGTTCGACCTGATGCGTTACGGCGACGATTATTCGAAACTGATCGAGGTCTGCGACGGCGTCAACGTCAAGGGTTCGTCCTCCTACGACGCTTATTTCAAGGACCGCCGCGCGATGAACGACAACCGCGTGCTGCTGCCGATTCCGACCGGCGTGCTCGACGACAACACCAATATCGAACAGAACCTGGGTTATTAAATCTTAAAATTGCGATTCAACCATGAAATTCACGATCAATAACAACCTGCGCCTGCTGACCGGCTCGCTGCTGCTTGCCGGAGCGGTCTGCTGCTCCAGCGGAAGCGATGAACCCGGTCCCGGCCCCGGAGGTCCGGGGACCGATCCCGTCGCGGGAGACGTCCGCGCCTATGTCACCTCGGCCAACGGCAACCGCCTGTTCGCTGAGGAGGGGCTCTCCTATTCGACAGTCTCGATGTCGCCCTACCGGGTGGAGCTCGATCCCGCGACGACCTACCAGACCGTCGACGGATTCGGTCCGGCCATGACGGGGGCCACGTGCTACAACCTGCTGAAGATGTCGCAGGCCGACCGCACGGCGATCCTCAAAAAGTGCTTCGATCCGGAGACCGGCGCCGGATTCAGCTTTATCCGCGTGCATATCGGCGGTTCGGACTTCTCGATGGGCGAATACACCTGCTGCGACCAGAAGGGTATCGAGTTTTTCGCCATTCCGGCCGTGGAGAAGGAGGGGATATTCCCCGTTCTGAAAGAGGTCCTGGCGATCAACCCCGAGATCAAGATCCTGGGTTCGCCGTGGTCGTGCCCCAAGTGGATGAAAGGCACGGTCGCCGATCCCTCGAAACCCTATGACTCGTGGACCGGCGGGCGGCTTAATCCGGCCTATTACGACGACTATGCCGAGTATTTCGTGCAGTGGGTGAGCGAGATGGAGGAGAACGGCTTCCCGATCTACGCCATCACGATGCAGAACGAGCCGTTGAACAAGGGCAATTCGATGTCGCTCTACATGCCGTGGGAGGATCAGCTGGCCTTCGTCAAGAAGCTCGGCCCGGCGTTCCGGAAGGCGGGGATCAAGACCAAGATTCTCTGCTACGACCATAATTACAACTACGACAATGTCGCCGGACAGCAGAGCTACCCGCTCAACATCTACGCCGACGCCGATGCGTCGCAGTGGGTCGACGGTTCGGCCTGGCACAACTACGGCGGTTCGGTGAGCGAGCTGGACGACATCCTCGCGGCGGCTCCCGGCAAGTCGGTCTACTTTACGGAGGCTTCGATCGGCACGTGGAACTACAAGTTCGAGAGCTGCGTCATCGACGATTTCGAGTCGATCTTCCTCGGGACGCTGAGCCGCATGGGCCGGGGCGTGCTGCTGTGGAACCTGATGCTCGACGACAAGGGCGCGCCCAACCGTCCGGGCGGCTGCACGACCTGCTTCGGGGCTGTCGAGATCAGTTCGTCGGACTACAAGACGCTCAAATACAACAGCCACTACTACGACCTGGCGCAGTGCGCCAAGGTCATCCATCCGGGAGCCGTGCGCATCGGCACGTCGGGCTTCACGGCCCCGGGCCTCACCTACCTGGCGTTCGCCAATCCCGACGGTTCGAAGGCCTTCGTGGCGCTGAACCGGAACAGCAGCGAGCAGACCGTCGCCGTGTATGAAAGCGCCGGCCGTTCGTTCAAATACACCATCCCGGCCAAGTCGATCGCCTCGTTCCGCTGGGGCGCCGCGGCCGAAAAATAACCTTAAAAATATAGCAGAACATGAAAACGCTGAAATATATCGCATTGTCGCTGCTCGCCGCGGCCTGCACGACGGCGTGCCAGGACGATCCGGAACTGCTCACCACCGACGTCGGTCCCGAGATGACGGCCGTTTCGTCCGACGCTTCGGGGGTCTTCGGCGGCAAAGTCGGCTTCGAGGCGACGATGACCGACCGCTATGCGCTCTCGACGCTCAAGGCGCAGGTCTTTTTCGACGACGAGATGGTCGCCGAGGAGGTGATCCGCACCAAGGAGAACGGCGCCTATTCGGGCACCGTGACGCTTCCCTTCTACAAGAACATTCCCGACGGCGAAGCCATGCTGCGTCTCGTGGGGCAGAACGTCCGCTTCGGAATGACCGTCGTCGAACGGCCGCTGGACGTCTCGCGGCCCGAACCCGACCACCTGACCTTCGTGCTCGGCGAGCGGGAGTACCGCATGGAGCCCACGGACGTCGATTACGAATACGCCGTAACGGCCGATTTCCCGCAGAAACCGCAGGGGTACATCACGACGCCCGACCTCGACGGAAAGGGGTCGGTAGCCACGTTCGGTTACGACGCCGAGCAGGGCGGGATCGTCTCCGACTCGACCGAGCCGATCCCCTTCGCCAATTCGAACGCCGGGGAGTTCACGATCGCCTTCAATCTGAAGAGCTTCGAGGGTTCGCCCTTCATCAAGCTGCTCTTCGACGATACGGAGATGACGATGGTCGACAACGACAATTACAGCATCGTCACCACCCTGACGCAGAACCGGACCTACACGCTGACGGGCGTTGCGGACTTCGCCGGATGGGATGTCGACCGTGACTTCTTCGAACGCAGGGACGCTTCCGATCCCGGGACGCTGACTTTCCTGCCGATGTCGGGCATGTACAGGGTGACGGCCAACTTCAAGCACAGCTACCTGCGCATCGAGGCCATGAAGTCGGCCACGGAGCTTGCGACGCTCAACGCCGACGGCTCGGGGGCCGTCTGGGCCATCGGCGGCATGTCGGTCGGCAAGCCGACGCTGAAGAACGCCGCCAGCTGGAGTCCCGAGCAGGGCGGCATGTGTCTGGCGCGCGTCGCCGACAAGAAGTACCAGCTGACGCTCGTTGCGGGTATCTCGATCGATGCCGCGTCGTTCGACTTCAAGTTCTTCCACCAGAAGACCTGGGGCGGCGAGTTCGGCGGCGACGATATCTCGACCGCGGGCGCCCTGGTGAAGATCAACGATTCGGGCAACCTGGGGCTGGCCGAGGGCAGCACGCTCGACCTGGGCGGCGTCTACCGCTTCACGGTGGACCTCACGGGCGGCAATACGGCGGCCGTGCTGACCGTCGAGAAAGTGGGCCAGCAGGAGCTTCCGCCCGCCGACATCGCCGTCAACGGAACGAAGATGACCCAGATCGACGCGGACAACTACCAGGCCGACCTCGACCTGACGCAGGGCCAGACGCTGACCCTCAGCGGTGCCGACGCTTTCACGCCGGCGTGGATCAACCCCGATTTCTTCGAGGCGGCTTCCGCAACGGGCGTCAAATTGGTTCTCGTGTCGGGCAGGTACCGCGTCTCGGCCAACCTTTCGACCAAGGTGATCGACGCGCTGGTGCTCAACGCCGACGGTTCGGGACTGGCGACGCTGAGCGACGACGGCCACGGGGCGGTCTATTTCATCGGTTACGGCATCGGGTCGCCTGCGGCCGTCAACGAGCCGGGCTGGACGACCGAGAAGGGCGTCTGCGTGCCCGAAGCCGCTCCGGGCGTCTACAGGATGACGGCCCAGGCAGGCAAGGAGGGCAGCACGGTTCTCGGCCAGCGGTTCCGCGTGAGCGGATGGAGCGGCAAGTTCTTCAAGAACCGCGGCTGGGACGGCCTGGGAACTTTTTCCCTGGCGGCGGGCGCCGAGGCTTTCTTCTCGATCGCCGGGGACGGCAACATCGAGATTGCGAAGGACGTGACCCTCGAAGAGGGGGCGACCTATTGCCTGACGCTCGACGTGACGGGCGGGAATGATCATCCCGTTGTGTCGCTGGTTAAGAAATAATCATTACCTTTGTACGCGAAGTGCGCAGCCTCCGGACTGCGCACTCCGCATACGAACCCGACAAATTTTTTATTCCAATGCCAAACAAGTTTCTGATGAAGACCCTCGCGGGGGTTTGCGCCCTTGCGGCGGTGGCCTGCGGCGGCGGTCAGCAGCCCCGGAGCGATGTCGCCGTCTACCTCGACGAGTCGCAACCGATCGAAAAGCGCGTCGAGGACGCCCTTGCGCGCATGACCCTCGAAGAGAAGGTCGCCATCCTGCACGCGCAGTCGAAATTCTCGTCGGCGGGAGTACCGCGCCTGGGCATCCCCGAGGTGTGGTGCACCGACGGCCCCCACGGCATCCGCCCCGAGGTGCTGTGGGACGAGTGGGAGCAGGCCGGCTGGACGAACGACTCCTGCACGGCCTTCCCGGCCCTGACGTGTCTCGCCGCGACGTGGAATCCCGAGATGTCGGCACTCTACGGCCGATCCATCGGCCAGGAGGCCCGCTACCGCGAGAAGGACATCCTGCTGGGACCCGGCGTGAACATCTGCCGCACGCCGCTGAACGGCCGCAATTTCGAATATATGGGTGAAGATCCCTTCCTCTCCGCGCGGATGGTCGTCCCTTATGTTCAGGAGGTGCAGAAGAACGGCGTCGCCGCCTGCGTCAAGCACTTCGCGCTGAACAACCAGGAGGAGCACCGCCACGGCATCGACGTCGAGGTCGGCGACCGGGCCCTGTACGAAATCTACCTCCCGGCCTTCAAGGCCGCGGTGGAGGAGGGCGGCGCCTGGGCGATCATGGGCTCCTATAACAAATATAAGGGCCAGCATTGCTGCCACAACCAATACCTGCTGAACGACATCCTCAAACGCGACTGGGCGTTCGACGGGGTGGTCGTCTCCGACTGGGGCGGCACGCACGACACGAAGCAGGCCGCCGAGAACGGTCTCGACATGGAGTTCGGTTCGTGGACCGACGGCCTGAGCTGGGGCGCCAGCAACGCCTATGACAATTACTATCTGGCCGCTCCCTACCTCGACAAGCTGCGCAAAGGCGAGGCATCGACGGCGACGCTCGACGACAAGGCGCGCCGGGTGCTGCGCTTGATTTTCCGCACGGCGATGAATACGCGGAAACCTTTCGGGTCGCTCAATTCTCCCGAGCATCTTGCCGCCGCACGCCGCATTGCGGGCGAGGGCATGGTGCTGTTGAAGAACGACGGCGGGGTGCTGCCGATCGACCTGGGAAAAGCGAAGACCATCGCCGTCGTGGGCGAGAACGCCGTGAAGATGATGACCGTCGGCGGCGGTTCCTCGTCGCTCAAGGTCCGGCACGAATATACGCCTCTGGAGGGCATTCGCGCCGCCGCGGACGGCAAGGCCGAGGTGGTCTATGAGCGCGGCTACGTCGGCGACGTGACGGGCAACTACAACGGCGTGAAGACGGGGCAGGACCTGAGCGAGAGCCGTTCCGAGGAGCAGCTCATCGCCGATGCCGTCGCTGCGGCGCGCAAGGCCGACGCCGTGATCTTCGTCGGCGGACTGAACAAGAGCGACCACCAGGACTGCGAGGGAGCCGACCGTTTGCAGTACGGCCTGCCCTATGCGCAGGACCGGGTGATCGAAGCGCTGGCCGAAGCCAATCCCAACCTGGCCGTCGTGATCGTCTCGGGCAACGCCGTGGCGATGCCGTGGATCGAACGGGTTCCGGCGGTGCTGGAGGCCTGGTTCTCGGGCTCCGAGGCCGGCAATGCGCTGGCCGACGTGGTGTTCGGGGCCGTGAATCCCTCGGGCAAACTGCCCTTTACCTTTCCGGTGCGTCTGGAGGACAACAGCGCGCATGCTTTGGGCGAATACCCCGGTACGGACAAGGTCGCCTACAACGAAGGTATTTACGTGGGCTACCGCTGGCACGACAAGGAGCAGCTCAAACCGCTGTTCGCCTTCGGTCACGGCCTGAGCTACACGACGTTCGACGTGACCGATGTGAAGGCCGACCGCACGACACTTGCGGCGGACGGCCGCATCCGGGTTTCGGCCGACGTGACCAACACGGGCACGCGTCCGGGCGCCGAGGTGGTGCAGCTCTATATCGGCGACGAGCAGTCGTCGCTGCCGCGTCCGGTGAAGGAACTGAAAGGATTCCGGAAAGTTGCGCTGAATCCCGGAGAAACGCAGACCGTTGTTTTCGAGATCACGCCCGACATGCTGTCATACTATGACGACGCCAAGGGTGCGTGGGTTGCCGAGCCGGGCGCGTTCACGGCCTATGTGGGCGCCGCGTCGGACGATATCCGCGGTACGGCGGCTTTCGAGCTGAAGTGATTCCGCTGCCGGAAAAGAGAAGTCCGCGACCCATCGGGGCCGCGGACTTTTTCATTGTTCGGTCCGGATGCGGTAGAGGGCGTGCCGCCGCAGGGGATGGCCTTCCGGCAGGGAAGGGTGGTCGAACTCCCCGGCGTACTCCATGCCGAGCCGTTTCATCACGTTCAGCGAACGCCGGTTTCCGACGTAGGTGAAAGAGATGAGTTCCGGGATGCCGAGTTTCGCGGCGTGCGCGATGCAGGCCCGGGCGGCTTCGGTGGCGTATCCCTGTCCCCAGGCGTCGCGGCGCAGGCGCCAGAGTATCTCCACCTTCCCTTCCAAGCCGCCGGAGCAGGTCACGCGGTGCAGTCCGGCGAAGCCCAGCCATTCGCCGTCGGAGAGGCGTTCTACGGCGTAAGGTCCGAACCCTTCCGTCGAGAATTCGTCGCGGATGCGGTCGAACATCTCCCAGGATTCGGCATCCGTCAGCGGTGCGGGGAAAAACTCCATGACGCGTCTGTCGGCGTTCATGGCGGCGAAGGCCGGCCGGTCTTCCTCCCGCCACGCGCGCAGCGCGAGGCGGGCCGTTCGGGATGGGTAAAGCATAATTTATGTTTTGGGTATTTGGGGCTGTGCGGGAGCGCGGAACGGGAAATCCGCATTTTTTGATGTATTGCCCTCAAAATCCGGGGCGTGGGCCGGGTGGTTGGCTCTTTGTCGTACCGTTGCCTCTGAGAAC
>CATKXN010000126.1 GCA_949840605.1 uncultured Alistipes sp.
TGACGGCGCGGGGTGTCGAACGCTTCGAAATCGCATCTCCGGAGCATATTCAGGGTCCGCTGATCGAAACCATCGTCCGGGAGCTGCGCGGCGAGGGCGTGTGCCCCTCCACGGGAATCTCCGCGGCGCGCACTTCGCGGGTGATGGATGAAATAATGAAAGAATAAATCGCTATCTTTGCGCCCTATGGAAACGAAGAACTACGACAAGGAGGAGCATTTCGACCCTGCGACCGTCGAGGCGCTGAAACTCCACTATGCGGAAATCCTGCGTCTGCTGGGAGAAGACCCCTCGCGCGAAGGGCTGCTCAAAACCCCCGAACGCGTGGCCAAGGCCATGTCGTTCCTGACGAAAGGTTACGACGAGAACCCGCTCGAGATCATCCGTTCGGCGACGTTCCGCGAAGAATACCGGCAGATGGTGCTGGTCAAGGACATCGAACTTTACTCGCTCTGCGAACACCATATGCTGCCCTTCTACGGCAAAGCCCACGTGGCCTATATCCCCGACGGTTACATCACGGGACTGTCGAAAGTGGCCCGTGTGGTGGAGTGCTTCGCCCGCCGCCTGCAGGTGCAGGAACGGCTGACGGTGCAGATCCGCGACTGCATTCAGGAGGCGCTCAATCCGATGGGCGTGGCCGTGGTGATCGAGGCCAGCCACATGTGCATGCAGATGCGCGGCATCGAAAAACAGCAGTCGGCGACCACTACTTCGGCCTTTACGGGCGTTTTCCTCTCCAGCCAGCGGACCCGCGAGGAGTTCATGACCCTCATTTCGCACCGCTACCGCTAAACTGATTTCCGTTTCAGTTCGACGAGGGCGGCGTTGAGGATTCTGTTGAGCGAGTCCTGCGACAGGGGTTTGGTCAGGAAGCCGTTGCATCCGGCCTCCCGGGCCAGTTCCGGTTCGTTGCCGTAGGAGTAGGCCGACATGATGATCACGGGGACGTCGGACGACATTTTGCGAATCCGCCGCGTGGCTTCCAGCCCGTCCATCACCGGCATCCGCACATCCATCAGCACCGCGTCGGGATGCACCTCGGCGAAGCGTTCCACGGCTTCCGACCCGGTGACGGCGCGCACCAGCCTGAAACGTTTCCCCAGCACCGCCTCGATCAGCCGGAAATTCATGTCCGAATCTTCCGCGACCAGCAGCGTCCACCGGTCTGTCTGTCCGGGGACGCCCGCGGCGCAGCCGTCGATGCCCGGCACGCCACGGGGCTCGACCGGGATCGAGAAGTGGAAACGGGTGCCTTTGCCCTCCTCGGAGTCGACGCCGATCGTGCCGTCCATGCGCTCCACGATCATCTTCGAAATGGCCAGCCCCAGTCCGGTGCCGGCGGCGAAGTCGTTGAGCTTCACGAAGCGGTCGAAAACGTCGCGGACCTTCTCCCCGGGAATGCCGACGCCCGTATCCTCGACGTAGAACTCCACCCGGTCGTCCTGCAGGTCGAAGCCGAAGCGGATCGTGCCCCGTTCGGTGAATTTCGAGGCGTTGTTCAGCAGGTTGGTGATGACCTGCGCGAGGCGGTTCTGGTCGCAGACGATCTGCACGTCGTCGTATTTCTCTTCGAAAACAAGCTCCACACCGGATTTTACGCGGGTTTTATGCACCTCGTATTCCGAACGGCACAGGTCGTTGAGGTTCATCGGCCGGAACCGGAATTCGAGAGTCCCGGCCTCGATCTTCGAAATGTCGAGGATGTCGTTGATCAGCTGCAGCAGCAGTTCGGAATTGGTGTCGATGATGTCGGCGAACTGCAGCTTCTCCTCCTCGGTCTCGGCCGATCCGATCAGCTTGGCGAAACCCACGATGGCGTTGAGGGGCGTGCGGATCTCGTGGCTCATGTTGGCCAGGAACGCCGATTTGAGTTTGTCGGACTCTTCGGCGCGGATGCGCGCCTCGATGATCTCCAGTTCGGCCTTTTTCTCGTCGGTGATGTCCCACGATACGCCGATGATCAGCGGCAGGCGGTTCTCGACCGGAACCAGCGATTTGGAGGTGGTGACGATGCGCGTTTCGCCTGCGACGTTGACATACTCCTCGACGAAGGTCACGCGTTCGCCCGTGCGCAGCAGTTCGAGGTCGTCGCGGCGGAAATGTTCGGCGTCCTTCGGGTCGGGGAAGATTTCCAGGTCGGTATGTCCCAGCGCCCGTTCTGCCGGAATGCCCGAATGCTCTTCGAATGCGCGGTTCCAGTAGAGGTAGCGGAATTCGTTGCCGGGGTCTTTGACGAAGAGATAGACCGGGATGTTGTTCAGGATGCTGTCGAGGATCGAATTCATCTCCTTGACCTTGTTTTCGTGCTGGATGCGCAGCGTCACGTCGCGGCCGAAGAACCAGACGATTTCGCGCTCCTTGAAATGGTCGTAGATGATGTAGGCGACCACGTCCCAGGCCACGACGTTTCCCCGGTCGTTCTTGAAACGCACGGTGTACTTGTGCGCACCGTTGTCGCGGCGGATTTTCCGGAGCCGATCCTCCCACTGGGCCTTCGTGCCCCGGAACGACCAGAATTCGTAGACCTTGTGCGCTGTGAGTTCGTCCGTGATGCCGTGGTGCACGCGGTACTGCTCGTTGGCATACTCCATCGTGCCGTCCAGGTCGCAGGCGTAAATCTCCTCCTCGACGTTGTTCAGGGCATATTTGACCATCTCCAGTTCGTACTTGGCCGTTTCGGTCTCGGTGATGTCGCGGCAGATGCAGAGCGCATGTTCGCTGTCGAGCGGAAAAATGCGGTTCTCGTAGTTGCGGGTCTCGCCGCCGAGCGTGATGTCGTGGTGCGACGACGAGCCGCAGCCCGTGGCGAAGACGTTGTCGAGGTTGTTGCGCACGCTTCGGCACGCTTCGGGCGAGAGCACGGTCTGAATGTCCTGGCCGATGAAGTCGCTGCTCGAAACACCGACGTGGTTGGAACTTTCGGCGGAGACCAGCTCGACGAGTTTCCCGTGCCGGTCGAGGACGGTCAGCATATCGGGGATCGAATCGAGGATCTCCCGGGCGAACCGCTCCCGGAACCGCGCCGGGGTTTCGGTTTCCGCACTCTGTTTCCGTTCGAGTTCCTCGATCCGGCGAATCAGCTCCTCGCGGGAGCAATTGTCATATCGGCCCATACTCAGTGATGTTATGCCATGCGCTGTACACAAAGGTAGCATAATGTACGCAGAAAAGTCCGGTAAGGGGATAAATTTTCCGGGAAAGTTGAAAATCAACCGTTTTTGCTGATGCATGACGCCCCGCCCGTCCGGCTTTCGGCGCTTCGAAAACGGTTTCTTTATACGCAATTCGGGTTCTGCCCCGGGAAACCCGCGCGCGGGGAACGGAATTTGAAACATCGGTCGGGACAGCAAACCAAAAAAATTAAACAACCATGAACGTCAAAAAATTACGTTACTTTGCGTTCGCACTCATTGCAGTTGCGTTCTGCGCGTGTCAGAAGGAGCCTTCGACGTCGGACCTTCACCGGGATTACCTGGTCTACACCGCCCATGACACCGACACCGATTTCGCCGCCATCGGCACCTACTACGTTCCCGACAGCATCCTGGTAATCGGGAACAGCGACAAAACCGAATACTGGAAAGACGCCGATGCCCTGGAGATCATCGGCACGGTCGCCGGCAAGATGAACGCCGCAGGATATACCCGCACCGACGACAAGGAAGCCGCCAACGTGGGCATCCAGCTCAGCTACGTCAAGAAAGTGACCTATTTCGTCGGCTACGACTATCCCTACTGGTGGTGGTACTACCCCTACTACTGGACGCCCGGGTACTGGGGCGACTGGATCGGATGGCACTACCCTTACAGCGTCTACTACGGATACACGGCCGGTTCGCTGCTGCTGGAGATGCTGGACCTCGAGGCCGATCAGGAGACCGGCAAAAAACTGCCCGTCGTGTGGGACAGCTTCATCGGCGGCCTGCTGACTTCCGATGCGGAACTCAACCAGCAGCGCACCATCGCCGGCGTCGAGCAGGCTTTCGCGCAGTCGCCCTATCTGGCAAAATAGTTTAACCGCAAAAAATCGTCCGATTATGAAAACATCGAAATACCTCAAAACCATCGCTGTCTGCGCCGTTATGCTTGCCGCGGCCCTGCCGGGCAAGGCGCAGATATTCCCCAACACCTACATCAACGTCGACTGGCAGGTGGGCGTGCCTCTGGGCGCCGACTTCGCCGACAAGACCTCGGGCTGGGGGATGAACTTCGAAGGTGGCTACTTCGTCACGGAGAACGTCACCGTGGGTCCCTTCATCTCCTACCAGACCAATCTGCAAAGCATTTCGCGCCAGACGCTCGACCTGGGCGACGGCTCGGCGCTGACCACCAACCAGAAACACGCCCTGTTCCAGCTGCCGTTCGGCGTCACGGGACGCTACAACTGGCTTACCGACCGTGTATTGCAACCCTACGTGGGCCTGAAGCTGGGCGCCAGCTACGCCGAAATGTCGTCGTATTACTATGTCGTCAAGCAGTATACCGACACGTGGGGATTCTTCGTTTCGCCGGAAATCGGCGTGTCGATCTTCCCGCGTCCCGACTATCGTTTGGGCTTCCACGTGGCGCTCTATTACAGCTACGCCACCAACAGCGGCGATGTGCTGACCTACTCGATCAACAACATCAACAATTTCGGTATACGCGTCGGTATTTCGTTCTGACGCCTATTGGGTGACGCCTCACCGGGAGCGCCGGGCCTCGCGAGGGGTCCGGCGTTTTCATGCGTCCGGATTTGGCGGTTCCGTTTTAAAAACCTATCTTACGGGACCAAAACCATTGGATGTTTAAAAAGGATTCGGTTTCATAGGAATCCATGCCGTAAATGGATTCCGTTTTTTCTGTACATCCGGACAAGTCTGTCCGGCAGTATTTTCACATATCCTATTTCAGCCGTCCGACAGGCCGGCCAAAACATCCGCAATCATGAACAGAGAAAATAAAGAACCGATTTACGAATTCGATTTCAACCTTATCGCCGACTTTTTCCGCGTCCTCGACCGGCAGGGTCCCGGCGGCGATGAACAAACCCTCCGGGCCCTGGAGTTCCTCCCCGCGACCGGTCCCGGACTCCGCATCGCCGACATCGGCTGCGGCACGGGACGGCAGACAGAAGTGCTCGCCCGGCACCTCGACGGCACGATCACGGCCGTAGACCTGCTGCCCGCGATGATCGAGGGGCTCCGCGCCCGGATGAAACGCATGGGATTGGGCGACCGGGTTACGGCGCTCGTCGGGTCGATGGACGAACTGGCTTTCGGCGACGAAGAGCTGGACCTCATCTGGGCCGAAGGTTCGATCTACAACATCGGCTTCGAACGGGGGCTCACCGAATGGCGGCGGTTTCTCAAACCTGGGGGCGTGATCGCTGTCACCGAGTGCTCGTGGCTCGCGCCCTCGCGGCTTCCGGAGACGGCGTACATCCGGGAGAATTTCCCGGACATCGACACACCTGCGGGCAAGGTGCGCATTCTCGAAAAGGCCGGTTATGTGCCGCTGGCGCATTTCGTGCTGCCGCAGCACTGCTGGACGCAGAATTATTTCGCCGCGGTGGCCGCGCGCATCCCCGATTTCCTGGAAGAGCAGGGCCACAGCCCGGCAGCCGTCCGAATGGCCGCGCTGATGCGGGAGGAGATCGAACACTACCGCGTCCACGGAACGGATTACGGATACGTTTTCTATATCGGGCAGAAACCCGAAAGGTAATGCTGCCGCCGTAACGTGAAGAGGTCCGCTTCCATCGGAAAGCGGACCTCTCTTTTTCGTTCCGGGATCATCCCCGCGAGAGGGCGTCGATCCGCGCCAGTTCCTCGCTGGAAAAGGACGTGTTTTCCAGCGCCCGCAGGTTGTCCGCGATCTGGGCCGTCGAGCTGGCTCCGATAATCACCGTCGTCACGCGGCTGTCGTGCAGCAGCCACGCCAGCGCCATTTCGGCCAGCGTCTGCCCGCGCTGGCGGGCGAGGTCGTCGAGACTGCGGATACGTTCCAGCATCGCGTCGGTCAGCACGTCGCTCCGCAGCGAGCGCCCCTCGGCCATGCGCGAATCCTGCGGAATGCCGTTCAGGTAACGCCCGGTCAGGAGTCCCTGCGCCAGCGGCGAGAAGGCCGCGAATCCTGCGCCCGACTCGGCGGCCAGCGACAGCACGCCCGACGTGTCGGGTTCGCGGTTGAAAATGTTGTATCTGTCCTGGAACAGCAGGCACGTCACGTCGCGCTCGGAGAGGTAGCTGAATGCGAAACGCTCCGCTGCGAGCGGATAGCGCGACAGCCCGACGTAGAGCGCCTTACCGCTGCGGACGATGTCGACCAATGCCTGAAGCGTCTCTTCGAGCGGGGTTTCGGGGTCGTAGCGGTGCGAATAGAAGACGTCCGCATAGTCGAGCTTCATGCGACGCAGGCTCTGGTCGAGACTCGCCATGAGGTATTTGCGCGAACCCCAGTTGCCGTAGGGTCCCGGCCACATGTCGTATCCGGCCTTGGTGGCGATGAACATCTCGTCGCGGTAGGGGCGGAACGACCGCTGCATCAGGCGACCGAAATTCTCCTCGGCGGTCCCGTAGGCCGGACCGTAGTTGTTCGCCAGGTCGAAATGCACGATGCCGTGGTCGAAAGCGTAGTGGGCCATCTCCTGCGCTTTGGAGAAGGTCTGCTCGCTGCCGAAATTGTGCCACATGCCCAGCGACAGGGCCGGCAGCTGCACTCCGCTGCGCCCGGCGCGGCGGAAAATCATGCCGTTCTCGTAACGCGACGGCGACGGCTGGTAAACGGGTTCGATCATGACTGTCTTGTATAAGTTCCGGGACAAAGTTACGATTTTTTCGCTGGCGCGCTATTCGATGCCGTATTTGCGGAATATGCGGACGATGCGGGGCGTAAGTGCGTCCAGCATCCGCTCGAATCCGAGGTCCGTGGGATGTACGCCGTCTACGGTCCCTTCGTGGTCGTCTCCCAAATCCATGCCGGGATTGATGAACCAGATGTTTTTGTCCCGTTCGAGAAGTTTCTCCATCCCTTTCCGGGCGGCTTCCCGCTTGGCGTCTTCGAAGGCCCGTTTTTTCAGGTCGAAGTTCCCGCTTTCGCGCACCTCCGTCTGGAGGAAGATCAGGGGCGTCGCGGGGTGGCTTTCGCGGATGCGCTGCACGAACTCTTCCAACCGCTCGTCGATCTGTTGGGCCGAGGGGTTCGAGAAGACGTCGAACACGAAGGCGTCGGCTTGGGTCTCGGCGGCGATGCGCGCGAAGAACGGATCGAGCTTGCACTGTCCGCTGGCCCCGAGGTTGACGAACCCGAATCCCAGGGCGCGGCCCAGGCGTGCGGCGTAGGCCATTCCCGGACGGCTTGCCGAGGTGCCGTGCGTGATGCTCGACCCGATCACCACGATCCGGTGGCGGAAGGGGTCGGGCGCGGCTTCCAGCTGCGCATTTTCGTCTATCCCGATTTCGAGGCCGGCGATCTCGTCGTACAGCGGGAGGTACAGCAGGCACTCCTTCATCGTCGTATCCATGTGTTCGACGACGGGGGCTTCGTGCTGCGTTCCGGATTTGTTCGGCACCCCGACCCCGGCGAACACCCATTTGCCGTCGCGGCGGATGTAGAGGTCGAGCCCGCGCTGTGCGATGAGCGTCGAGTTGGCCCCGGGGAGTTTGTTGACGGTCGTCCACCGGGCGCGGATGTTGCGGCTGTCGGTGCGGAACGCCACGGCCAGCCCCGTGGAGTAGCGGTAATATCTCGTGACCGTCGGGGTCAGCTCGGGGTAACGGGCCACCTCGATGCGCTGAAACGTCGGACCGCCCGGCTGAGCTTTGTTGACGATCGTGAGGCTTGCCGCATCGGTATATTTTACCGGTGCGTTCTCTGCGGCGGCCATTGCCGGCAGCAGCAGGCAAAGAAGCAGGTATGTCAGTCTTTTCATGCTTCCGTATTTTGTTTTTTGTTCAGCAGCGGCAGCAGGAACGAAATCACTGACGCCGCGATCCAGAATATTGCCACGGGTCCGAAATCGTAGTGCTTTGCGCCGTCCGCAGCTACGGTTATGTTGGAGTCTATGAGCCATCCGGATGCCACGTCCTGAATTCCCGCGGCGCAGTAGGACGCCATTCCGACGATCCCCAGTGCGGCCCCTGTCGCCTTCCGGGGCACGATGTCCACGGCCATCAGCCCCCCGAGGAAGCAGATCAGCACGCCGATGGCTATTCCGAAGA
>CATKXN010000127.1 GCA_949840605.1 uncultured Alistipes sp.
AAACGAAGGTTCCCCTTCGTTTTTTCGCGAAGGCTCCACGGGAATCGGAAAATATCGCGTATCTTTGCTTTCAATTAATATGGACAAACTGACTCCCGAACAACGTAAACGCAACATGCAGGCCAACAAAGCCCGAGACACCTCCATCGAAAGAATTCTGGGGCGGCTGCTTTGGTCTCACGGCCTTCGTTACCGCAAAAATGCCTGGGATCTTCCAGGAAAACCCGATTTCGTTTTTCGAAAAAAGAGAATCGCCGTCTTTTGCGACGGAGAATTCTGGCACGGCAGGAATTGGGATCAACGCAAAAACGACCATAAATCCAATCGGGATTTCTGGATCGCCAAAATCGAACGGAACATGGCCCGGGACCGCGAAGTAACCGCCAAACTGGAAGAAACCGGCTGGATCGTGCTGCGATTCTGGGAATCCGACATAAAAAAGCGCCCCGAATGGTGCGCGGAACAAATCATGCAGTATCATGACGCCAAAAAGGAACAGAACATGCAGCATACCGTTCGACGAGACGGGAGCCGCGCTGACGCACTATTTGCAGAATAGAGGGACATCTTTCGCATTCCCGTTCGGGGAGGCGGCTCTTTCGGCATTGCTCGGCGAAGAACGAACGGATGCAACGACCTCCGGCGTTCTGTCGGACGCGAATCTTCCGTACGATCTTTTTCCCGAACTCTGCGACGTACCCTTTGTTGCTCCCAAGAATCCGAAATTCACTTTCATCGATCTGTTTGCAGGCATCGGCGGATTCAGACTGGCACTCCAACAGCTCGGCGGCAAATGCGTTTTTTCGTCCGAGTGGGACGCCCGGGCACAAAAAACCTATTTAGCGAATTTCGGCGAAATACCGTTCGGCGACATTACCAAAGAATCGGTCAAGCGGTTTATTCCGGATCGTTTCGACCTTTTGTGCGCAGGCTTTCCCTGTCAGGCTTTCTCCCTGGCGGGGAAGCGCCTCGGTTTTGAAGAAACCCGCGGGACCCTGTTTTTCGACGTCGCCGAAATCATACGCAGGAAGCAGCCGAAAGCCGTCTTTCTCGAAAACGTGAAAGGCCTGGCGATACACGACAAGGGCCGAACCCTCCAAACCATTCTCAATACGCTGCGAAACGACCTCGGCTATCACGTCCCCGATCCCCGGATCGTCAACGCCATGCATTTCGGCGTTCCGCAACACCGGGAGCGAATCTATATCGTGGGATTCAGAAAAGATCTCGAAACAGCCGATTTCGACTATCCGGCTCCGACCGATTCATCGAAACGGTTCATCGACATCCGGGAAAAGCGGGAAGTTCCTTCAAAGTATTATTTGTCAACTCGCTATCAGACCACTCTCATCGAACACAAAAAACGACACGAAAGCAAAGGGAACGGATTCGGCTACGAAATCGTCCCGGACGACGGCGTGGCAAACGCAATCGTTGTCGGGGGTATGGGGCGGGAACGCAACATAGTCATCGACAAGCGTCTGACGGATTTCACCCCGACCACGCGCATACGTGGGGAGGTCAACCGGGACGGCTGGCGCCGGATGACCCCGCGCGAATGGGCCCGGCTTCAGGGATTTCCGGACAATTTCATCATCCCGGTTGCCGACGCTTCGGCCTACAAACAGTTCGGGAACTCGGTGGCCGTTCCGGCAATTCGGGCCACGGCCGAAAAAATAATCGCAGTAATCGAAAAAGCTGAAGATCATGGCAATCACGGGGAATAAAGGCGAATGGAGCGAAATATACGCCCTGTTCAAACTGCTGGGCGAAGGTCGCGTATACGCCGGCGATGCATTCATGCACCGGACAAACGTGTTTTATCCGATTCTGGACATCATTCGAACGGAAGAAAAACGATACGAATACAGACCGTGGAGCTGTTCGGACGGGCGATCCGTCGTCGTGGAAGAAAACGGGACCGAAATCCTGCGAATCCCGATGGGCCGATTTCTCGAACAATCGCGCTTTCTGCTGAACGCCATTCGACACCAACATGCCCGTTCATTTGCCGTCGAACCGGTCGAAGCCTTCATGACGGAAATAAAATGCCGAAAACTGAAAGCGGGGACCGGAAACAAGTCGGACATCCGGATCGTCATCCACGATGCCCGCACCGGAATGACTCCGGAACTCGGATTCAGCATAAAGTCCCGACTGGGCGGTTCCGCGACGCTGTTGAATGCCAGCCGCGCAACCAATATCATATACAGAATCGAGGGAGCCCGGTTCAATGATGCGGAAGCGGCAGCCGTAAATGTAATCAAAGGACAAACAGACCGCATACGCGCCATAACCGAAAAAGGAGGCCGACTTGCATATGCCGGTTTTGCCAACCGAATCTTTCACGATAATCTGATGTTCATCGACACTGCCCTGCCGCAGATTGTCGCGGCCTGCGTAAAAGCGCATTTCGAATCTTCGTGCAACGCGATCCGCGATGTCGTCGGAAAGATTGCCGAAAACGACCCGCTGGCACTCGCCGTTCCGGAAACGGAATCATTTTATGCGCACAAAATAAAGATGATGCTGATCGATGCCGCCCTGGGCATGATGCCTTCAAAAAGATGGAACGGCCGATACGATGCCAACGGAGGCTATCTGATCGTCAGAGACGACGGGGAAATCGTCTGCTATCATTTCTACAACCGCAACGACGTGGAGGATTATCTCTATTCCAATACCAGATTCGAACGCGCCGATCGAGGAAAACATGAATACGGGACCCTTTATAACGAACCGGACGGGAATACCTATATGAAATTAAATCTGCAAATACGATTTTTCTGACAACAACCACAACTAATACCAACCCGATGAAAAAACACCTCCTCCTGTTGCTGGCGGCGGCCCTCTCGCTGGCCGCCTGCGCGCCGAGCGGTCCGACGAACGGCCCGGCGACCTACACCAACCCGATCCTGGGCGGCGACTACCCCGACCCGACCATCCTGCGCGAAGGGAACGACTACTACATGACCCACTCGGCCTTCGACTACAACCCGGGGCTGGCCGTCTTCCACTCGACCGACCTGGTGCACTGGGAGCCGATCAGCTACGCCCTGCAAACCTACCTGGGGTCGGTCTGGGCCCCCGACATCTGCAAGCACGGCGACAAGTACTACATCTATTTCACGGTGGCGCATCCCCGCGGCCGCATGAACTTCGTCACCTACGCCGATTCGCCCTACGGTCCGTGGAGCGACCCGATCGACCTGAAGGTGGGCAACATCGACCCCTGCCACGTCGTGGGCGACAACGGCGAGCGCTGGCTCTTCATGTCGGGCGGCAAGCGCGTGCGGCTGACCGACGACGGCCTGGCGATCCTGCCCGAGACGATGGAGACCGTCTACGCAGGGTGGCAGTATCCCGAAGAGTGGCTCACCGAAGGGATGTGCCTCGAAGGACCGAAGCTGCGCAAGATCGGCGACTACTATTACTACCTGAACGCCGAGGGCGGCACGGCAGGCCCTCCGACGAGCCACATGGTGGTCGTCGCCCGCTCCAAATCGATCGACGGTCCGTGGGAGGATTCGCCCTTCAACCCCCTCGTGCACACCTACGATGCGGCCGACCGCTGGTGGTCGAAGGGCCACGGCTCGCTCATCGACACCCCCGACGGCCGCTGGTACGTCGTCTACCACTCCTATGAAAACGGCTACACGAACCTCGGCCGGCAGACCCTGCTCGAACCCGTCGTGCTGGGCGAGGACGGCTGGTTCCACCCCGTCGAGGGGCTCGACATCGAGGGTCCGATCGAGGCGCCGCTGCCCCTGACGCCCGACGTCGACCGCCACAGCCGCCTCGGCGAGTTCCGCATCGGCCTCGACTGGAAATTCTACAAGTCGTTTGATCCCGACCGCGTGAAGGTCGAGAACGGCGTGCTGACGATGCAGGGCCGCGGCCGCACGGCCGCCGACTCCTCGCCGATGATGTGCGTCGCGGGCGAGCACGCCTACGAGTTCGAGGCCGAAATCGAGCTCCACGGCGACGTCTCGGCGGGCCTGCTGCTGGTCTACAACAGCGATTTCTTCATGGGTACGGGCTTCGACAAGCAGCGCCGCATGCGCTTCCGCAAGGGCGGTGCCTCGGGGCGTGCGCCGAGCGGCGGCAACCACCTCTGGCTGCGCGTGCGCAACGACCGCCACGTCGTCACGGGCGAATACAGCCACGACGGCAAGGAGTGGCACCGCGAGACGTGGGGCATGATGATCGGCGGCTACGACCACAACACGCTCTACGAGTTCCAGAGCGTCCTGCCCGCGCTCTTCGTGGCGGGCGACGGCTACGCCACCTTCCGCAACTTCACCTACCGCTCGCTCTCCGAGGAGTAAGACAGAGCGTTGCAAAGAGGGACGGCGGAATCGATCGAGGTCGATTCCGCCGTTTTTTTGTGGCCGAGCGGCAATCGGTGCGGCCGCAGGGCTGCGGGCGTTCGGTGAGATGCAGCCCTCCGCCAGGGGACGGCTGCGGGCTGCCGACCTCTGCGAGGCCGAACCGTTCGGGACGCAGCTTGCGAAGGGACGCAACATGCGGGCCTTCGCAGGGCGAGGCTGCGGCCCGCCGCGCTGTCGCGCGAACTTTCGCTCGGGCCAAAGCCTGCGGAGCGCCCGTGTCGATACGATGCGGACCTCCGCACGCGGAGGCTTCGGCCCGCCGATGGCTGACGCCATCGAACCATTCGACATACGACACGGGCAGCAGCTTGCGAAGCGCACGCAACGAGCCTTACGCGAGCTGCGGGCCTTCGCCGCCGAAAGCTGCGGCCCGCCGATCCTTCGCGGGATCGAATCCGGCAACATGCGACAGCCCGCCGAGGCCCCTCCAATACACAACGCCGATGGCGCCAGCCGTCGGCAGCACGCCCTTTTCACGGCATCACCCGTCGGATCGTCGTGCGGTCGGTCAGCAGCAGCCGTTCGTAGTCGATCCCCGTCAGCAGCACCGTGACGCCCTGCGGCGTGCGGGGCAGCAGGCGGTCGAGGGGGGTCGTGCGGTCGGCCGCCACGGCGGCGAAGGCGGCGCGGTAGTCGGTCGGGAAATCGGGGACGAGCAGCCCCGCATAAAAGACGGTGAAGGGTTCGCGATCGGCATCGCGCCACTGCGCGACGGAGCGGATGCGGCCGTCGGAGGCGAACTCGACGAGCGGCCGGCGCACCCGCTCCCCCGCTGCCGTCAGCAGCAGATGGGCGGCGATCCGGCGGGGCGGGTCGAGACGCGGCGGGTCGAGGCCGGGCGGCCGGTTATTCGCGGGGATCGCCATGCAGGAATTCGTCGGCGAAGATGCGCGTATCGAGCTGACGGCGGAAGAGTTCGGCGAGCGCCTCCTCCTCGGGGAGCGTGTGGGTCACCTGCAGGTCGTAGAAGGTAACCGAAGGCTGGCGCGCCGTCTCGGGAAAGGCGAGCAGGTGGAGCTCCAGAGCGCTGTGCACCGAGTCGACGCGGAAGGTGCGGCGGATCTCCTCGCGGTAGTTGCGGCGCAGGGCCACGGTCTGCTGCGCCGTGCGGCGGCCGTCGCGCCGATCGAGCCAGAAACGGCTCTGGAGACGGGCGTTGCGGTCGAGCGAGTCGACCTCGTAGGCGTACGAAACGACGTATTCGCCGGGCGCGACCTCGAAACGCATCGAGAGCAGCGCCGTATCGCGCAGCGAGCGGACGCGCACGACCGAATCGCGGCGCAGCGTGTGCCGCGTCTCGCGCAAGGCCGTCTTGCGGACCGTGTCGAGCACCGCCACCTCGTGATCGTAGCGCTTGCCCTCCGCTTCGAGCAGGGCGATCGCCTCCTCGACGACGTCGCTCAAGCGGGCGCTCTTGCGGCGCGAGAAGTTGCCGACCGTATACTGCACATCCTCGGTCGTATAGCCGTAGCGGGCAAAGATCGGCTCGTAGAGGTTCACCGAATCGGTCCGCACGTTGCGATCGTTCAGATAGGCGTTCGTCAGAAAGGCGTCGCGGAAGATCTGCGCCAGTTCGCGGTCGGAGATGACCGTGCGTTTGCGGCAGCCCGCCGAAGCGAGCGCCAGGGCGACGAGCAGCAGGACGAAGAGTCGTTTCATGGTCGGGGTTCTTTTTGAATCATGGTGTGCACCGTGACGAAGACGAGGCTCCACGCCACCAGCGCGAACGAAAAGAGGACGACGAGGAGGTCCGAAAAGCGGAATTCGACCGGATAGCTCTTCGTCAGGAAGCTGTCGGCGGGGATCTCCACGAGGCCGAAATGCTGCTGGGCGAGGCTCAAGGCCGTGCCGAGCAGCAGGCCGCACGCGCCGCCGAGGGCGCAGATAAGGTACCCCTCGCAGCGGAAGAGGGCGCGGACGAAGCCGTCGGAGGCGCCGAGGGCGCGCAGCGTCAGCCGCTCGTCGCGTTTTTCGAGGATGAGCATCGAGAGGGCCCCGACGATCGAGAAGGCGGCATCGACGAGGACCATGAGGGCGATGAAGAAGACGCCCCACTTTTCGTAGCGGACCAGCCGGTAGATCGAAGCCGAACGCTCCTCGCGCGTCTCGACGCGGAAACGGTCGCCCGCCAGCGCGGCGAGCTGCGGACGGAGGCGTTCGACCGCTTCGGGCGACGACGCGCGCACGAGCAGCGCCGAGGCGCGGTCCGTGCGGTCGAGCAGCTGCTGCACGGCATGCAGCGGGGCGACGACCGTGCCCGTCTCGGTGTCGTAGTCCGCCTCGAAAAAGCCCCCCACGGGGAGGGTGCGGAGGGTATAGTTCTCGAAGGGCAGGAGCGACGAGAAGCTGTTGCGCCGCACGGCGTAGAGACGCATCGAGGCTCCGACGTGCGAGCGGATCCCCAGCTGCGTCGCCAGCGCGCGGCCGACGACCAGCCGCTCCAGGTCGCCGACGCGGAGGGTCGCCTCGCCCGCCGTCACGGCTTCGGCGAAGGGCAGCACCTCGCCGTAGCGGTCGTCGGCGCCGCGCAGCGTCGCGGTGACGCGGCGGCCGTTCGCTTCGAGCAGGATGCGCTCCTCGAGCACCGCCGTCGCCGCCTCCACGCGGTCGAGCCGCACGAGGGCCGCCGTGTCGAGCTCGGCGAGGGCGAAGGTGCTCCCCTCGACGGGGGCGATGCGCAGATCGGCATCGAAGAGCGCATTGCTCCCGCGGATCAGCGCCTCGAAGCCGTTGATGACCGACAGCAGGACGATCATCGCCGCCACGGGAATCGCCACGGCCGCGACGCTCAAGGCCGCGATGCGGTTGACGACCGAACGCGACTTGGGCGAAAAGAGGTAACGGCGGGCGAAAAAGAGGGTGAGCATCGGGCGAAGCGGCGGATCAGTTGCGTTTGAGCGCCTCGTCGATCTGGTCGATGTACTCGAGCGAATCGTCGAGGAAGAATTGCAGCTCGGGGATGTTCTTCAGCTGGTTGCGGATGCGGCGGCCGAGCTCGCGGCGGATGAACCACGTGTTGTCCGCCAGGGTGCGGAGCAGCGCTTCGTGCTGCTCGAAGGGGAAGACGCTGACGTAGATCTTCGCATAGCCGAAATCGGGCGAGACGCGGACCGTCGTGACCGTCACGAGCAGCCCCCGCACGAGGTGAGCGCCCTCCTTCTGGAAGATGTCGGCGATGTCTTTCTGAATCTGTTTGGCAACCTTCTGTTGGCGTGTGTTTTCCATGTATGGCTTGTTTTGTTCGTTTTTCGTATGTTGTCGGGGCGCAGGGGGCGGGCTGCCTGCGGGCTGCCGACGGCTGCGGCGTCGAATCGTTCGGCAGCGGACTACGGCCCGCCGCGCTATCGCGCGCATTTCGCATCGGGTCGAAGCCTGCGGAGCGCACGCACGAGCGGACGCGAAATGCGGGCCTCCGCTGCGAGAGGCTGCGGCCCGCCGATGGCTGCGCCATCGAACCGTTCTGACTGCCTTTTCGCC
>CATKXN010000128.1 GCA_949840605.1 uncultured Alistipes sp.
CGGGGCGAGTCCTGGATGCAGAACACCTTGACGTTGTAGCCCAGTTCGCCGAGCGAGGCGGCTGCGGAGGCGCCGCCCAGGCCCGTGCCGACGATGATGATGTCGAGCTTGCGCTTGTTGGCGGGACTTACGACCTTGATCGCCGTCTTGTGGTTGCTCCACTTTTCGGCGAGCGTCCCGGCGGGAATTTTAGCATCTAATTTGAAAGCCATATCGTTTGTGTGTTTATTGTTCTCTAAAAGGGGTGATTAGCATGCGCCTGCGATGCAGGGGCAGAAGAAGTAGACGAGCACCACGGCGGCGAAGCCGAGGAAAATGATCGTGGCCACGATGTTGGCGATGCACTTCAGGCGGGGATACCACGTGTCGTTGGCCCAGCCCACGGTCTGGAACATCGACCATACGCCGTGCGTGAGGTGGAACCACAGGGCGAAGAACCACACGAGGTAGATCACCACGTAATACCATTTCGAGAAGGTGAAGGCGATCAGCGCGGCGCCGTCGGCGGGGCTGTATCCCAGCGAGTTGACGTGCTGGCCCATGATCTCCACGAGTTGCATCTTCGACCAGAAGTTGAAGAGGTGGATCAGCAGGCCTGCGAGAATGATGAAGCCCAGTGCGAGCATGTTCTTCGAAGCCCATGCCACGCCCGGCTCCTGCACCGTCACGGCGTAACGCTGCGATCCGCGCGCCTTGTAGTTGTTCAGCGTGAGGATAATGGCGTAGATGAAGTGGATCAGGACGCCCAGCGCCAATACGGCCGTACCGGCCAGCGCATACCAGTTCGCGCCGAGTAACGCGCAGATCGTGTTGTACGCCTCGGGCGAGATGATCGCCGTGATGTTCATCGACATGTGGAAGAGGATGAAGAGTACGAGGAACGCCCCCGTGACACTCATGACTAACTTCTTGCCGAGCGAGGAATTGGATAGAAAACAGCTCATAATGATTTTAATTTGTTTATATTTGTGATAGTTTGTGTCCCGGTATGTTTCGGATTTACCCGCAAAGATAGCCATTGTTTGCGGAATAACAATAAAAACGGGCGGGAATTTTATGCTTGAAAGGAGGGTTTTATGACCAAAAAAGAGCTGCGCGCCGCGATGCGCCGAAAGAACCTCGGGATCGACCCGGCGGAGCGTGCCGAAGCCGCGCGGCGGATTTTCTGGCGCGTCGGGCGGCTGGCGGCTTTCGCACGGGCCCGCACGGTGGGCGTTTTCTGCTCGCTGGCCGACGAACCGGACACGTCGGAGACGCTGGCGCGGTGGTCCGCCGCCGGCAAACGGCTGGCCGTGCCGCGCGTCGAAGGCGACGTGATGCGGTTTTATGAATACGATCCCCGGACGATGCGCCCGGGGGCTTTCGGCATTGCCGAACCGGGCTCGGAGGCGCATCTGTGCGAACCGCCGGAACTGGACCTGGTGGTCGTTCCCGGCACGGCGTTCACCGCCGCGGGGGTCCGGATGGGCCGCGGACGCGGTTATTACGACAAATACCTCGCGCAGCCCGGGGTGCGCGCCGTGAAGATCGGCGTGTGCTTTGCGCACCAGCTGGTCGGGGAGCTGCCTTCGGATTCGCACGACGTGGCGATGGATCGGGTAATAACGGATTGATGTGCGGCACGATGCGTGCAAGTTGGTTCGGTATCCTATTTAATAAGTAAACCGTATGAAGAAAAGAAGAGTGGCGCTGGTGCTGGGTGGCGGCGGAGCGCGCGGCGTGGCCCATATCGGAGCTATCGAGGAGTTGGAGAGTCAGGGGTTCGAGATCAGCGCCGTGGCCGGTACGTCGATGGGCGCACTGGTCGGGGGCATCTATGCCTCGGGGCATCTCGAACTTTTCAGGGAGTGGCTGTGCGAACTCGACAAATACAAGGTATTCAGTCTGGTGGATTTCGCCCTGAGCACCGAGGGGCTGGTCAAGGGCGACCGCGTGATAAAGGCTATCAAGGAGTTGGTTCCGGACGTGAAGATCGAGAAGATGGCCGTGCCTTTCGCCGCCGTGGCGGCCGATCTGCTCACGGGACGCGAGGTGGTGCTGGAGCGCGGCGGTCTCTACGATGCCATCCGGGCGTCGATCTCGATCCCTTCGGTGTTCAAGCCCGTGCACCGCAACGGGCAGGTGCTGATCGACGGCGGCACGGTCAATCCGCTTCCGCTGAACCGCGTGCGGCGCGAGGAAGGCGACCTGTTGGTCGCCGTGGATGTCAGCGCTCCGTTCGGCACCGATCCGGCCCTGCGGGCCAAGGCTTCGCTCAATTACTACAAGGTGCTGATCGCTTCGTCGGAGATCATGCAGCAGCGTATCACCCGGTTGATGTGCCGGCTGCATAAACCCGACATCCTGGTCGAGATGCCTGCCGACAGCTACGGCATCTTCGAATTTTACCGTTCGAAGGAACTGATCGAAGCGGGGCGCATGTTAACGCGCGCGGCGCTCGAACGCGTGTTGGTCGAAGCTTGAAAAACGGCACGGTATTTGCTAATGGAGGAAAGAAAAATTTGCGACGGCCCGTTTTGAAGAATTCAAAGAGTAGTGACGCAACTTCACACAGATTTTTTAGGGCCGTCGCAAGAATCTAAAGAACAAGGCATGCCTCCCGGCAGGGCCCGATCTTCTTGTGCCGACAAAGATAAATAAACTTTCGGGACCTGCAACACCTTTGCCCGAATGTGGTATGGGTGCGTCTGAAATACCGAGCCCGTGCGCCTTTTTTTGCATTTGCCGACCTCTTTTATCCGTATGCGGTCTGCCTTTACGCGCGATTTACCGCCGCCCGGACGAAAACACCCCGGAAGCCGCAGGCTTTCCGGGGTGAGTTCTTTCGGTACCGGGGCTTTCCGGCCGGCCGTTAGACGCAGCCCTGCGCGAGCATGGCGTTGGCCACTTTCATGAAGCCGCCGATGTTGGCGCCCACGACGTAGTTGATATAGCCGTCGGGCTGGGTTCCGTAGTGCACGCAGACCGAGTGGATGTTCTGCATGATGGATTTCAGCTTCGCGTCGACCTCCTCGGGCGACCACGTGAGACGCATCGAGTTCTGGGTCATTTCGAGGCCCGAGGTGGCTACTCCGCCGGCGTTGGCCGCCTTGCCCGGGGCGTAGAGCAGCTTGTGCTGCTGGAAGATGCGGATGGCGTCGGGCGTCGAAGGCATGTTGGCTCCCTCGGCGACGCAGATGCAGCCGTTGTCGACCAGCGCCTGCGCCTGGTCGCCGTTCAGCTCGTTCTGCGTGGCGCACGGCATGGCGATGTCGCACTTCACGCCCCACGGACGTTCGCCGGGGTAGTAGGTGGCCGACGGATATTTGTCCGCATACTCCTTGATGCGGCCGCGGAAGATGTTCTTCAGCTCCATGACGTATTCCAGCTTCTCGGGGCTGATGCCTTCGGGGTCGTGGATATAGCCCGACGAGTCGGAGAGCGTCACGACCTTGGCGCCGAGTTCGGTGGCCTTCTGACAGGCGTACTGGGCGACGTTGCCCGAACCCGAGATGCAGACGGTCTTGCCTTCGAACGTGTCGTTGCGCGTGGCGAGCATCTCCTGGGCGAAGTAGCAGGTGCCGTAGCCCGTGGCTTCGGGGCGCAGCGGGCTGCCGCCCCAGTCGCGTCCCTTGCCGGTGAGCGTGCCGGTGAACTCGTCGCGCAGGCGCTTGTACTGGCCGAACATGAAGCCGATCTCACGGCCTCCGACGCCGATGTCGCCCGCCGGGACGTCGGTGTCCTGGCCGATGTGGCGCTGCAGTTCGGTCATGAACGACTGGCAGAAGCGCATCACCTCGTTGTCGGACTTGCCCTTGGGGTTGAAGTCCGAACCGCCCTTGCCGCCGCCCATCGGGAGGGTCGTGAGGCTGTTCTTGAAAGTCTGCTCGAAAGCCAGAAACTTCAGGATCGAGAGGTTGACCGAGGGGTGGAAGCGGATACCGCCCTTGTAGGGGCCGATGGCGCTGTTCATCTGGATGCGGTAACCGCGGTTGATCTCAATTTCGCCTTTGTCGTTGAGCCACGGCACGCGGAAGATGATGACGCGCTCGGGCTCTGCGATGCGTTCCAGCACCTTCATCTTCTGCAGGATCGGGCTGGCGACGATGTGCGGAGCCAGCGATTCGGCAACCTCGCGGACAGCCTGATGGAACTCCGGTTCGCCGGGGTTGCGGGCGATGAGCCGGGCCATGAAATCTTCGACGTACTGTTGGACTTGCTCGTTCATAAGCGAATGGATTTTGAGGGGTTTGTAATCATTTATCGACCCTAAAAATAGTACATTCGTTCGAGTTTTGCAACTTCTTTAAGAATTTCGTAAAATATTTTATTTACCTGTCCGGCATATTTGCTTACTGTCTGCGGGGCCGTTGGGTCGCGGGGCTGAAAATCCGTAATAAAAAATGACGGATTCGCTATAAATCCGTCATCGAAATTTTTTTTAATTTTTTTCTGTTTTTTCCCGGAAATGCCTGCCTGTCACCTGGAAAAGGCGAATCCGACGTAGACGTTCTTGTATTTCGACAGCAGGGCGGCGGCCGTCGAGAGCGAGGAGATCCGGCTGCCGAGGCTGGTCATCATCTCCACGAGCCGCGTGACCGGAAAGACCAGCACCAGTTCCGCACCGCTGATGTAGGCGTGGCCCGGCACCGAGCCCAGGTCGATCTTGCCCTTGGCGAAACGGAGCGTCACGACGTGCGTCTCGGCGTCGTATTCGTAGGTTCCCGTGAGCTTGTGCCTGCCCAGCGTCGCCGAAAAGGCGTCGCTGTCGCGCTCGAAGGTGAACGTTCCGGCGCCGGCTTTGAGCCCGGCCAGCGCATAGGCCTTTTCCAGCTGTTTGACGACCGAGGTTTCGAGGGCCGCGCCGCCGAGTTCCGAGGCGAGGTCCCCGCCTTCGAACTTGACGCCCGGACCCGTGTAGTTCCACGTGCCGGCCAGCGCATACTGGGTGAGTTTGCCGTCGGTGATCTTGTCGGCGGCCGCCGTGGCGGCTTTTTTCAGCGCGTCTTTCCAGTCCTGCGCCGAAGCCGTGCCGGCGAGCAGCAGCAGGGACGCTGCAAGCAAGAGAGTTCTTTTCATTCTCATAATTCTTCCACTTCCCGGAGCCATGCCGCCGCCGAGGCGTCGGAGGGCATGCGCCAGTCGCCGCGGGGCGAGAGCGAAACGGTGCCGACTTTCGGACCGTCGGGCATGGCCGAGCGTTTGAATTGTTGGGTGAAGAAACGGCGGACGAAGACCGTGAGCCATTTCAGGATGGTCGTGCGGTCGTAGCTCCCCTCGAAGGCCTGTTCGGCCAGCAGCAGGATTTTCGCCGGGCCGTAACCCGCGCGCAGGAAATTGTAGAGGAAAAAGTCGTGGAGCTCGTAGGGTCCCACGAGGTCTTCGGTCTTTTGGGCGATTTTCCCTTCGGCGTCGGCCGGAAGCAGTTCGGGGCTGACCGGCGTGTCGATGATGTCCAGCAGCGTGGCGCGCGTTGCGGCGTCTCGCTCCGTGTCGGCCGCCCATTTCACGAGGTGGCGCACCAGCGTCTTGGGAACCGAGGCGTTGACGCCGTACATCGACATCTGGTCGCCGTTGTAGGTCGCCCAGCCCAGGGCCAGTTCCGACAGGTCGCCCGTGCCGACCACCAGACCGCCCTCCATGTTGGCCACGTCCATCAGTATCTGCGTGCGTTCGCGGGCCTGGGCGTTCTCATAGGCCGCGCCCCGGTCGTCGGGGGCGAGACCGATGTCCTTGAAGTGCTGCGTGCAGGCGTCGCGGATGGGGATTTCGCGGATCGTGACGCCCAGTCCGCGCATCAGTTCCAGCGCGTTGTTGTAGGTGCGGTCGGTGGTGCCGAAGCCCGGCATCGTGATGCCGATGATCCCGGCGCGGTCCATGTTCAGGAAATCGAACGTGCGGGCCGTCACGAGCAGCGCGAGGGTCGAATCCAGCCCGCCCGAGATGCCGACGACGGCTTTCCCGGCGCGGGTGTGGATCATCCGCTGCGCCAGTCCGTGCGACTGTATCCGGAAAATCTCCTCGCAGCGTTCGCTGCGGTGCGCCTCGTCCTTCGGGACGAACGGCATCGGGTCGATGTCGCGGTCGAGGACCACGCCCCGGAGCCCTTCGGGAATCTCCATTTCGATCACGGTGTTCTCCGTCGCCCCTTCGTTCATGCGGAACGAGGTGTTGCGGCGGCGTTCGAACGCCAGCCGTTCCAGGTCCACGTCGGCGACGACCAGCTGCTCCTCGGGCGAGAACCGCTCGGCTTCGCGCAGGATCGTGCCGTTCTCGGCGATGAGGGCGTTGCCCGCGAACACGAGGTCGGTGGTGGATTCGCCGAAGCCCGCCGAGCAGTAGACGTAGGCCGCGATCGTGCGGGCCGACTGCTGGGCGACCAGCTGCCGCAGGTAGGCGTGCTTGCCCGCCGACTCGGGCGAGGCCGAGAGGTTGAAGATCACCTTCGCGCCGTTGAGCGCCGTCTGCGACGAGGGCGGCACGGCGGTCCAGAGGTCTTCGCAGAGCTCGACGCCGAACTCCGCGCCGTTGACCTCGAACGTGAGGTCGGCGCCGAAGTCGGCCTGCTGGCCCGCGACGGCGATGTGTTCGTCCGAAATCCCGGCTCCCGAGGCGAACCAGCGGGTTTCGTAGAATTCGCCGTAGTTCGGGATGTAGGTCTTGGGCACCACGCCCAGCACCCGGCCCTGCGTGAAGACCACGGCGCAGTTGTAGAGCGCCGACCCGTGGCGCAGGGGCGCTCCGGCGATCAGCGTGAGGGGGAGTTTGCGCGTGGCGCGCACGAGGCGTTCCAGCGCTTCGTCGGCAGCGTCGAGCAGCGTCGGCTGCAGCACGAGGTCGCCGCACGTGTAGGCCGTCACGCCCAGTTCGGGGAACGCCGCGATCTCGACGCCCCGCCGGGCGGCCTCTTCGGCCAGCGACGCCATACGCTCGGCGTTGTAGTCGCAGTCGCCGACCCGCACGTGGGGGATCGCCGCGGCTACTTTCAGGAAACCGAAATTATCCATACGCGTCGTCGCTTTATTCGCACCACAGCTGCGCCAGGTTCAGGATCACCTGCTGGGCCTTGCGCATCGTCGTGAGCGAGCAGTATTCGAACTTGCCGTGGAAATTCATGCCCCCGGTGAAGAGGTTGGGACACGGCAGGCCCATGAACGAGAGGCGTGCGCCGTCGGTGCCGCCGCGGATGGGCCGCACGAGGGGCTTCACGCCCGCCGTCTCCATCGCCTGCAGCGCCTTGTCGATCACCTGCGGATGCGGCTCGACCATCTTGCGCATGTTGAAGTACTGGTCTTTGAGCGTGAGCGTCAGCACCTCGTCGCCGTATTTCTTTTTCAGCAGGTCGACGCACGCCCACATGAAAACCTTCTTCTGCTCGAACTTGTCGGCGTCGTGGTCGCGGATGATGTAGCTCAGCGATGCCTTCTCCACCGTGCCGTTCACGCCGACGCAGTGGTAGAAACCTTCGTAACCCTCGGTGTACTGCGGACGCTCGGCGGCGGGCAGCAGCGTCTGCAGCTCGCACGCCACGTCGATGGCGTTGATCATCTTCGACTTGGCGTATCCCGGATGGACGTTGCGGCCCTGAATCTCGATTTTGGCGCTCGCGGCGTTGAAGTTCTCGTATTCCAGCTCGCCCTCCATGCCGCCGTCGACCGTGTATGCGAAATCGGCGCCGAAAGCCTTCACGTCGAAGAAATCCACGCCCCGGCCCACCTCTTCGTCGGGCGTGAAGCCGATGCGGATCTTGCCGTGCTTCACTT
>CATKXN010000129.1 GCA_949840605.1 uncultured Alistipes sp.
CAGCGCCCGGTCCAGCACCGACAGTTCCGGCGCGGACCCCACCCCGGCCATGCCCACGATGTAGGAACGTCCGTCGTCCACGGGATAATAGCGCACCTGGCTCATGGCGTTATAGTAGAATTTCGAATCGATGACGAAAAAGTCGCACTTGGCGTTGACCCACACCGGACCGATGAATTTCGCGACGCCCGGACCCGCCGACCACAGGTCGCGGCCGTCGAGCCGGCGGTAGCCGCCGCGGACCTCCGCCTCCCAGTCCCTGCGGAAGAATTTGGTCACCGAAGCGTTGGCCATCCACCTGGGGAAATAGCGGTCGGCCCAGGCGGCGTTGACCATCGTCTGCCAGTCGCGCGGAAAGCGGTGGACCCACTCGCCCTGCAGCTGGATACCCACACCGCCGCCCTCGATCGAAGTGGCCTGAGCGTTGATCTCCTCGTCGCGCTCGCCGTTGCGGCCCGCGTAGTGGATGCGCGCCGTATAGTCGTTCTTCGGCTGCCGCCGCGTGTACTCCAGCGCGGCCACCGACTGGATGGCGTAATCGTCGCCGTAGCGCGACTGCAGGTATTCCAGCCCGATCTGGTTGCGGAGCATCCCGTAGCGCAGCCCCATGAGGTGGCGGTTGAAGCTGTAGATCTCGGTGGACGAGGGCTCGTAGTATTTCTGGTAGTAGTACGCCAATCCGAACTCCTTTTTCTTTTCGTAGGCCAGCCCTTTGGCGTAGAGCAGCGAGATGTTGCGGCTGTCGTAGTAAAGCGCCGTGTCGAGCACCGACAGCGCCTCGTCGGGACGTCCCCGGCGGATCCGTTCCAGGGCCTCGTATTCGCTGCTCTGGGCCAGCGCCCCGGCCAACTCGCGGTTGCCCGGATAGTCCCACAGCACGGGACGGAGCAGGTCGATCGAGGCCCGGTACTCCCCGTCGGCATCGAGCGAGGCGGCTTTCTTGGCCAGGTAGAACGGTTCGCGGGGATAGCGGGCCAATCCGCGGTCGGTGTATTCGCGGAAGACCTCGCTGCGGCCCAGCTGTCCGGCGGAGTTGATCGCATAACGCAGCGCCAGGTCGTTGTCCGGGTCGATCCGTAACAGCATGTCGGCCTCGGCGAAGGCGTGGGCCGTGGCTCCGGCCTCGAGGCACCGCTTGATGTAGGGAATGGCGATGTCGGCATAGCCCGCCACGTAGAAATCGCGCATCCGGGGATCGGCATGGTCGATGGCGCCCAGATAGAGGTACATCGCCTCCGATGAGCGCCCCATGCGGTCGAGGACGAGGGCCCGCTTTCCTATCAGATTCCCCGTGTCGGGAAAACGGCGCGCGAGCGTGTCGAGCGTCCCCAGCGCATCCTCGTAACGCTTCATCAGGACGCGGCAGGCGAAGACCTTCTCCCATCCGGCGCGCAGCGTCTCCTCGTCGGTCTGCTGCCGGGTGACGAACTGTGCGCACGCCATCGCCTCGCCGTAGAGCTCCTGCTCCATCAGACGGCCGGCACGCAGCAGCTGCTCGCGGCACAGCGCGTCGACGACCTCCTCGTCGCCTGGCCAGCGTTCGTTGATCTTCAGCAGCAGGTTGAAGGCCCGCTGATCGTCGCCCCGGTTGCGGCAGACGAGGTATTCCTTGTAAAGCACCGATTTCTCCTCGCCGTAATACCGCTTCATCTCACGCAGGTAGAGGAGCGCATCGTCGTCGTAACCCCGCATCAGGGCCGTGTTCAACAGGTAGTCGAGCACCTCGCGGCTGTGGTCGCCGTTCCCGAAGGCCATGCCGTAGAGCACGTAGGGGTCCCGCTGGCGCTCGGCGCGTGCGGCGTCCAGCGTCAGCGTGTTGTACAGACGGCGCAGTTCGGGGCCCCCGCCGCGGCGCAGCCTCTCGCGCATGAAGGCCATCGCCTCGGGATGACGGCCCATCTCGCTCAGGATACCCACCTTCTTATAGACCAGCGTGACGCTCCCCGGCAAGGCGGCCAGTCCGCGCGAGGTCCACGCCAGCGCCTGCTCCCGGTCGCCCTCCTGCAGGTGCAGGTTGATGATGTCGAGGTAATACTGTTCGTTGTCGGGAACCGTTTTCAACAGCTCCTCGAGGATTGCGATGGCCTGCTTGCGTTCGCCGCTGCGCTTCTGCTGCTGGTAGTTCAGCTCCATCGAATAGACCAGGTCCTTGTGCAGCACCGTGTCCTGCGGATAGATCTGATTGATGCGTTTCAGCAGCCGGTCGGCCTCGACGTTGTTGCCCTGCTTGCGGTAAAGGTCGATCTTGCGCCGCCACAGCCCCCGCCAGTAGGGCTGAACCTCCAACAGCTCGTTGACGAAGCAGATGGCGCTGGAGTAGTTCTGCGTGATGTCCTCGACATCGACCAGCAGCTGCTTGGCGTCGACGTTGTCGTAATTGATGTCCACGGCCTTGAGCAGGTGGTAGCGCGACTTGTCGTAATTCTCCTCGCGGAACCAGTAACGCCCCGCCAGATACTGGAGATACGAGGCGAGCGGATATTTCTCCAGCGCCTCGTCGAGCAGCTGCTTGCCCTCCTCCCACTCCTCTGCGGCGAAAAGGGCCCTCACCTGCTCGGTGTACTCCTCCGGCGTCGCGCCCTTCGCCGCGGCGCTCAGGGGCGCCAGCGACAGCAAGAGGATGCTGACCGCCAGTAAGGCGCTGCCCGGGTATCGTATCGGATTCTTCATGCTGCTCTGTGCCGTTAAATATGATTACTGCGGCCCCAGCCCGCCGGAGGGGGGGGGTGCCTGTGCTCCTTCGACCGCCGCGTCGCGCCGGCTGAAGCCCCTGCGGGTCATCTTGCCCCACTTGTACTCGCGGGACATCAGATGGTTCAGATAGCCTTTCAGCGAACAGAAGGTGATGATCGGGTGGTAGACGAACGGTTCGAGAATGGAGGCGGCGATAATCCAGATATATTCGTATCCCCGCCGGTAAAGCGTCCCCAGGTAATAGTCGTAGGCGACGACCACCAGCGAGAGGAACTGACAGAAGAGGTAGATGGCCAGGAAAATCACCCACGTCGTGTGCCAGTTGACGGCCCCGGTCAGGGCCAGGAAGAGGAACACGACGAGTCCCGTGACCTCGATGATCGGGGCGAGGAACTCGAAAATGACCATGTAGGGCAGCGTGAGAAGCCCCGTCTGGCGGTAGGTCTTGTTGAAGATCATCTTGCGGTGGATCATCAGCGCCTGAAACAGCCCGCGGCCCCAGCGCGTGCGCTGGCGGTAGAGCACCACCAGATTCGGGGGTCCCTCGGTCCAGCAGCAGGTTTCGGGGACCTGCACGACCTTGTAGGGGCGCGAAAAGTCGCACATATAGCCCACCATGCGGGCCAGCAGGTCCATGTCCTCGGCGAACGACATCGGGTCGTAACCGCCCGCGGCGATGGCCACCTGGCGGTCGAAAAGCCCGAAGCCTCCCGATACGTTAGGCATGGCGTTGATCGCCGACCACCCCATCTTGCCCACGAGATACTAACGCATGTATTCCAGATTCTGGAACAGCGGGATCGGCGTGTGGGGCGGCCGCACCTCGACCACCTGCCCGTTTCGGATCTTGCAGCCGTTGGCCATGCGCATCGTGCCGCTCACGGCGATCACATGCTTGGGCGAGGAGAGCACGGGCCAGATACAGCGGTAGAGGGCGTCGCGGCGCAGGATGCAGTCCACGTCGGTGCAGATGAAATAGGGATACTGCGCGGCGTTGATCCCCGCATTCGAGGCGTCGGCCTTCGTACCGCCGTTCTCCTTGTCGACGACGATCAGCCGGTGGTAGTCGGGGTTCTTCGATTTGAGCACGCGGCGGAAAGGCTGGGTCTTGATGCGCTCGATGTAGGCGAAAGGCACCTCGACCAGTTCGTAGTGCTCGATCAGCTTGTCGAGCGTGGAGTCCCTGCTGCCGTCGTTCACGATGACCACCTCGAAGACCGGATAGTCCAGTCCGAGCATCGAATCGACGTTGTCGATGATGGTCCGCTCCTCGTTGAAGGCCGGAGCGATCACCGAAACGCCCGGCGTATAGGGCGACTCGCTCAGCACCTTGCGCACGTAGTTGTCGTCGTAGTAGCTCCTGCGCAGTTTCAGGGAGGTGAACGAAAGAAACATCATGACGATGAACGAGATCGCCAGCAGGCTCGTATAGAAGAATACGAAATAGTTGAAGAAATCGAATACGAACTCTTTCATGCCCGGTTGGTTAAAGGATGTTTGACATGGGCGAACAACTGCGCGGCCGGTCCTTCCGCCATGGCGTCAAGCTGATCGAAGAGTTCGCGGCCCTGCTCGCCGTAGTCGCGGATGTAGGTCAGGGCCCGGAGTTTCGTAGCCTGGTCGTCGGCCCGTTCGAAAGCCTCGTGCAGGAATCCCAGACCCCGTCCGCTCCGCAACCCGGCCACGGCCGTCAGGATATTCTGTTTGATGTATTCGGGCTGCACGTCGTATATCTCGACCAGCTTCGGCTCAGCCTCGATATAATCCATGCCGCCCAGCGTGCGCACGATCTCGTTGCGCAGCGTCCAGGTCTTGGTGTTGATCATCTCCAGCAGCGGCGGACAGTTGTCCCGCTGGTCGAAGAGCTTGATCTCGCTCACGAAAAAGGCCTTTACGCCGTCTTCGACCGAACTGTCTACCCACTTGAGGAAGCTCGGGACGACGAACCCCATCTTCCGGCGGTGCATCAGGATCAGGTGTATCTCGGCCATGTTCCATCGGCTGAGCTTCATCGTGGTGTCCTCGTCGAAGAACCGGAACGGATTGCTCTGGCTCAGCCACATGTAGGCGAAACGCGCGGCGTTGCGCAGTTCGAGGCGGCGGTTGTAGAGAAAGCGCACCAGCACGGCCTCCGAGACGTATCCGTTGACGGACTGGATGGACAGCAGCGCCTGGATTTTCTGCCGGGGACGCCCGAACTGGATCTCGCGCTCGAAGAAACTGCCGACCTTAAACACGCCCTGCACATTCTGCATGTTGTAGTTGTTGACCTTTTCGCCCAGCTCGCTCTTGATCTTGACGAGCACCTGCACCAGAAAACGCATCTCCGGGCGCTTGAGGCTCTTTTTCACGTCATGGCGCACCTGCTGCGCGATCTCCCCGACGGGATGGTTCTCGCGGTCGCCCAGCACCTCTTTGAGCGGTTCGTAAAACCGGTCGAAAATACGCCGTCCGACTTTCTTTTCGCGCTGTCGGCGGTAGATTCCGTAGGCAAGGTAAAGGGCGAGGAAAAGGTAGAAGACGACGCACAGCGTCACGACCGCAATACAAATCCGGATCACGATCGGGTATCCGATGAATTTATAATACAGCAGATAGAAATAATATGTCAGGTAATCAAACCCGGACAATATTTCATCCATACACGCACGTCGTAATGGCTCGCAGAGGATCCAATATATTCTGACAGGCACAAAGATACGGATAATTTCGGAAACAACGAACAACACGACACACTTTTTAATATACAAATACATTCAAAATACATCATAATTATCCGCAAATTTCCGCCAAATACCAAACAAATACGCTATAACATACATCACAAACGACCGAACAAGCCATAAAAAAACGGTTCCCTCACGGGAACCGCCCTACTCTTCCGGCCGTGCCGGCGGCTACTTGCCGACGGTCTGGGCCAGCGCTGCGAAACAGCGCTCCGGGTCGAGCCCGAGAGCAGCCGTCAGCTCCGCCTCGGGAATGCTGCCGCGCGTGATCGAGCGCAGGCCGTGGCCCGCCGTGTAGAGGTTGACGTTTTCGGCATAACCCGCGGCATCCTGCCCGCAGAGGTAGCGGACGTGCTCCGCCGGGATGCTCTTTCCTTCGTAGACCGAGAGGTCGGCGACATAGACGAGGTTCAGGGGCGCCGTGAAGACGAAATCCTGCATTCCGGCCAATTTGCGGAGGTCGCCCTCCGCCACGCGCACGAGCCGGTTCGCCTTGGCGTCGTAGGCGTACACCCCCTCGGCGAAGAAGGCATAGACGCGGATCGGATAGAGCGCCAGCGCCGAAGGGGCCGTCAGGCGGTCCGTTCCGGGACGGTTGATGCCGGCGGCGGCCCACATCACGCCCGAAAGCTCCTCGAGCGTCAGCGGTGCGGAGCCATACTCGCGCCACGAACGGCGGTCGGCCAGCGCCCGGTTGACGGTCGCTCCGCCCACCGTATCGGGAGCCGCAAGGGCGATTTCGGGGCCGTGTTTCACTTCGGTCCGGGTCTCCGCGGCCTTCCGGGCCGACGGGGCGCCTCCGCACGCCGCCAGCAGCAGCGCGGCACAGGCAAACAGATTCGTTTTCATAGTCATGCGTATGTTGGTTCCAAGCAAAAATAGTGCATGCCGAGCACAATAGCAAGTTTATCCGCACGCATTCTCCGGAACTTTTTTTCACACCGTAGGCAGTATGGCTTTGAACTCACCCGCCTTTTCCCTACATTTGCTCTTAAAACACACCGAACATGAAACCCGAAACCGTCCATACCGTCGTCTTCTCACCGACGGGAACCTCGAAAAAGATCGCTTCGGCCGTGGCCCGGGGCATCGCCTCCGCAGCCGGCGCCGCACCCGCGGAAGCCGCACCGATGAAAACCATCGACCTGACGCACCCGGCCGGACAATCCGCAACGCTTCCGGCCGACACCGTGGCCGTGATCGCCGCACCCGTCTACGGGGGACACGTCGCCCCGACGGCCGTGCAACGGCTCGAAACGCTCCGGGGCGAAGGCACTCCCGCTGTCGTCATTGCGGTCTACGGCAACCGGGCTTTCGAAAAGGCCGTCGGGGAACTCGCCGGGCTGGCCTCGCGGCAGGGATTCGTCCCGGTGGCCGCCGGAGCATTCGTCGGGGAACATTCGTACAGCACCCCCGAAACGCCCGTGGCGGCGGGACGTCCCGACGCGCAGGACCTCGCCGAGGCCGAGGCGTTCGGCGCCGCGGTGCGCCAAAAGCTGGATGCCGGAAACCTGACTCCGGAAGACGCCGCCGGACTGAAAGACGTGCGGACCCCGCTGCTGCCGATGCTGCGGTTCGTCCGCTTCGTGCTGAACTACCGGCGGCGGCAAAAGAAAAATCCGGTCGTCCGCCTGCCCGCGGGCGATGCCGACCGCTGCACCCATTGCGGACGCTGCGCGGCAGCCTGCCCCACGCAGGCCATCGCCCGCGGCGACGAGGTGCACACCGATGCGGCGCGCTGCATCCGCTGCTGCGCCTGCGTCAAAGGATGCCCGGCCGGGGCGCGGAGTTTCCACACCCCTTTCGCCGCGGCCCTCGCACGCAGTTTCACCCGGCGCAAACCGCCCGTAATCCATTTATAACCGATGATAGAAAGACTCGTATCTCCGGCTCCGGCCGAACTAGATGCACTTACCGGCCTGTGGGAAAGGTCGGTACGCGCCACGCACGATTTCCTCGCTCCGGAGGACATCGCCTTTTTCCGCCGCATGGTGCGCGAAGAGGCGCTGTCCGGCGTGGAAGAACTCTATGTCATAAGGGATTCCGAAAACGGCTTCGCAGCCTTTGCGGGCATCGAAGCCGGAAACCTCGAGATGCTGTTCGTCGCGCCCGAGAAGCGCGGCAAAGGGCTGGGGCGCGAACTCGTGGAGTACCTCGCCGCACACCGCGGCGTGCGGCGCGTGGACGTCAACGAACAGAACGCGCAGGCCGCGGGATTCTACGCCCGGATGGGCTTCCGCGTCGTATCGCGCAGCGACACGGACCCTTCGGGCCGTCCCTACCCCATTCTCCACCTGTCGCTTTAGGCCCGGATCACCACC
>CATKXN010000130.1 GCA_949840605.1 uncultured Alistipes sp.
ATGTCCTTCTCGGGATCGACCGATTCGAGGAACAGCAGCTGAGCCTGGATGATGTTGGCCGCGTCGTCGTAGATCGGCGCGCCGAGGAAGATGATGCGGTCCATCATCAGGCGCGAGAAAACGTCCATCGTAGCGATGTTCAGCTGACGCTCCTCGATGATCGTCGGCGACACGTAGGCCGCGCTTACCGACTGGAAATCGTGCAGTTTCAGCGAACTGATCCCGCAGTGGTTCCGTGCGTATTTTTCAAATTCTGACATAGTCGTATCTATTTACTCATCATATCTTCGTCCGGAAGGGACCGTCCGCCGCAACTAAAACCTGCAAGCGGAAAGCAGCGTGCAAAACCGACGCAGCACTCCGGCCTCCCATCGCACATAAAAGTGCCTTCTTAAGGCACAAAGGACTTTGCAAACATCACGCCTGCAAAGTCCAAAGATACATAAAATCCCGCTAAATCTAAAGCTCCTTGGCCAATTTAGCGAAATCGTCGGCAGATACGGCCTTTTCCGTCACCTTGATTTTCGATTTGACATCCTCGACGACCTTCACCTCGTAGAGCTTCTCGTAAATCTTCTGACCCTGGTCCTTGTCGGCGAGAATCTTCCCGGCATAGTCGGCCAGCATCTCGTCCGGAGCCGACGGCATGCCGTACTGCGCGAACTGCGCGGCGGCCAGCGCCTTGGCCTCGGCCAGCGCCTCCTCCTTCGTCACGGAGAGGTTGTCGGCCTTGATGAAATGCTTCTGGAGGTAGTTCCAGGTGAACATTTTCAGGAACTGGTCGAAATCCTTCTCGATGTCCTCCATCGAGAACTTACCCTCGTTGATGGTGTAGAGCCAGCGTTTGAGGAACGCCTCGGGCATCTTCAGACCGGCTTTCTTGACGAGGTAGTCACGCAGCTGCATCGTGAAGAGGTAGTCGCTCTCGCGGCGCAGTTCGCCTTCGATCTGGGCGTCGATGAACTTGTCGAACCCGGCCTCGTCGGTCACGCCCCCCTGCGGAAAAGCCATCTTGAAGAACTCCTCGTTCATTTCGGGCTCGGCGAACTTGCGGATCTTGGTGATCTCCAGTTCGAATTCGGGGTTGATGCCCTCCAGCTCGTTCTCCTTGACCTGCAGGCAGGCGGCGCGCTGGGCGGGATTCTTATAAAGTTCGTTGAGATTGACCTTCATCTTGTCGCCGACCTTCTTGCCGACAAAGGGCTTGCGCTCCTCGTCCGTCATCGAGATCAGCCCCACATAGGCGTCGGCCACGTTCATCTCGCCGTTGTCGAGCGTCACGGTCAGCGCCTCGTCCGAAGTCACCTTGTCGGCATCCACCAGGCGGCCGAAACGACGCAGGTAGTTCGAACGGTAGTCGTCGTGCATCTTCTTGTCGACCTTGATCTTGCTGTAGGTCAGCTTGTCCTTGTCGGAGAGCTCCAGATTGACGGCGGGAGCCTCGCCGATCTCGAACACGAATTCGAACTCCGTGGCGTTGTCGAAATCGAAGTCGCCCTGCTCCTCCGAAGGGATCACGTCGCCCAGGTAGTCGATTTTCTCCTTCTCGAGGTATTCGAAAGCGGCGTTCGACGCCTTGCGGTACGACTGCTCGGCCAGGACGCCCTTGCCGTACATCTTCTTGACAAGCCCCATCGGCACCATGCCCGGGCGGAAGCCGGGGATGTTGGCCTTGCGCTTGTACTCGCGCAGGGCCTTCTCGACCTCCTGTCCGTAATCGGCCTCGCCGACGGTCACGCGGAGCAGCGAGTTATTCTCGCCGCGTTGTTCTCTTACAATGTTCATAGTGAATGAATTATATTTGTTATTCTTCGTTTTCTCGCTCAGAATCGGGAGGCAAAGATACGAAATTATTCCATTTCCGGCAAGACATTTCTTTATATATGGTGAAATTATGGAGTTTTACCGCACCGCAAGCCATTCGGTTTTGAACCCATCCAACTTTTTCGTATCTTTGGGGTCGTAACGACCCTTTTATCAGTCGGGAGGTTTTATCGAACCGTACGCAATTCGGTTTTGGAACCGTCCGGCTTTTTTCGTATCTTTGTAGGATATTTCCCCCGAAACGATGAAAACAACCCCGATATTCCTGTTTTCCGTCCTGCTGCTGGCCGCGTGCGGCGGCTCCGCGGCGCGTTCCAAACGCCCGGCGCAGACTGCGCCGGCAACCACACAGGAGCAGCCCAAAACATACTCCTACCGCATCGTGGCGGCCTATCCCCACTCGACGGAGGCCTACACCCAAGGGCTGTACTACGACGGCGGCCTGCTGTGGGAGGGAACGGGACAGTACGGCGAATCGCGCGTGCAGACCGTCGACCCCGCGACGGGCAGGACCAGCGTGCTGGCGCGGCTGCCCCGCTCGGAGTTCGGCGAGGGGATCGCCCGCGTGGGCGACGAGCTTTTCCAGCTCACCTGGCAGTCGAACACGGCGCACGTCTATTCGGTGAAAGACGGCGAATTGCACGAAATCCGCACGCACCGCTATCCGGGCGAGGGCTGGGGCCTCACGACCGACGGCGAGAAGCTCTACATGTCCGACGGCACGGCCACGATCTACACGGTGGACCCTGCGACGTTCCGCCGCGAAAAGCGCGTGACGGTGACTTTCCGGGGGGCTCCGGTCAACTACCTCAACGAACTGGACTGGATCGGGGGCCGGATATGGGCCAATGTCTACACCACCGACCAGATCGTGATCATCGACCCCGCGACGGGCGTCGTGGAGGGCGTCGCGGACCTGTCGGGACTGCTGCCCGAAGAGGAGGTCACGCCGACGACCGATGTATTGAACGGCATCGCCTACGACGCCGTCGGGGACCGGATTTTCGTGACGGGCAAGAACTGGCCGAAACTTTTCAAAATAGAATTAATCGAGCAATAAATGGCAACGACGCTATACGAACAACTGGAAAAACGCATTCTGCTGCTCGACGGCGGCTTCGGGACGATGGTCCAGGGCTACGGACTGCAGGAGGAGGATTACCGCGGCGAACGCTTCGGCGACTGGCCGGTGCAGCTGAAGGGGTGCAACGACCTGCTCTCCCTCACCCGTCCGGAGATAGTCGCCGAAATCCACCGGAAATACCTGCAGGCGGGCGCCGACATCATCGAGACCGACTCGTTCAACGCCAACGCGGTGTCGCTGGCCGACTACCGCATGGAGGGGCTGGCCTACGAAATGGCGAAGGCCGCGGCCGAAACGGCCCGCCGTGCGGCGGATGAATTCACGGCCCGCAATCCGCAGAAACCCCGCTTCGTGGCGGGCTCGGTGGGCCCGACGAACCGCACGGCCTCGATGTCGGCCGACGTGGCCAACCCCGCGGCCCGCGAAGTGACCTTCGCACAGCTGGCCGAAGCCTACACGGACCAGGTGAGGGGTCTCATGGACGGCGGAGCGGACATCCTGCTGGTGGAGACCGTCTTCGACACGCTCAACGCCAAGGCGGCGCTCTACGCCATCGACACGCTCTGCGCGAAACGGGGGCGGACGATCCCCGTTATGGTCTCGGGAACGCTCGCCGACGCCAGCGGCCGCACCCTCTCGGGACAGACCGTCGAGGCGTTCGCCGCGTCGATGTCGCATGCGAAACTGCTCTCCATAGGCTTCAACTGCGCCTACGGGGCCCGGCAGCTTCTGCCCTACCTCGAACGGCTGGCGGCGGTGGCCGAAACCCGCATTTCGGCGCACCCCAACGCCGGGCTTCCCAACGTCATGGGCGGCTACGACGAGACGCCCGAAATGTTCGCCGCGGACGTCGGGGAGTACCTGCGGCGCGGACTGGTCAACATCGTGGGCGGATGCTGCGGCACCACGCCCGCGCACATCTTCGAGCTCTCGAAAATCGTCGGGCAGTACGCCCCGCGGCCCCTTCCCGAGCCCCGTCACACGACGGTGCTGAGCGGTCTGGAACCGCTGCAAGTCGTTCCCGAAGCCAATTTCATCAACATCGGCGAACGCACGAACGTCGCCGGATCGGCCAAATTCGCCCGGCTGATCCGCGAGGGAAATTACGAAGAAGCCCTTTCGGTGGCGCGTGCGCAGGTCGACGCCGGGGCGCAGATCGTCGACGTCTGCATGGACGACGGACTGATCGACGGCCCCGCGGCGATGCGCACGTTCCTCAACCTGATGGCCTCGGAGCCCGAGATCGCCCGCGTGCCGGTGATGATCGACTCGTCGAAATGGGAGGTGCTCGCGGCGGGGCTCGAAGCGACGCAGGGCAAATCGGTGGTCAATTCGATCTCCCTGAAAGAGGGCGAAGCGGAGTTCCTGCGCCGCGCCGCGGAGATACACCGCTTCGGCGCGGCCGCGGTGGTGATGCTCTTCGACGAGCGGGGCCAGGCCGACACCTTCGAACGGAAGACGGAAGTGGCGGCGCGAGCCTACAAACTGTTGACAGAGAAGGGATTTCCTGCGGAAGACATCATTTTCGACCCCAACGTGCTGGCCGTGGCGACGGGCATTCCGGAACACGACGGCTACGCCAAAGCCTTTATCGACGCCACGCGCTGGATCAAGGAGCACCTGCCCCATGCGAAGGTCTCGGGCGGGGTGTCGAACCTCTCGTTCGCCTTCCGCGGCAACAACGCCGTGCGCGAGGCGATGCACTCGGCGTTCCTCTACCACGCCATCCGCGCGGGGATGGACATGGGCATCGTCAACCCGCAGCTGCTGCGCGTATACAGCGAGATAGAGCCCGAACTGCTCGCGCGGGTCGAGGACGTGATTCTCTGCCGCCGGGCCGACGCCGCCGAACGGCTCACGGAATACGCCCAGGAGGTGCGGCAGACGGCCGAAACGGCCCCGCAGGCCCCCGACGCCTGGCGCACGGGGACGCTCGAAGAGCGCATCGGCCACGCGATGCTCAAAGGCATGGCGGATTACATCGAGCAGGACGCGCTGGAGGGCTACGAGGCGCTGGGCAGTCCGATGGCCGTGATCGACAAGCTGCTGATGCCCGCGATGGAGCGGGTCGGAGCGCTGTTCGGCGAGGGCAAGATGTTCCTGCCCCAGGTCGTGAAGACGGCCCGCGTGATGAAGCGCGCCGTGGCGGCCCTGACGCCCTATATTGAACGAGAGCCGGCAGCGAACACCCATAATTCCGGAAAAGTGCTGATAGCCACGGTCAAAGGCGACGTACACGACATCGGCAAGAACATCGTGTCGGTCGTGATGGCCTGCAACGGATATGAAATACGGGACCTGGGCGTGATGGTCGAATCGGAACGCATCGTCGACGAGGCGGTGGCGTGGGGCGCGCAGTGCATCTGCCTGAGCGGTCTGATCACGCCGTCGCTCGACGAGATGGCCCACGTCTGCGCGGAGCTGGAACGCCGCGGTCTCGGCATTCCGGTCATCATCGGCGGCGCGACGACTTCGGACCTCCACACGGCAGTCAAGATCGCCCCGGTCTATTCGGGTGCGGTGATCCACTCCGAAAACGCCAGCCGCAACAGCCAGATACTCGCGCAGCTGCTGGGTCCCGACAGCGACCTCTACATCGACAAGGTAAAGGCCGACCAGCTGGCACTGCGTCAGGATTACGCCCGCCGCCAGCGGATGCGCGACCTGATGCCGCTCGCCGAGGCGCGCAAGGCGGGACGGAGCGTCCGGCCGCACGACCCCGTAAAACCGCTCCACCCGGGACGCATGGTCTTCCCGGACTTCGACGCGGCCGACGCCGAGCCGTTCATCGACTGGAACTTCTTCTTCCCGGCATGGGGGCTCAAGGGGCGTTATCCCGAAATCCTGGACCATCCCGAACAGGGCGCCGAGGCCCGCAAGGTCTTCGACGACGCGCAGGCGCTGCTGGCCCGCATCCGCGACGAACGGCTGCTGACCCTGCAGGGCGTCGTGGGCATCTTCCCGGCGCGCTCCGAGGGCGACGACATCCGGGTGACGGACGCCAAGGGACGCGAAAAACGCTTCCCGATGCTCCGCAACCAGACGCGCGGGCAGGAGAACCGGTCGCTGGCCGACTTCATCGCCCCGGCCGATGACTGGATCGGCTGTTTCGCCGTGACGGCCGGCATCGGACTGAAAGAACTCACGGAGAAATTCCGCGCCGCGGGCGACGACTACTCGGCGATCATGGCCAAGCTGCTGGCCGACCGGCTGACGGAGGCTTTCGCCGAGGCCGTGCACATGTTCGTGCGGCGGCAGATGTGGGGCTACGAGACGGGCGAGCCCCTCGCGCCGAAGCAGGTCGTCCGCGGCGAATACCGCGGCCGCCGCATGGCTTTCGGCTACCCGGCGACGCCCGACCATTCGCTCAAACGCGAGGCTTTCGACCTGCTGGCCGCCGAAGTGACGACCGGCATGCGGCTGACCGAAAACTGGATGATCGACCCCGGCGAGGCGCTGTGCGGCCTGATGCTGTCCGACGCCGACTATTTCGCGGTCGGGACCGTCGACGCGCAGCAGCTGGAGGAGTACGCCAGCCGCCGCGGGATGGAGGCCGAAACCATCAAAAAGATTATACCGAACAACGTATGAACGTCGTAGACATCATCAACGAGGCGGTCGCCGCCGGGCGCACCCGTTTCGCTTTCGAACTGCTGCCGCCCCTCAAAGGGGACGGCATGCAAAAGATATTCGCCGCCGTGGAACCGCTGATGCCTTTCGGCCCGGCCTATGTCAACATCACGTTCCACCGCGAGGGGATCAAGGAGACCGAGCGCGAGGACGGAAGCGTCGAATGGCACGTCGTGCGGCGCCGTCCCGGGACGGTCGGCATCTCGGCGGCCATCCGGCAGCGCTACGGCGTGGAGGTGGTGCCGCACCTGATCTGCGGCGGGCTGTCGAAATACGACATCGAGGACACGCTCATCGACATGGACTTCCTCGGACTGCACAACGTGCTGGCGCTGCGCGGCGACAAGTCGCAGAACGAAAAACGCTTCATGCCCCACCCCCAGGGGCACGCGCACGCCGTGGACCTCGTGCGGCAGTTCGCGGACATGAACCGCGGAAAATTCATCGACGGCGAGGTCGAGGAGTGCCACCACTCGAAATTCTCGATCGGCGTGGCGGGCTATCCCGAGGTGCACGCCGAAGCCCGCGACATCACCTCGGACATCGTCCGCCTGAAGGCCAAGATCGACGCCGGGGCCGAGTACGTCGTGACGCAGATGTTCTTCGACAACCGCAAATACTTCGACTTCGTGCGTCGCTGCCGCGAGGCGGGGATCGGGGTGCCGATCATCCCCGGCATCAAGCCCCTCTCGACGCTCCGCCACCTGGAAATCCTGCCCGAGACGTTCGGCGTGGAGCTTCCCGAGGAACTGGTGCGCGAAGCGAAGGCGCATCCGGACGACGTGCGCGAGGTGGGCACCGAATGGGCCATCGCCCAGAGCCGCGAACTGATGGCCGCGGGCGTGCCCGTCCTGCACTACTACACGATGAGCCGCACGACGAACATCCAGAAAATCGTCCGGACGATTTTCTAATTAAAAATGAAAACGAATGGGACCTGTTGAATTTCGGCGTCACCTGCATGCGCGTCCCGAACTCTCGTTCCGGGAGCACGGCACGGCGGCATTCATCGAGCAGCAGCTCACGGAACTGGGCATCGAACACCGCCGGATCGCATCCACCGGCGTACTGGCCCGCATCGAGGGCCGCAGGACGCCCGCCGGCGACCGCCGCGCCGTCGTCCTGCGCGCCGACACCGACGCCCTGCCCATCGCCGAGCAGAACGCCTGCGAATGGCGGTCGCAGAACGAAGGCGTGA
>CATKXN010000131.1 GCA_949840605.1 uncultured Alistipes sp.
GTTGCCCCTAAGACAGGCGTCTTACGCCTGGGAGCAGAGATCGGATTCCGAAACGCTCTGGCCTGGGGTTGCCCCTAAGACAGGCGTCCTACGCCTGGGAGCAGAGATTGGATTCCGAAACGCTCTGGCCTGCAGTTGCACTCTAAAACAGGCGTCTTACGCCTGCTGCATGGCTTTGGCGATGCCTTCGGCGATCTGGTCGATGGCGCCCTGCAATTTGCCGCCGACCATCATCTTCATCATCATGTTCAGTTCGATGTGCAGGACCAGCCGCATGCGCGTGTCGGTGTCCGATACCTTGTGCAGCTGAATCCAGAAGGCGAAATCCATCGGAAGACCCCCTTCGCCGCCCACGATCTTGACGTGTTTGGGCGCCTCGCGCTCCTCCATGCGGAGTTTGACGGTGAAGCCCTTGGCTTTGAACGAGCAGGTGTCTTCGGTGGCCTGCCACTCCTCGACCCGGTCGGCGAGCGCCGGCGTGAGGTTGTCGAAACGGCTGATGACGGCGTAAATCTGTTCTGCGGGACGCAGGATTCGGTGTTGTTTCGAAATGTACTCTTGCATTTTTAAGGTTTGTGACGGGTGGTACGGGGTGTTAATCGATCTCGAAGGTGCGTGCCGTGTCGCTGTCGACCGTGATGCGCACCGTCATCACGTTGTCGGGCAGCAGCGGTTCGATCTTCTCGGGCCACTCCACCAGGCAGAGGTCCCCCGAATAGAAATACTCTTCGTATCCGAAGTCGAACGCCTCGCGCAGGTCGTCGATCCGGTAGAAGTCGAAATGGTGGATGCGGCGGTTGCCGTCGCCCTTGTACTGGTTGACGATGGCGAACGTAGGGCTCGTGACGGTGTCTCGGGCCCCGAGTTCGGCCGCGATTTCGCGGATGAGCGTGGTCTTGCCGGCGCCCATCCCGCCGCGGAAGGCGACCACCGTGCGGCGGCCCAGCGAGCGGATGACCGCCTCGGCGACCTGCGGGAGTTCGTCCTGCGAGGTGATGTGGATGGTTCTCATTTATTCTTGGGCTTTAGAACGATATACGGAACGATCATCTCCTCCATCGAGATGCCGCCGTGCTGGAACGTGTTGCGGTAGTAGCGGATGTGGCGGTTGGCGTCGTTGTTGTAAACCAGGAAATCCGTGTTGTAGGCGAAGATGTAGCTCGACGTGAGGTTGCTCGACGGCAGCTGCACGTCCTCGGGTTTCAGAATCTCGTACACTTCGCGGGAGTTGTACGCCAGGTTGCGGCCCGTCTTGTAGCGCAGGTTGGCCGAGGTCTCGCGGTCGCCCGTGACCTTCACGGGGTTGTCGACGCGGATGGTGCCGTGGTCCGAAGTGATGACCACCGTGTGGCCCCGCTCGGACAACAGGCGCAGGATGGTGTAGAGGTCCGAATGCTCGAACCACGAGCGCGTCAGCGAGCGGAACGCCGCCTCGTCCTCGGTCAGTTCGCGGATGATGTCGGTTTCGGTGCGCGCGTGCGAGAGAATGTCGAGGAAGTTGTAGACGATCACCGAGAAATCGGCGTCGTAGACCTTTTGTATATTGTCCACCAGCTTGCGGCCCTGCTCCGGGCGCACGAGCTTGTCGAAGGAGAATTTCCACGACTTGCCGTTCTGGCTCATCAGCCGTTTCAGGAACTCCTCCTCGTACTGGTTCTTGCCGCCCTCCTCGTTGTCGTTGAGCCACTTGTTGGGCATCAGCTTGTCGATGGCCAGCGGCATCAGCCCCGCGAAGACCGCGTTGCGGGCGTATTGCGTGGCCGTGGGCAGGATGGCGCAGTAGAAATCGTCCTGCGCGACGTCGTAGTAACCCCGCAGCAGCGACGAGATCGCCCGCCACTGGTCGTACCGGAAATTGTCGATCAGCAGCAGCGTGGTCTTGGGGTTTTCGTCTGCGACGGGGAATATCTTGGTGCGCATGAGCGTATGCGACATCACGGGGGTGTCGTCCGCACGTTTGTTGATCCAGTTGTAGTAGTTGCGGCGCACGAATTTGCAGAACTCCTGGTTGGCCTCGGTCTTCTGGTAGGCCAGCACCTCCTTGATGCTCTGGTCGGTGGATTCGCCCAGCTCGATCTCCCAGTTGGCCAGCTTGCGGTAGAGCGAGCACCAGTCCTGGAACGTGTCGGCCATCTGCAGCGACGAGGAGATGCGTCCGAATTCCGAACGGTAGTCGGCGGTGGTCTGCTCGGTCACGAGCTGCTGCTGGTGGACGTTCTTTTTGATCGAGAGCAGCACCTGGTTGGGGTTGACGGGTTTGATGAGGTAGTCGGCGATCTTCGAACCGACGGCCTTGTCCATGATGTTCTCCTCCTCGCTCTTGGTGACCATGATGACGGGGGTCGTGGGACGCACCTCCTTGATCTTGGGGAGGGTCTCGAGTCCCGTCATGCCGGGCATCATCTCGTCGAGGATAATCAGGTCGTAGGAGCCTTCGGAGGCCATGTCGATGGCGTCGTATCCGTTGTTGCAGGTGTCCACCTCGTAGCCTTTTCCCTGCAGGAAGAGCACGTGGGGTTTCAGCAGTTCGACTTCGTCGTCGACCCAGAGTATTTTGACCATACGGTTGTCGGAATTAGAATTGCAAAATTAACCATTTTATTGTCAAACGCAAAATACGCACGGTTTATTGGACGCGGGGAGATGTTTCTCTGTGGGTGTGATACTATGATATTGATATTCAGTATATTGCGTGCTCGGCGGGGCGTTCGGCCGCGGAGCCGATTAATAACCTGATGCAGAATATTTTAATTTTGGTCCGGGATTTGCCCGGTATTTGTTATCGTGTTGTAAGCGTGCCGACTACGGCGCCGCAGGAAAAAAATGAAAAAATAATGCGGTTTGTTGGCGGATATGTAAATAAAACGTATATTTGCAGTCCGAATTGAGGGGAACTTAATTAATAAAACTATATAGATATGACAAAGGCAGATATCGTAAGCGAAATCGCTAAGAGCACCGGTGTTGAGAAGGTGCAGGTACAGGCTATCGTCGAGGCTTTCATGGAGAGCATCAAGACGTCGCTCACCCAGAAGAACAACGTGTATCTCCGCGGATTCGGCAGCTTCATCGTGAAGAAGCGCGCCAAGAAGGTTGCCCGCAACATCTCGAAGAACACGACGATCACCATCCCCGAACACAACATCCCCGCTTTCAAGCCCGCCAAGAGCTTCGCAGCGAAGGTGAAATAATTCACGATAAATAAAGAACCTCTAAAAACTAAGGACTATGCCAAACGGAAAGAAGCATAAGCGTCACAAGATGGCTACCCACAAGCGGAAAAAACGTCTTCGCAAGAACCGTCATAAGAAAAAGTAGCAGGGTAGCACCTTTGTGCTAGACGATAGATAAAGCTAAAGGGACCCAGGGTTCTTTTAGCTTTACCTGTTTTTTCGGGATTTTCAGTTTTCAGGGTATTTTCCGTGTCCGCGACGCCCTCCGGACGCTTCCCGATACCCGCCCCGGCCGGAATTTCCGGCTTCCATTTTTCCCATTGGAGTTCGCCGCCACTTCATGCCAAAATGCGGTCCAGTACTAATTTCACACTCCGCGCCCGGACTCCCGGCGCGCGACACACGATAGATGAACAGAGAATTAATCGTTAACGTAAACCCGACCGAGATATCCATCGCGCTGTGCGAGGACAAGGTCCTCGTCGAGCTCAACAAGGAGCAGTGCCAGACGGGATTCGCCGTGGGGGACATCTACTTCGGGAAGGTGCGCAAGATCATGCCGGGTCTGAACGCGGCATTCGTCAACATAGGACACGAAAAGGATGCTTTCATCCACTACCTCGACCTGGGGACGCAGTTCCCCTCGCTGCAGAAGCTCGTCGCCTCGCAGCAGCCCGGAAAACGGGGCCTGCGGGTCGAGGGGATGAAACTCGAACCGCCCGTCGAGAAGACCGGGAAGATCGGCGAATACCTCCAGGTGGGGCAGCAGATCATGGTTCAGGTGGCCAAGGAGGCCATTTCGACCAAGGGCCCGCGCCTGACGGCCGACATTTCGCTGGCCGGACGCAACGTGGTGCTGGTGCCTTTCACCTCGAAGGTGTTCCTCTCGCAGAAAATCCGTTCGGCGGACGAGAAGAAGCGTCTGAAACGCATCGCTGCGGCGGTGCTGCCGAAGAATTTCGGCGTCATCATCCGCACGGCGGCCATGGAGGCCAAGGACGAGGACATCGAGCACGACATCCAGACCCAGATCGACCGCTGGCGCAAGACCTGCGCGGCGATCAAGAAGAACGCGGCGTCGGCTCCGGCGCAGCTGATGAGCGAGATGAACCGCGCCAACACGATCATCCGCGACTCGCTGAACGGCTCCTTTTCGCAGATCGCCGTCGACGACGAGGCGATGTTCAACGACATCCGCAGCTACATCCGGCAGATCGATCCCGAGAAGGAGAAGATCGTCAAGCTGTACCGGGGCAACGTGCCCATTTTCGACAACTTCGACATCTCGAAGCAGATCAAGTCGCTGTTCGCCAAGTACGTGTCGCTGAAGCGCGGCGCCTACCTCATCATCGAGCATACGGAGGCCATGAACGTCATCGACGTCAACTCGGGCAACCGCACCAAGGCCGAGGACAACCAGGAGCAGACCGCGATGGACGTGAATCTCGCCGCGGCGAAGGAGATCGCCCGGCAGCTGCGCCTGCGCGACCTCGGGGGAATCGTCATCATCGACTTCATCGACCTGCACAAGGCGCAGAACAAGCAGGCGCTGTTCGACGAGATGGTCAAGCTGATGTCCACCGACAAGGCAAAGCACACGGTGCTGCCGCTGACGAAATTCGGCCTGATGCAGATCACCCGCCAGCGGGTGCGTCCGGTGGCCGTGGAGAGCGTTTCGGACGTCTGCCCGACGTGCAACGGCACGGGCAAGATCGAACCTACGGTGCTGCTGGACAAGAAGATCGAGAATCAGATCTCGTTCCTCACGCAGGACCGCGGGCAGAAATTCATCAAACTGGTCGTGAGCCCCTATGTGGCGGCCTTCCTCCGGAAGGGATTCTGGTCGCTGCGCCGCCGCTGGGAGTGGAAATACAAGGTGCGCCTCGAAATCGCCGAGGACCAGAGCGTCGGCATCGTGGAGGTGCATTACCACGACAAAAAGGATAACGACCTGATTCAGAAATGATTTTTTTGATTCTCGCGGGCGCCTTTCGAGCTTCCCTCGCCGTGCGAGACAGTCACATACGTCTGTATGCTCCTGCCTCGTCCGGTTCATGAAACTCAAAATCTGCTCCGTGACAATCGAAAATCGAGGAGTGAAAAAGGGTAGAGAAGCAGCGGGGGAGGAGGGCTGAGGCTTTGGTTCCGCCCCTGCAAATTTTAATTCTTAATTTTTAATTCTTAATTGTCCATGACTGCCCGCGAGCAGCTGGCGCAGTTCGCCGGCGGGTCGAAGACCCTCGGCAGACTGTGCCGCGAGTACAGGAACAGGAGTGCTACCGTCCACCTCGAAGAGCTGGTCGGCGGTGCTCTTTCGTTTTATGCCGCGGCGGCCGTCGAGAAGTGTGGCGGGGTGCACGTCTTCGTGGCCGAGGACCGCGATGCCGCGGCCTACCTGATGAACGACTTCTACAACCTGCTCGACGAGGAGCTGGTCTGCTTCTTCCCCTCGTCGTGGAAACGCTCGGCGGTCTACGGCGCCGAGGACGCGCAGGGCGTGGTGCAGCGCACGGCGACGATGAATGCCGTGCGGGGGTTTTCGGGGAAAGGGTACCTGGTCGTCTGCACCTATCCGGAAGCTCTCGCCGAGCGGGTCGCCGATGTCGAGACGCTCCGAAAAGGGACGATCTCCGTGCGCGTGGGAGACAAAATCTCGATCGAGGTGCTGGAGCAGGAGCTTGTCGACGCCGCCTTCGTGCGGGTGGATTTCGTCTACGAGCCCGGGCAGTATTCGGTGCGCGGCGGTATCGTCGACGTCTTTTCCTATTCCGAGAGCAAGCCCTACCGACTGGATTTCTTCGGCGACGAGGTCGATTCGATCCGGCGGTTCAACATTTCGAGCCAGTTGTCGTCGGACAAGCTGGACCGCGTGGAGATCATCCCCGACCTGAATGCCGGGGCTCCGGCCGCAGCGAAGGTCTCGCTGGCGCGGTTCGCCGGCGCGGATGCCGCCTGGTGGTTCTACGATGCCGATTTCGTGTTCCGGCGGGTCAACGACGTGCGCCGCCGGACGCTGGCGGACATGGAGCGTCCCGAGGAGATCGACTCGCTGCTCACGAGCCGCAACGGGCTGCTGTCCGACCTGGCCGGAAACCGGATTTTCGCCCTGCGGGACAATTTGCCCGAACGTCCGGCGGCGGCGAGCGTCAAGTTCTCGACGGCTCCCCAGCCGAAATTCAACAAGAACTTCGAGATGCTGGCGGACGACATGATCCGCAACGCCCGGCGGGGATACGACACCTATATTCTTTCGGAGAACAAGGCGCAGGTCGAGCGTCTGGAGAACATCTTCCACCAGATCGGCCGCGGGCAGGCCGTCGTGCGGTCGCTGTCGACGACCCTGCATGCCGGTTTCGTGGACAACGACCTGAAACTGTGCCTCTACACCGACCACCAGATTTTCGACCGCTATCAGCGCTACCGCATCAACGGCGAGATCCGGCGCGACGAGCAGATGACCGTCGCCGAGCTGAACCAGCTCCGTCCGGGCGATTACGTGGTGCACATCGACCACGGCGTGGGGCGTTTCGACGGGCTGGTGAAGATCGCCGCGGGCGACGGACGCATGCAGGAGGCGATCAAGCTGGTCTACAAGGACGGCGACGTGCTCTTCGTCAACGTCCATTCGCTGCACCGCATTTCGCGCTACAAGTCGGGCGACGGCGAGCCGCCGAAGGTCTACAAACTGGGCAACGGCGCCTGGCAGAAGCTCAAGAACGCCACCAAGAAAGCCGTCAAGGACATCTCGCGCGAGCTGATCGCCCTCTACGCCAAGCGCAAGGCGTCGAAAGGCTTCGCCTTCTCGCCGGACAGCTATCTGCAGCACGAACTGGAAGCCTCGTTCAAATGGGAGGACACCCCCGACCAGCAGTCGGCCACGGCCGCCGTCAAGAAGGACATGGAGTCGGAACAGCCGATGGACCGGCTGGTGTGCGGCGACGTGGGCTTCGGCAAGACCGAGGTGGCGATCCGCGCGGCGTTCAAGGCGGCCGTCGACGGCAAGCAGGTCGCCGTGCTGGTGCCGACGACGATCCTCGCCCTGCAGCACTACCGCTCGTTCACCGAACGTCTGCGCGATTTTCCGGTGCGCGTGGAGTACCTCAACCGGACCAAATCCGCGAAAGAGGTGAACCGGATACGCGAGGAGCTCGCCGCGGGCCGGATCGACATCCTGATCGGCACGCACAAGATACTGGGCAAACAGATCGTCTTCCGCGACCTGGGGCTGCTCATCATCGACGAGGAGCAGAAATTCGGCGTTGCGGCCAAGGAGAAACTGACGCAGATGAGCGTCTCGGTCGACACGCTGACGCTCACCGCCACGCCTATTCCCCGCACGCTGCAATTTTCGTTGATGGGGTCCCGCGACCTGTCGGTCATCTCGACCCCGCCGCCCAACCGCCAGCCGATCCTCACCGAGTCGCACGTCTTCTCGGAGGAGATCATCCGCGACGCCGTCGAGGCGGAGCTCGCGCGCGGGGGGCAGGTCTATTTCGTCCACAACCGCGTCGAGGACCTGCCGGCCCT
>CATKXN010000132.1 GCA_949840605.1 uncultured Alistipes sp.
TGGAGCGCAGCGAGGACACGCCAGCCGACCGGATCGAGATCCGCTCGGTGCGCGAAGGCGCCGTTCCGGGCATCCACACCGTGACCTACGAGTCGGAGGACGACATGCTGGAACTGAAACACACGATCAAAAACCGCCGCACGCTGGCGACGGGGGCCGTCGTGGCCGCCGAATTCCTCTGCGGCAAACAGGGCGTCTTCGGAATGGACGACCTGCTGAAATAGTTGAAACAACCGATACAAAATGGGAAAGATCAGAAACTTGCTAAGCAACAAATGGGTCGGGTTCACACTCGCCGCACTGCTCTATACGCTATGGTTCGTAGTCTGGACGGGCAACCTCTGGATGCTGTTGGGACTGCCGATCATCTTCGACCTCTACATCACGAAGTTCTTCTACCGCTACGTGTGGAGCCACAACGTGAAGATGTGCCGCCGGAGCAAGGTCTACAAGACCGTCTACGAGTGGGTCAACGCCATCATCTTCGCCACGGTCGTCGCCACGCTGGTCCATATCTTCATCTTCCAGATGTACGTCATTCCCACCTCATCGATGGAGCGGTCGCTGCTGGTGGGCGACTACCTCTACGTAAGCAAGGTGGCCTACGGACCCCAGATGCCCAACACGCCCCTGTCGTTCCCGTTCGTGCACCACACGATGCCGTTCTCGCAGACCAAGAAATCGTTCTCCGAGGCGGTCAAGTGGCCGTATCATCGTCTGAAAGGGCTCAAACCCATCCGCCGCAACGACGTGGTGGTCTTCAACTTCCCGGCGGGGGACACGGTGCTGCTCGAGGACCCGGCCGTGACCTATTACGACGTCGTGCGTGAATTCGAACGTTCGTTCGGCAAGGAGGAGGGGCGCAAACGCCTCAACCAGGAGTACACGATCATCAGCCGCCCCGTGGACAAGCGTGAAAACTACATCAAACGCTGCATCGCCATTCCGGGCGACTCGCTGGAAATCCGCGACGGCCGGGCCTTCGTCAACGGCAAACCCCAGGAACCCGTCCCGGGGCTGCAATACAACTACGTGGTGCAGACCTCTTCGCCGTTCACGCAGTACGCCATCGACAACCTCGGCATCCGGGAGTATACCGGCAACGGCTCGGGGTATTACATGACGCTCACGGACGAGATCGCCGAAAAAGTCAAGGCGCTCAGCAACGTCATCTCGGTCCGCCGCTACATCTACACCCCCAACAACGGCGTATTCCCGCAGTGGGACGAACCCCGCTGGAGCCAGGACAACTACGGCCCGATCTGGATTCCGCAGAAAGGCGCCACGGTGCGGCTCACGACTGAAAACCTGCCGCTCTACCGCCGCATCATCGAGGCCTACGAGGGACACGAACTCGAAGAGCGCGACGGCAAAATCTTTATCGACGGCGCGGAAGCCGCGGAATACACCTTCGCCATGAATTACTACTGGATGATGGGCGACAACCGCCACAACTCGGCCGATTCGCGTTTCTGGGGCTTCGTGCCCGAGGACCACATCGTCGGCAAGGCGTCGTTCGTCTGGCTGTCGCTCGATGCCAACAAGCGTTTCCCGGCCAACATCCGCTGGGAGCGCCTTTTCCGAAAAGTGAAATAACGGTGGCCTGCGACAGTTACCGAACCGTCGCGGCCACGGCCGAAGCCGCCTGCCGGGAGCGGAGCAGCAAGTTCCTCTCCTGGATATACCCCGTGCGTTCGGAAGAGGAGATCCGCGAACGGCTCGACGCCTTGCGCAAGAAGTATTACGACGCCACGCACCACTGCTACGCCTGGCGGCTGGGACCCCGCGGCGAAGCGTTCCGCTCGAACGACGACGGGGAACCCTCGGGAACCGCCGGGAAGCCGATCCTCGGACAGCTGCTTTCGAACGACATCACAGACTGCCTGGTGGTCGTGGTCCGTTATTTCGGAGGCACGAAACTGGGGGTTCCGGGGCTGATCGCCGCCTACAGGGAGTCTGCGGCGGAGGCCATCGCCGCGGCGGAGATCGTGGAGAGGACCGTGGACCGCACGGTAGAGGTGGATTTTCCCTACGTGGCGATGAACGACGTCATGCGGGTCGTCAAGGAGGAGCAGCCGAAAGTGGTGTCGCAGACATTCGACAACCTCTGCTCCATGCTGCTGACCATCCGCGAAAGCCGCGCGGAGGTGCTTATCGAAAAGCTGAAAAAGGCCGGAGGAAGCATTGCAGATGGTGACAATGAAAAATGAAAAAATAAGAATTAAAAATTGGGAGTTTTGCGCTGTTTTATTTCCGTCATTGCAGACGAACGCAAGAGAGCGGGGCAAGCTGCACCGAAATTGCAACCTTGAAAGTTTCAGTCAGATTGCCACGGCATCTTCGATGCTTCGCAATGACGGTTCTCTAATTTTTAATCACACATAATGAAACACGAAAACGCAATCTATATAAAAGGTGCGCGGGTCCACAACCTCCGCAACATCGAGGTCGAGATCCCGCACGACAAACTGGTCGTCATCACGGGCCTCTCGGGCTCGGGCAAATCGACGCTGGCCTTCGACACGATCTTCGCCGAAGGGCAGCGACGCTACGTCGAAAGCCTCTCGGCCTATGCGCGCCAGTTTCTCGGCAAGATCAACAAACCCGACGTGGACATCATCACGGGCATCGCGCCGGCCATCGCCATCGAGCAGAAGGTCAACACGCGCAACCCCCGTTCGACGGTGGGCACGACGACCGAGATTTACGACTACCTCAAACTGTTATATGCCCGCATCGGACACACCTTTTCGCCCGTTTCGGGCGAGGAGGTGCGCTGTTTCAGCGTGGACGACGTGGCGGCATGGATTCTCGCACACGCGGACCAGCGCGTGGTGATCGGCGCCCCGCTGGCGCTCGCCGAAGGGCAGGGGATCATCGAGAAACTGACGCTGCTGCTCTCGGAGGGCCTGATGAGGGTCTACACGGACGGCGAAGTGAAACTCATCGAGGACATCCTGCCCGGCATCGGCCCCGACACGGCCCCCGCAGGCATCAAAATGGTGATCGACCGCATGCGCGTCGCCGCGGACGAGGATTCGCAGACCCGCATCCGCGACTCGGTGGCCCGTGCCTTCTCCTACGGCGGGGGCATCTGCGAGATCGTCACGGACGAGGGCGTTCGGGAGTTTTCGTCGCGTTTCGAGGCCGACGGCATCGAGTTCGAGCACCCCTCGGAGCATCTGTTCAGCTTCAACAACCCGCTGGGGGCCTGCCCCCGGTGCGAGGGGTACGGCAAGGTGATCGGCATCGACGAGGACCTCGTGATTCCCGACAAGAGCAAGACCATCTACGAGGACGCCGTAGCCTGCTGGCGCGGCGAGACGATGCGCAAATGGAAGCAGCAGCTCGTGGAGAACGCCTCGAAATTCGACTTCCCGATCCACACGCCGTTCCACGAACTGACGCCCGGGCAGAAACGCCTGCTGTGGCGCGGCAACCAGTATTTCCACGGATTGGACGAATTTTTCGAATACATCGACACGGAGCGGCGCAAAATCCAGTTCCGGGTGATGAAGGCCCGCTACACGGGCAAGACCACGTGTCCCGAATGCGGCGGCTCGCGCCTGCGCAAAGAAGCATTGTACGTCCGTGTGGGCGGCAGGACGATCGCCGATCTGGTGAAGATGCCCGTGGACGAACTGATCGCTTTCTTCGGCGGGCTGGAGCTGGACGAGCACGACACGAAAACGGCGTCGCGCATCCTCGTCGAGATCCGCAGCCGCCTGCAATATCTCGCGGACGTGGGGCTCGGCTACCTGACGCTCGACCGGCTTTCGTCGACCCTCTCGGGCGGCGAAAGCCAGCGCATCAACCTCTCGACGTCGCTGGGCAGCAACCTCACGGGGTCGCTCTACATCCTCGACGAACCCTCGATCGGCCTGCATCCGCGCGACACCAACCGCCTGATCGGCGTGCTGAAGCAGCTGCGCGACCTGGGCAACACGGTGATCGTCGTGGAACACGAGGAGGAGGTGATCCGCGCGGCGGACTGGATCGTCGATATCGGCCCCAAGGCGGGTTACAACGGCGGCGAGGTGGTTTTCAGCGGCACGCTGCCGCAGTTGCTGAAGAGCAAAAAGAGCCTCACGGCCGACTACCTCACGGGACGGCGCGAGATAGCCGTTCCGGCGACCGAACGCGGGTGGAGCAACTCGATAACCGTCAAAGGCGCCCGGGAAAACAACCTGCGCAACATCGACGTAAGGATTCCGCTGGGCGTAATGACCTGCATCACGGGCGTCAGCGGTTCGGGTAAATCATCGCTGGCAAAAGGCATTCTCTACCCGGCGCTACGGCGCATGTTGTACGACACGGGGGTCAAACCGGGGGATTTCGACGGGCTGGCCGGCGACGTGCAGCTGCTCAAATCGGTCGAAATGGTCGACCAGAACCCCATCGGCAAGTCGTCGCGCTCGAATCCGGTGACTTACATCAAAGCCTACGACGAAATCCGAAAACTCTTCTCGGACCAGCCCTATGCCCAGCACAACGGACTGGGAGCCTCGGCATTCTCGTTCAACATCGCGGGAGGACGCTGCGAGGAGTGCCAGGGCGAGGGCGTCATCAAGGTCTCGATGCAGTTCATGGCCGACGTGGAGCTGGTCTGCGAAGCGTGCGGCGGACGTCGTTTCCGCGACGAGGTGCTGGAGGTCAAATACCGCGGCAAGTCGATCTGCGACGTGCTGGAGATGACCGTGGACGACGCCATCGCGTTCTTCGGCGAGGAGGAGAAGAATTCGACCTGCCGGCGAATCGTCGAGCGGTTGAAACCGCTGCAGGACGTGGGACTGGGGTATATCAGGCTCGGACAGTCGTCGTCGACGCTCTCGGGCGGCGAGAGCCAGCGCGTGAAGCTGGCGTCGTTCCTGACAAAGGATTCGGCGCAGGGCGGGGTGATGTTCATCTTCGACGAGCCCACGACGGGACTGCAGTTCCACGACATCTCGAAACTGCTGGCGGCCTTCAACGCCCTGATCCAGCGCGGCCATACGATCGTGATCGTCGAGCACAACATGGACATCATCAAGTGCGCCGACTGGGTCGTGGACCTCGGACCCGAGGCGGGCACGGCGGGCGGACGCGTGGTGTTCGAAGGGACGCCCCGCGAGCTGGAGAAGCGCCCCGGAAGCCACACGGGCGAGTTCCTGCGCCTCAGGACCAAACTTTAAGCGACCAAAATGGAATTTTTCACATACAGACTGCCCAACGGCATCCGCGGCATCCACCGCCAGGTGAAGGGATCAGTGGCGCACTGCGCGCTGGTGATCGGCGCCGGGAGCCGCGACGAGCATCTCGACCAGTACGGGCTGGCGCATTTTACGGAGCACGCCTTTTTCAAGGGCACCGAACACCGCCGCGCCTGGCAGGTCAACTGCCGGCTGGAGAATCTCGGCGGGGAGCTGAACGCATTCACCACCAAGGAAGATACGACGCTGCACGCCACGACGCTCCGGGGCGATTTCGCCAAGGCCGCGGAGCTGATCGCCGACATCGCCTTTCATTCGACGTTCCCCGACCGGGAGCTGGAACGCGAAAAGGAGGTGATCGCCGACGAGATCAACACCTACAAGGATTCGCCCGCCGAGATGATCTACGACACTTTCGAGGACCTGCTTTTCGCGGATTCGGAGCTGGGGCACAACATTCTGGGCCGCAAAGCGTCGCTGATGCGCTACGACGGCGACGCGATCCGCGCCTTCACGGCACGCACGCACACCACCGACCAGATGGTCTTTTCGTCGATCGGCAACTTCTCGGCCAAAGCCGCCGAAGCGGTGGCGGCCCGCTATTTCGTCGACCGCCCGGCGACGTCGCGCGGATTCGAACGGGCCGCGCCCGCAGCCTGCGCGCCGTTCGAAAAGACGGTCGTGAAGCATACCCACCAGACCCACTGCATCATCGGCAACCGCGCCTGCGGCATCGGCGAGGAGCAGCGGCTGCCGCTGGCGCTGCTCACGAACATCCTCGGAGGACCGTGCGCCAATTCGCTGCTGAACGTGGTCCTGCGCGAAAAGAACGGACTGTCGTACAACATCGAGGCCAGCTACACGCCCTACGGCGACACGGGGATCGCGGCCATCTACTTCAGTTCGGACCACAGCCATGCGGAACAATGCGTCGAGCTGATCGACGGCCTGCTGCGGAAACTCCGCACCGCGCCCCTCTCGGCCCGGCAGCTGTCGATGGCCAAGAAGCAGTTCATCGCCCAGCTGGCCATTTCGAGCGAGAGCAACGAGAGCTACATGCTCGGCGCGGGCAAAAGCCTGCTGGTCCACGACGACGTGGACACTATGGAGCAGGTCTACGCCAAGGTCCGCGACCTGACGGCCGCACAGCTGACCGAGGTCGCCGAAGCGGTATTTTCGAATATGTCACGATTAATCTACAAATAAGATGAAAACCGTATTGTTCGTTCTGCTCGGCGATTTCGCCGACTGGGAGGCGGCGGTCCTCGCACCGGCTCTCCGCGGCGGCGTCATGCCGGGACGACCGGGAAGCCACACCGTGCTTTATGCGACGCCCGGGGGAGTTCCCGTGCGCTCGATCGGCGGCATGACCGTCACCCCCGACTGCGGGACGGAGACACTGCCGGACGACTGCGCCGGGGTGATACTCGTCGGCGGCATGGGGTGGGCGACGCCCGAAGCCGAACGGATCGTCCCGCTGGTGCGGGAAGCTCTGTCGCGCGGAGCGCTCGTCGGCGCCATCTGCAACGCCGCGTCGTTTCTCGCGGCACACGGATTCCTGAACGCCGCGGAGCACACCGGAAACACGCTCGAAATGCTCCGGGAGTGGGGCGGCGCGAACTACACGGGCGCCGGACTCTACCGGGAGCGTCAGGCCGTGCGCGACGGCCGTATCGTGACGGCCAACGGCTCGGGATACCTGGAATTCGCCCGCGAATGCCTGCTCGCGCTCGGGGCCGACACGCCGGAACAGATCACCGCGTCGTACGCATTCAACAAACACGGATTTTACCGGGAATAGATGGACCCTCTCGAAAAATACGTGCATGATTTATCGGCTCCCGAAGAGGAGCTGCTGCACGAGCTCGACCGCGAAACCAACCTGCGGGCCGTGGCGCCGCGGATGCTCTCGGGGCACATTCAGGGCCGCCTGCTGGAGATGCTGGTGCGGATGATGCGGCCGCGGAGAGTGCTCGAAATCGGGACCTTCACGGGCTATTCGGCGCTCTCGATGGCCGCGGGTCTCGACGAGGGAGCCGTACTGCACACCGTCGAGGTGGATGACGAGCAGGAGGAGTTCATCCGCTCGTATTTCGCCCGCAGCCCCCACGGACACAAAATCACGCTCCACATCGGCTCGGCGCTCGAAATCGCTCCGAAGCTGAGCGGAGAATTCGACCTGGTGTTCATCGACGGCGACAAGCGCGAATACCCCGCCTACTACCGGATGCTGATGGGCGACGACGGCGGACGACCGCTGGTGCACGGCGGCTCGGTGCTCATCGCCGACAACATCCTCTGGTCGGGAAAGGTCGTGCAGCCTATCGCGCACAACGACCGCCACACGCAGGCGCTCGTGGAGTTCAACCGCACGGTCGCCGAAGACGCACGGGTGGAGAACGTCATCGTCCCGCTGCGCGACGGGCTGAATCTGATAAGAATAAAATAAGATGGAAATCAAGGAATTGCAGGAGCGCGTCGATCGCTGGATCAGGGAGTACGGCGTGCGTT
>CATKXN010000133.1 GCA_949840605.1 uncultured Alistipes sp.
CCGGCAGCGGCTCGAACCAGAGCAACCACCTCTTCAAGAGCGGCGCCGTGCACCAGGCGGTGCACCTCAGGGGCTGCAAGTTCGCCTCGAGCGCCTACATCATGTCGCCGGCCCTCGAAGGGGCCTTCACGATGGTCATGGGGCATCACTCCTACCACCACGACACTTCGGCGTTCCCCTACTCGTACCTGATCGAAAAGGACGGACACTCCCACCTGATGCCGGGCGCCAACCTCAACAGTTTCGGCGCCGTGCGCGACATCGAGAAGTGGCCGGCCCGCGACCGGCGTTCGGTCTGCCGCGACGTCATCAACTTCGAGGAGTACAACCCCTATGTCGCAGGCGCTATGGTCGAGGCCGTGAACATCCTCCACGGGCTCGAAGAACGCGATCCCGACGCCCAGGTCTACACCTGCAACAAAGCCATCATCCGCGCCACGGCGTTGCGCCGCGGGCTGAAGCTCTACAACAAGGCCATCGTGGCGGCGCTGGGGGCGATGCTCGACAAGGGGAGCTTCGATCCGCACTACGACGGCGGCGGACGCTGGCTCGACCTGGCCGGACAGTACATCACGCGCCGCGAGGTCGTGGCGATTCTCGACGCCGTGGACCGCGGCGAACTCACGACGACGGCTGCCGTAGACAACCGCTTCCGGGTCTTCGCCGTACACTACGACGACTACGCCCACAGCTGGGCGGTGCAGGTCTACGCCTCGATGCTGGGCCGCGTGCCGTCGGCCGGGGAGCTGAACGACGCCGTGACCGCAGGCCGCCACGCCCACGAAGCGATGCGCCGCACCACCGACGCCGACCGCGACCGCGACTGCTCGCTCGACATGGCCGTCAGCTACGGCCTCGACTGCGACAACGACGACGACCGGCGCGAGGACTACTACACGGTCCGCGGACTGAAATAATTCGAACTATGTATACACAGAGCATCACACGCACCCACCGCACGGCTTTCATCTTCGTCATCGACGGTTCGGGATCGATGGCCGAGAAGATCCGCTACCGCGGACGTCAGATGACCAAGGCCGACGCCGTGGCCTCGATCACCAACGGCATGCTGATCGAGCGGGCGCGCCGCAGCGACGGCGTGCGCAACTACTACGACATCGCCGTACTGGGCTATTCGGGCGACGACGAGGTCTACTCCCTGCTTCCGGGTGGACGGGAGGTGATCTCCGTGGCGGAACTGGCCGCCGGGGAGCCGCCGATGAAGACCGAGCTCGTGGAGTACCGTCTTCCCGACGGCAGCAACGCCCTGCGCGAAATCTCGACCCCGGCATGGGTGGAGCCCGAGGCCGCGGGCCAGACCCCGATGTGCGAAGCGCTGCGGCGCGTGCGCGACATCGCCGCGGCCTGGTGCGCCGACCCGGCCCATGCGGAGAGTTTCCCGCCCATCGTCTTCAACATCACCGACGGCGAAGCCACCGACTGCGACGACGGCGATCTCCGCGCCGTGGCCGAGCAGATCAAGTCGCTGCGAACGGCCGACGGGAGCGTGCTGCTCGTGAACATCCACATCGCTGCGGGCGACACCCCGCAGACGGTCTTCTTTCCCACGGCGGAGGAGGCCGGCTACCCCAACCGCTATGCCGCGGTGCTCTACGATTGTTCGAGCCCCATGCCCGAAGTGTTCGACGAGGCGATCCGCGAGGCCAAAGGCCCCGGCGCCATGCCGCCGTTCCGCGGCATGAGCTACAACGCTTCGGCCGAACAGCTTATCACGATGCTCAACATCGGTTCCATCAGCGTAAAAACCGAATGACCATGACACCGACTCTGCACACCTTCATACAGGCGCTCCAGACGCCCGAAATCTCATTCGCGACGCTCACCGACGCCCGTCCCGCGACGGACGCGGGCGGCATTCCGCAGCTGATGCGCACGACGCGCTTCGCCGAGGCCGAGATCGTCTGGCGCGGCCGGCGGTGGCTGCTCTCGCTGCCGTTATCTCCCGCGGCGCTGGCCGCCGTCGAGCGAACGGCATCGCAGGCGGGCCGCCTCAACACGGAGTGGCTCGCCGAATACCGCATTCTGCGGAACGAACTCCGCTGGGTGGACGCCGCGGAGCATCCGCAGTCCTGCGACCTGGTGCTCCAGCACCTGCCCGCAGGCCGGAGTTTCGCCGAGGCGCTGCTGACGGAACCCGCCGAACGGCTGCTCGAAGGGCTCGGCGCACTCCAGTCCGCCCTGCGCGAACTGGGCTTCTCGCACAACAACCTCCGGGCGGACAACCTGCGCTGGTGCGGCGGCCGGTTCATCCCCCTGCGCTACCACGACGCCCGTTTCGGTACGGCCGACGGCGACGCCGAAGCGTTCGAAAGCCTGCGCAGGCAGGTCCGCGACGCGGGCGGTCCGATGCAGGTCTCGGACGTCGCGGCCGAATACGCCCCGCTGCGCCGCCTGACCGGACACCGCTGGACGAGCCACGTGTTCGAAGGGCTGGTCTGCGTCGAGGACGACGAGGGATTCGGGTTCGTGGATACGGACAACAATCCCGTCATCGCGCCGCGCTTCACCTGGGCCGGCGACTTCCGCGAAGGGCGCGCCGAGGTCGAGACGCCCGGCGGCATGGGGCTCATCGACCGGAACGGAAACTACGTCATCCCGCCCGAATACGAGATCGTGGATTATATCCCGGCCGAAAGCATCGTCCGGGTGCGCCGGAACGGCCGTTGGGCGGAATTCGACTACCTGGGACGGCAGCTGACGGAATTCGGTACGAATAATGAATAAACCCAACTGACCGAACCGGCTCCCGCCGCCCTGCGGCAGGCCGCCGGCCGAACGGAACTCAAAAAACAAACCGATATGGAAGAAGCAGTTAAAGTACTGATCATCGGCAGCGGGCCCGCCGGGTACACCGCCGCCATCTATACCTCGCGCGCAAACCTCGCTCCGGTGCTCTACGAAGGCATCGAGCCGGGCGGGCAGCTTACGACGACGACCGACGTCGAGAATTTCCCGGGACATCCCGACGCCGTCACGGGCCCCGACCTGATGGACCGGATGCGCCGGCAGGCCCAGCGCTTCGGCGCCGACATCCGCACGGGGACCATCACGCGCGTGGATCTCGCGTCGCGTCCGTTCCATGTGGTCGTCGACGGCACCCGGGAACTCAAGGCCGAGACGCTCATCATCGCCACGGGAGCCACGGCCAAATACCTCGGACTTCCCTCCGAAACCCGGTTCCGCGGCCAGGGCGTCAGTGCCTGCGCTACCTGCGACGGGTTCTTCTACCGCAAGAAGGACGTGGCGGTGGTCGGCGGCGGCGACACGGCCTGCGAAGAGGCTACGTACCTGGCGTCGCTCTGCCGCAAGGTCTACATGATCGTCCGCAAACCCCACCTGCGCGCCTCGAAGGCGATGCAGCAGCGGGTGTTCAACACCCCCAACATCGAGGTGCTGTTCGAGCACAACACCGCCGAGGTGCTGGGCGACGATTCGGGCGTCACGGGCGCCCTGCTGCGCAGGAACGACGGCACGGAGACGAAGATCGACATCGCGGGATTCTTCCTGGCCATCGGCCACCATCCCAATACGGAGCTTTTCCGCGAGCAGCTGGCGCTCGACGCCGAAGGATATGTCAAGGTCGAGCCGGGGACGTCGAAGACGAGCGTCGAAGGGGTCTTCGCCGCCGGCGACGTCCGCGATCCCCACTACCGCCAGGCCATCACGGCCGCCGGGTCGGGATGTATGGCCGCCCTGGACTGCGAACGGTTTCTGCTAATGTAAACCATTTTTGATTTTAGGGAGGCGGATGCGGTGCATCGCGCAGTCCGGCACGGATGGGACATACCGACGTATTTCCCATTCGGGACGAACCGGCGAGGTGCCGCAGGCGTCCCATAAAATCGAAACGCAATGAGTTTCTCAGTCACTATATTAGGCTCTTCCTCGGCGAAGCCCACCGTGAGCCGGCATCCGTCGGCCCAGGCGGTCAACGTCCACGAACAGTATTACCTCGTGGATGCGGGCGAGGGCGTGCAGCAGCAGCTGGTCCGCTACGGCATCAATCCGCTGAAAATCCGCGCCGTGTTCATCTCGCACCTCCACGGCGACCATGTTTTCGGATTGTTCCCGCTCATCTCGACGCTGGCGCTCTACGGCCGCAGGACCCCGCTGCGGGTCTTCGCCCCGGCGCCGTTCGGGGAGATTCTGGCCTGCCACCTCCGCTATTTCGACAGCGAACTGCCTTACGACGTAGCGTGGACCGAGGTCGACACCACCAAGCACGCATTGCTGATGGAGAACCGCACGCTCGAGGTGTGGAGCATCCCGCTGCGCCACCGCGTGCCGTGCGCCGGGTTCCTCTTCCGGGAGAAAGAGCCGCCGCTGAACGTCGAAAAGTTCAAAATCGCCAAATACGGCCTCACGATCGCGCAGATCACCGCCGCCAAGCGGGGCGAGGACGTCGTGCTGGATTCCGGCGAGGTGATCCCCAACCCCTGCCTGACCTACCGCCCCTATGCGCCGCGTTCGTACGCCTACCTGTCGGACACCAACTTTTCGGCCAAGGCCGCGGGACTCTGCAAGGGGGTCGACCTGATGTATCACGAGGCGACCTATGCCGCCACGGAGCAGCGGACGGCCAAAGACCGGGGGCACTCGACCACCGCGGACGCCGCGAAGGCGGCCCTGAAAGCGGGCGCCCGGCGGCTCGTGATCGGTCACTATTCGTCGCGTTACAAGGACGAGACGCAGCTGGTCGAAGAGGCGCGCGCGCTCTTCCCCGAGAGCTATCCCGCCACCGAGGGTATCACTTACGACATCGAAAAAGAACGATGACCAAAGCCGAAATACAACTCGTCCGCGCACTGGCCGACAAGCGCGGCCGCACCGAACACGGACTGTTCGTCGCCGAAGGGGAGAAACTCATCGGCGAACTGCGCGCCTCGCACCTGCGGGTACGCAAGATTTTCGCGTTGGAAGGGATTTTCGAAGGCCCGGAGGTCGAGACCGTGGCCCCGCGCGACATGGAGCGCCTCTCGCTGCTGAAAACCGCCGGCAACTCGCTGGCAATGGTCGAGATACCCCGTTACGAACTGGAAACGGAGACGCTGAAAGGCCGGCTGACGCTGGCGCTGGACGACGTGCAGAACCCCGGCAACCTCGGGACGATCATCCGCCTGGCCGACTGGTTCGGCATCACGGACATCGTCTGCTCCCCGGGTTCGGCCGACTGCTTCAACCCCAAGGTCGTGCAGGCCACGATGGGTGCCGTCATCCGCGTGAGGGTCCACTACACGGCGCTCGCCGCGTGTCTCGCCGCGGCCGCCGCGCGGGAGATTCCCGTATACGGGACTTTTCTGGAAGGGGAGAACATCTATGGCACGGAGCTCACGCCGGAGGGGATCGTGGTGATGGGCAACGAAGGACGCGGCGTCACGGAACCGGTGGCGCGCGCCGTCACCCGCAAACTCTTCATCCCGCCCTGGCCGGCCGACCGCCGGGGTTCGGAATCCCTGAACGTCGCCGTGGCGACGGGAATCATCTGCGCAGAGTTCCGGCGGCGCATCCCGCAGGCAGCACGTCCCTGATCCTGCGGACCCGTTCCAACGCTTCGGAACAATCCGCGCGCGGGAACAGTCCGGCCCCGCCTATCTGCCGCACGGCATCCTCCAGTTCGGCGACAGCCCTTCTCACTTCATACAACTGCGCCTCGGTCGCCGAGGCGAAATCGGTCTTGCCCAACAGCACCGACGCATAGCGCGCACGCCGTTCGAAGCAGGCCAGCACCGGATCGCTCTTCCGCGGATCATAGGGCGCCATCCAGAACGTCTCGAACATCAGTACGAAGACCGTTTCAACGAATTCAGCATTGCATTTCGCCGTTTTTCGCTTACTCTTTCTCATTTTTCGCAACTCGTTAGCGGAAAAAAGCGCGGGCAGAAATGCTGCTCCACCGTCGAGGTATTGGACGACCCGTAACGTAGAATGCGGCAAATGACCAAGCCGAAAAACAGCGAGAGCATCAACCTTTGTTCCTTACGTTACGCGAAAGTGTCCAATTTTCGACGGTAAGAAAAAAGCCGATGCGCTTTTATTCCAAAATAACGGCAGTCCTCACAGACAGCTTGCAACAAAGGTAATCAAAAATTGCACCTGCGGACGCCATGCGATGCAAAAATTCATTTTATCGCGTCCGAGGCCTTGCGTATTCTGAATATTTTATACCTTTGTAAGTTGAAACAAAATTAATTATGCCGGAACACAAACTCAGAATAGGCATCACGCAAGGCGATACGAACGGCATCGGCTGGGAGGTCATCCTCAAAACGCTCGCCGACCCGCGCATGACGGAGCTCTTCACCCCCGTCGTCTACGGTTCGCCCGAAGCCGCCGCCTATTACCGAAATACCATTGCGGAGATCGAACCGATCCCCTTCCATCCCGTGGCTTCGGCCGCCGAGGCACGCCGCGGCAAAGTCAACCTCGCGGCCTGCGGCCAGGGGGCAGAGATCGTCCCGGGCAAAGCTGCGGCCGATGCGGGCCGCGCCGCCGTGGAGGCGCTGTGCGCCGCCGTGCGCGACCTGAAGGAGGGACATCTCGACGCCGTCGTCACGGCCCCCTTCGACAAGGAGACCGTGCAGGCCGACGACTTCCGCCACACGGGGCACACCGAATACCTGGCCGCGGAATTCGGGGGCGAGGCGATGATGATCATGTGCAGCGACGTGCTGCGCGTGGGACTGGTCACCAAGCACATCCCCGTCTCGGAAATCGCCCGCAGCATCACCAAGGAACGGATCGTCAAGGACCTGCACACGCTGCGCCGCTCGCTCGTCGAGGACTTCGGCATCGTCGAACCGCGCATCGCCGTCATGGCCCTCAATCCCCACGCCGGGGACGGCGGGCTGCTGGGACGCGAAGAGCAGGAGATCATCAAGCCGGCCGTCGTCGAGGCGTTCGGCCAGGGCGTGCTGGCCTTCGGGCCCTTTGCGGCCGACGGACTTTTCGCCGGCGGCGGATACGCCAAATACGACGGCATCCTGGCCATGTACCACGACCAGGGGCTGGCGCCGTTCAAGACGCTCTCGCCCGACGGCGTGAATTTCACGGCGGGACTTCCGGCCGTCAGAACCTCGCCCGACCACGGCACGGCGTTCGACATCGCCGGGAAGGACAAGGCCGACCCGCAGTCGATGCGCAACGCGATCTACACGGCTATCGACATCGTGGAGCACCGCCGCGCATGGGCCGAATGGACACGCAATCCGCTGCAGCACGCCGAGCGCGAACGCGGCGGCCGCGACGTCTCGGTCAAGGACCTGCCGCAGACCGAAAAGGAAGACTGAACGAAAACACCGGGTACCCCGGAGGCGTATTCCGTCTCGTAATTGTGGAAGCGCCGAAGGCCCCGAAAACTTAATTTATACAAACAAATGATCAAAATCACTTTTCCCGACGGCTCCGTCAGAGAATACGCCGAAGGGACTACTGCTTACCAGATCGCAGAGAGCATCAGCCCTCGTTTAGCTGCCGACTCGCTCGCGGCCTCGGTAAACGGCGCGACGGTGGACATGACGCGCCCGATCGAAGCCGACGCTTCGGTCAAATTCTACAAATGGGACGATGAAGAGGGCAAGCACGCTTTCTGGCACACCTCGTCGCACCTGCTGGCCGAAGCCCTCGAGGCGCTCTACCCGGGCATCAAATTCGGCATCGGCCCGGCCATCGAAAACGGTT
>CATKXN010000134.1 GCA_949840605.1 uncultured Alistipes sp.
GGCTAAAAGCCGGTTTTTAGTGATATGTTCGGGAAAAAGATATTTGCCGATGTTTTGTTTTAAGCAATTCACCATTCGCCAGGACCGCTGCCCGATGAAGGTCGGCACCGACGGCGTTCTGCTGGGCGCCTGGGCCGGGGTGCGGCCCTCCGACCGGCGGATGCTCGACATCGGCACCGGCACGGGACTGATCGCCCTGATGCTGGCCCAGCGGGCTCCGGAGGCATATATTACAGGTGTCGATATCGACGACGTCTCGCAGGCCCGCGAGAATGCCGACGCCTCGCCGTGGGGCGGCAGGGTGGCTTTCGAGCGGTGTCCCGTGCAGGAGTTCGCGGCGCCGGAGGGCTTCGACCTGATCGTCTCGAATCCGCCGTTTTTCGTCGATTCGCTCACCTGTCCCGACGAGGGCCGCACCGCGGTGCGCCATGCCGTGCACCTGCCTTACGACGCTCTGCGCGACTCCGTGCTCCGACTGCTGGCCCCTGCGGGCAGCTTCGCCGTGATTCTCCCTACGGCCGAGGCCGCGCGGTTCCTCGCGGTCTGCGCCGGACGGCTGGCCCTCGTGCGCCGCACCGATGTCCGCACCACGCCCCGCCGCCCGGCCAAACGGGCGCTGATGGAGTTCGTCCGCGGGGAGGGTGTTGCGGCCGTGCCCGAAACCTCGGAACTGGTCGTCGGCACGGGCGAACACGAGTGCTATACCCCCGAATACCGCACGCTTACCCGCGATTTTTACCTGAAATTTTGAAGGCTCGCGAAAAAAAGTTACATTTGTCGTATTGCAATAAAAAGACTCGGACCATGAAACTCAGACTTCTGGCATTTGCCCTGCTGCTCACGGGCGGCGTATCGGCACAGAACCCATACATCGCCCTGCAGGGCGTGAGCGAGACCGCTTCGGGCGTCTCCGTCGCCCAGCCGCGCACGATCCTCGCCGTGGACGTCACGGTCGAGTGCGACCGGATACTTACGGGACCTTATGCGCGTTATGCGCAGAAGTACCTCGGGGTGCGCGCTCCGCTGGCCGACAAGACGACGTGGAGCATCACCGGGGCGCAGATCGCCCTGCTGGACCGCGATACCTATCTCAACGCCGGGGCTCCCGCGCCCGCTTCGATGCGCACGTTCAACCACGCTGCCTCCGACGAAGAGTTCGCGCGCCTGCAGCCCGACAAGACCGACATGACGACCCCCGCGCTGGAAGACGCCGCGCGTGCCGCCGCCGACCGGATTTTCTCGCTGCGCCGCCACCGGATCGAGCTCATCACGGGCGAAGCCGGGGAGAACGTCTTCGGCGAGGGGCTCAAGGCCGCCCTGGCCGAAATCGACCGCATGGAACAGAGCTATCTGGAACTGTTCCTCGGCAAGCGCACCGTTTCTACCGAGACCCGCCGCTATGCGGTCTATCCGCAGGCGGACAAGAAACAGTATATCGTCTGCCGTTTCAGCCCGGCGGCCGGACTGCTGCCCGACAGCGACCTTTCGGGCGACATCGTGCTGCTGCAGATCGAGCCTTCGGGCAATACGAAGTGCGACCTCGAAGCCGGTCCGAAGGAGACCTCGGTCGTGGCGTGCCGCATCGCCGATCCTTCGGTCTGCACCGTACTCTCGGGCGGCCGCGAATATGCCCGTGCCGTGCTTCCGGTCTTCGAATTCGGACGCACGATCAACGTAGCCCTGCCGCGCCGCAAATAATCCCGCACCGGATATGGATTTCACCTCCCGGATGGCCGCGCTGCTCGGGGCGTTCCGCCGCGAGCGCAACGGCGCCGTGGCCGATTCGATGCGCTTCTACGGCAAACCCTGCGGTCTGAACTACGGCGTCAGCCTCCCGACGCTCCGCTCGCTGGCGCGCGCCGAAGGCACCGACCATGAATTTGCCCGATACCTCTACCTGCAGGATGTCCGCTGCCTGCGGCTCGCGGCATTCCATGTCGCCGATCCGGCGCGGTTTGCGCCCGACGAATTCGCTTTCTGGGGCGACGGACTGTCGAACTCAGAGCTGGCCGAGGAGGCTGCTTTCGCCCTGCTGAGCCGTTCGGATGCCCTGCCTGCGCTCTTCGAAGCGTGGACCGCCCCGGACGCCCCCTGCCTCCGGCGGTATGCCGCCCTGATGGCCGCCGCCCGTGTCCCGCACCCGTCGCCGGCGTGGATCGCCCCGGCCGTCGAAGCCGTGCGCTGCGGCGCGCCTGACGACGCCTTTGCCGCACGGCTGTTGGCGCAGGGCGCCGCGGCATTGCTGACCGCCGCAGGTTCCCTGAACGACGAAAACCGGCAGGCGGTACTCCGCGCAGCCGGTTCGTTGGATTCGTCCCCTGCCGCGGAATACCTCCGCGGCGAGCTGGAGTGGCGTCTGTAAACCTACAGCGGTACTTGTTCGCGATTTTCGAGTTCGTCGAGCACATGCACCAGGTGTCCGTAGTCCACCCGTCCGCTTTCGCGCCACAGCACTTCGCCGCGCCGGAAGAACATCAGCGTGGGGACCGACATGATGTTGTAGCGCCGCACGACTTCCGCCAGATCGGGGTCGTCGATGTCCATGCGGTAGACATCCGCGCGGCCGTTCATCCGTTTTTGAAATTTGTCGATCTCGGGGTGTATCGCCTGGCTGGGTCCGCACCAGGTGGCGAAGAAGTCCACCAGCGTCAGCGCATCCCGCCAGATGATCTTGTCGAAGTCTTTCATGGTCGCAGCCTTTTCGGATTCAACTTATCTCCACCCACGTTATTCCCGCACGGGTCCTTTCGGCGAGCTCCTTTTCGACGTAGCTGATCGTCCGGCGCAGCCCTTCGATCAGCGGCGTGCGGGGCGTCCATCCCAGTTCGCGGCGCGCCGCCGAGATGTCGGGCGTGCGGCGCTGCACGTCGTCGATGCGGGCGTCGGTGTGCACGATCTGCGAACGGCTGCCCGTCAGGGAGATGATCTTCTCGGCCAGCGTGCGGATCGAGACTTCGTGGCTGCTGCCGAAATTGATCGTGCGCGTGGTTTCGGTCGGCGGGGCGTCCATCAGCCGCACCAGTCCGTCCACGATGTCCTCGACCCAGCAGAAAGTCCGCAGCTGTTCGCCGCTGCCGTTGACCGGAATGTCGCGGTTCTGAAGCGCTGCGACGATCATCTTCATCACCACGCGCTGGTCCATCAGGTCGGCGCCGGTGCCGTAGGTGTTGAATATGCGGGCGATGCGGGCGTCGACCCCGAATTCGTTCTGGTAGGCGCGGTGCATCGCCTCCGCCGCGCGTTTGCCCTCGGCGAGGATGCGGTGCGTGGAGCATGCGCTGACCTCCTCGGAGGTATCCCGGCAGTTGACGGCATAGACGTCGCCCGCCGAGGCGAAGAGGATGCGGGCGTGCTCCGTGCGCGCCGTGTCGAGGGCGTTTACCGACCCCAGCATGCTGACTTTGAGCGTTTCGACGGGAAGTGCCTTGTTGTAGCGTACGCGCGACGGCGAGGTGAGGTTGTAAATTTCGTCGCAGCGGATTCCGAATTGCTGGACGATATTGTGGCGGACATACCGGAACCCCGGGTGAGGAGGCATATCGCGCAGCAGCGGCGAATTGGCGACGTCGCGTACGTCCACGCAGAAAACTTCGTGCCCTTCGTCCAGCAGACGCAGACACAGGTGGGTGCCGATGAATCCCACGCCGCCCAGTATGACTATTCTCTTTTGCATTTCGTTCCGGTTTTTACCCGTAACAAAAGCAAAATCCGTTCCATGCCGGTGCGATTTCCGGCCCGTTTACGATGGATATGGGTACGCCGCGGGCGGTTCTTTCCTAAAGGGATTCCAGGAAAAGCGCCCGCGGGAGCTGGTCGATGCTGTTTATCGGCACCACCTCGATCCCTTTGGGACGCTTGCCGCCTTTGGCCAGATAGCCCGAGACGATGATACGCCTGAATCCCAGCCGTGCCGCCTCGCTGATGCGCTGTTCGGTGCGGGGTGCCGGGCGCACCTCGCCCGAGAGGCCGATTTCGCCCGCACAGCAGACCCCGTCGGACACGGGACGGTCGTAGTAGGAGGAGATGACCGCCGCCACGACCGCGAGGTCCAGCCCCGGGTCGGCGACCTTGAATCCGCCCGCGAAGTTCAGGAACACGTCCTTCTGGAACATCTTCATGCCCACGCGCTTCTCCAGCACGGCCAGCAGCATGTTCATGCGCCGCCCGTCGTAGCCCGTCGTCGAACGCTGGGGCGTGCCGTAGGCCGCACCGCTCACCAGCGCCTGCACCTCGATCAGATAGGGTCTCACGCCGTCGGCCGAAGCCCCCACGGCGATGCCCGAAAGCGGTTCCTCGTAGTGGGTCAGCAGGATCTCCGACGGGTTGTCGACTCCCCGGAGCCCGGCGTCGAGCATTTCGAACACGCCGATTTCGAACGTGGCGCCGAAACGGTTCTTGATGCCCCGCAAAATGCGGTAGATGTTGTTGCTGTCGCCCTCGAACTGCAGGACCACGTCGACGATGTGTTCGAGTATCTTGGGCCCGGCTATCGTGCCGTCCTTGGTGATGTGTCCGATGATGAAGATCGACGTTCCGGTCGACTTGGCGTATTTCAGCAGCGTCGCCGCGCACTCGCGGATCTGCGACACGCTTCCCGCCGACGAATCCAGCAGATCGGTGTAGATGGTCTGTATCGAGTCGATCACCACCAGGTCGGGACGGTGCTCGGCGATCTGCGCCACGATGTTCTCCAACAGCGTTTCGGGATAGATCAGACACTCGTCGTTGCCGATCCCGATCCGTGCCGCGCGCATCTTGATCTGCTCGGCCGACTCCTCGCCCGAGACGTAAAGGGTTTTCAGTCCGTTGGCCGCCAGTGCGATCTGCAGCGAGAGCGTCGATTTGCCGATGCCCGGCTCGCCGCCCACCAGGACCAGCGACCCGGGGACCATGCCGCCGCCCAGCACCCGGTTGACCTCGGCATTCCCGAGGTCGATCCGGATGTGCTCGCTCTCGCGGATGTCCTTCACCCGCTGGGGCTTCGCCGCGGGCAGGGGACCCGCAGCCGTAGCCGCAACCGAACCGCTTTCACGGGCGATGATCTCCTCGGTGAAGGTGTTCCACTCGCCGCACGAGGGACATCGTCCCAGCCATTTGGGGGCTTCGAACCCGCAGTTTTTGCAGAAATATGCCTTCTTGACCTTTGCCATTTCAATTCGCGTTTGCCGAGGTATACGACCGGCGTTCGGCCTTCGTGATTCCGGCGTCGGGATAGAGCGCCTTGCAGGCTTCGGTCAGGTCGGTGACGAGCACCGTTTTGGCCCGTCCGTCCGTGTCCTGATAGGTCGAGAGCGTGAACGTGTACTCCGCCTCGGGTTCCGGACAGTAGATCAGCACCTCGTTCGTGCCCGGGGTCTTGAAGAAAGCCGCCGTCACCGTGCCGGCCTCCGCGGCGGTCTCGATCTGCGCGCGTCCGCCGTTGTATTTCGAGAAATTGAGCGTATAACGCCCGCCCGCCTGCACGTGCGCCGACGCCACGATTGCGGCCTTGATCGCTTCGATCGCCGGATCGGCCGTTTCACCCCCGTCCGCCCGGCTTTCGGGCGTCGGTTCGGGCGTCGGTTCGGGCTCGGGGCTCGGAGCGGTCACTACGGCCTCGACGCGCACGACGGGGTAGACGGCCGTGTAGAACACTTCCGATTCGCTGCAGGCCGCCAGCAGCAGGGCCGTCAGCACGACGGCGCCGTATTTCAGTCTGTTTCTCATAATCCCAAATCTTCGTCGATCAGTACCACCAGCACCCGTTTGTCGGGCCAGCAGCGCAGCATCTCCATCCGGGTGTTGCAGACCCGGTCCTGCGCGTTGCAGTCCGAGCAGACGCCCGTTTTGGCGCAGGGAGTGCGGAATCCCGGGTGTCGGGCGATGTTCTGCGGCGCCGCGATGCGGCGGATGCGCTCCTCGGCCGCGTCGCGGTCGGCCACCACCTTGTTGCGGCCCGCCGCGATAATCACCTTGCGGGGGCCGAACGCCACCGGGGCGATGCGGTTGCCCACTTTGTCGAGCCAGTGGAGCGTCCCGGCTTCGGTCACGGCATTCACGCCCGTCACGAAGAGGTCCGACATCAGGGCCTGCCGGCGTATCTCGAGCCGTTCCTCATAGGGCATCGAGGGGTCGAAACCGTCGAGCAGCGTCACTTCGTCGTTGCCGGCCAACCATTCGAGGATGCCCGTCGCGCGCATCGTCATCGAATCGCCGAACGACGCCAGCCGGGGCCGGCACTCTTCGGCGGCGGCCTTCATCACGGCGAAGGCGTCGGCCGTACTTCCGACGGCCACGGCGTCGAAACGGTGCCGTCGCAGCGCCGCGGCGCAGGCTTCCAGTTTTTCCATGCTCTCTTTTGCCATCTCACAAAGGTAATTTATTTTCCGGTTTCTGCAAAACGCCTGTTCCCGTTCGAGCGCAAAATCCGTGACGTTCTGTATCGGCCTCCGGGGGCGTATGCGAACGAAGGCGCGGACTGTTCCGCGCCTTCGTTCCGAACGGGGTTCTCCCCGGGATCAGTCCACTTTCAGCGAGTTCTCGATCCTGCGGAGCATGTAACGGCAGAAATCCCGTGACGAAGCGTCCGACGCCGCGGCGACGCCCCGTCGATAGATGTCGCGGAGCTGCAGCAGCATGCCGTAGTAGACGTGCTCCGAGAAATCCCTGGCGTAGTACGTCATGCGGTATTTGCCGTATGCGCTGATCGGCTCCAGTGTCGCCGAGGCCTCGTAGGGGAATGCGGGCTGCATGGCCTCTTCGTCCGCCGCCGCGAACGCCGCGGACCGGCCCCGTGCGGCTTTCGGCTCCGCGAGCACTTTCGAGCCGCCGATGACCACGCCCGTAAACGCCTGCTGAAGCAGCCGGTTGTAGTCGGACAGCTTGCGTCCGGCCTTCACGTCGCGGAAGATGTAGTCGGCCATGTCCGCCGCCATCTCTCCCGGCGTATAGGCACCCGAAAGTCCGTTCTGGTAGCGGGGCAGGGTCTCCATGCGCTTCATCAGCGTCCCCAGGCAATCCGCCTGCACCGATTGCGGGAGATTGGCCAGCTGGCCTTCGGTGAGCTTCGTGTCGAGCCACGAGAGGTCCTCGATGGCCTTCAGCGTCTCCTTCACATAACGCCGCTGCTCCTCCTTGGGCACGACGCGGAGCATCGTCTGCCCGTCGCCCTCCGTGACCTCGGTGTAGTAGACGCCGCCGATGTAGGCCGCCATGTAGGAAATCACCTCCCGGACGCCCTGCGAGAGCGCCGCAATGGCCTCCGTGCGGTAGCTTCCGTCCGCATCGCGTCCTTCGAGCCACTCCGCCGCGTGCCGTGCTACGGTGCGCAGGTTCTCGAAACGGTAGCGGGTGCGCTTCACGGGGTCGTCGCCCAGATTGTAGTAGGCCAGCCGCACGTCGCCGAAATAGTAGTCGTACCAGTAGTTGCCGTAATAGTAGGCCGGGTCGCCGGCTTTCTCGCGGAGCATCTCCGAGAGTGCTTTCTGCTCCTCGGCGGGAGTCCTGGCTCCTGCGATGTCGCCGTAGAGCCAGCGGACGGCGAAGTAGTCGTATTTGCCCAGACAGTCGTTCACCAGCCGCACGCCCTTGTCCCCGGGCTGTGCCAGGTAGTTGTAGTCGTTGAGCGCCGTGATCGACGAGCAGAGCCCGTTTTCGCGGGTGAAGGCCGCCGAGCGCAGCGAGTCGGTCGGGTAGGCCGCCGCTGCGGCGTAGTTGGTC
>CATKXN010000135.1 GCA_949840605.1 uncultured Alistipes sp.
CGCCCTGGCAGACGTTGATCTCCACCGAAGGCTGGTTGTCGGCGGCCGTCGAGAAGGTCTCCGACTTGCGGGTCGGGATCGTCGTGTTGGCGTCGATGAGCTTCGTCATCACGCCGCCCAGGGTCTCGATACCCAGCGACAGCGGGGTAACGTCCAGCAGCAGCACGTCCTTCACCTCGCCCGTGAGCACACCGCCCTGGATGGCGGCGCCGATAGCCACGACCTCGTCGGGGTTGACCGAGCGGTTCGGGGTCTTGCCGAAGAACTCCTCGACGATCTTCTGGATCGCGGGAATACGCGTCGACCCGCCCACGAGAATCACCTCGTCGATCTGCGAAGCATCCAGACCCGCGTCGCGCAGGGCCAGTTTGCAAGGCTCGATGGTCTTGCGGATCAGGTGGTCGCACAGCTGCTCGAACTTGGCGCGCGTGAGCGTCATCACGAGGTGCTGCGGAATGCCGTTGACGGGCATGATATACGGCAGGTTGATCTCCGTCGTGGTCGAGGACGACAGCTCGATCTTCGCCTTCTCGGCGGCCTCCTTCAGACGCTGCAGGGCCATCGGGTCCTGACGCAGGTCGATCTGGTGCTCGGCCTTGAACGCCTCGGCCATGTAGTCGATCAGCACGTGGTCGAAGTCGTCGCCGCCCAGGTGCGTGTCGCCGTTGGTGGACTTCACCTCGAAGACGCCGTCGCCCAGCTCGAGGATCGAAATATCGAACGTACCGCCGCCGAGGTCATAGACGGCGATCTTCAGGTCGCTCGACTTCTTGTCCATGCCGTAGGCCAGCGCTGCGGCCGTAGGCTCGTTGATGATACGGCGCACCTTCAGGCCCGCGATCTCGCCCGCCTCCTTCGTAGCCTGACGCTGCGAATCGGAGAAGTAGGCCGGAACCGTGATGACGGCCTCCGAAACCTCCTGGCCCAGGTAGTCCTCGGCCGTTTTCTTCATCTTCTGCAGGATGATGGCCGAAATCTCCTGCGGGGTGTACTGACGTCCGTCGATATCCACACGCGGCGTGTTGTTGTCGCCCCTGACGATCGCATAGGGAGCACGCGCGATATCGGCCGAAACCTTGTCGTAAGCCTCGCCCATGAAACGCTTGATCGAGAAGACCGTGCGCTTGGGGTTGGTGATCGCCTGACGCTTGGCGGGGTCGCCGACCTTGCGTTCGCCCTCGGCCGTGAACGCCACGACGGAAGGAGTCGTGCGGTGTCCCTCGGAGTTGGGTATTACAACGGGCTCGCTGCCCTCCATCACTGCTACGCAGGAGTTCGTGGTTCCTAAGTCGATACCAATAATCTTTGCCATAATCGTAAATATGTTTTAATTGTCGTTATTTCGGTTTTCGCACCCCGGTCCGCTCTTCGGTCCGCAGGTTACGCCCGGGATTCGAACAAAGGTCGTACCAATCGGAAATCCCTGCCAAATTGTCAGCCGAATGGCAGAAACAAGGCAGAACAACGTCCCGTCGCACGGCATTTTGTCACCCGCCGGCGTAAGACGCCGGTTTTAGGGGCGAAGGTCTGCTGAGACGCTATCTATCCGGTTCTGCGCCCTCCCCGTCATTGCGAGGCATCGCAGATGCCGTGGCAATCCGATTGAATGCCGGGACCTTACTACGCTTCCATCGGATTCCCACGCTCATTTCCATTCGCTCGGAATGACCCACCTAAGAGGTGGGCTTTAGGGGCGATGGCCCGCGGAGACGCTCTCTATCCGGTTCTGCGTCCTCCCCGTCATTGCGAGGCATCGCAGATGCCGCGGCAATCCGATCGAATGCCGGGACCTTACTACGCTTCCATCGGATTCCAACGTCGGACCTTCGGTCCTCCTCGGAATGACGTTGCGGCCCGCCCGCCTGAAAGCCGGGATTTAGGGGCTGCGGCAGAACTTTGCATATCAGAGCCTGATTTCCGCTTCGATCCATTCTAAAACCAATCTCTTCGGCAGGGAGCGCAGACCCGGATGAAGAGCGTTTCGGCAGCCCGTCGCATCCTAAAACCCGCTTCTTAAGCGGGGAAAGAAAAAGGCCTGCGAAACGCAGGCCCCTTCCCGGCGGATGCCGGACTGAATCGCTATAACTCGATTACTCGCTCAGGATACGCATTGCAACGTCGAGAATCGTCGTATCGTCCAACGTGACGACACCCCCGTCCGGTCCCGGTTCGAAATGCACGCCGACACACTCTTTCGATTCGTGCTTGCCTCCGAAATAGTTCCGGACCGTTTCCACATCGATTCCCAACTCATCCGCAATGCGCTGCGAGCTGCCGCTGGGCAGCCTGTCCTTGATACGTCGCAACTCGTTAAATGTGATAATCATATCCCTTGAATTTTTGGTTGATAGTTCTGCACAACTAAGTTAGTACAATTTTGCGTAATTGCAAAATTTCTGCCCGAAAAAGTGCAATTAAAATGAAACGCGCGCGAAAAAGGACGAAAGGCGGACGGGACAAAAGAAAAACCCCGCCGAAGCAGGGTTTTCCATAGTCCGAAACCGTTGTGCGGCACACGGATCAATCCTCCGCGGGCTCGATGTAGAACTGAAAGATCAGCGGGGCGAACGACGGGATTTCCGTCGTCACGGTCGTCGTGGTCGTGGTTTCGCCCGTCGAACCGTAATCGTATCCGTAACCGCCGTAATAGCCTCCGTAATATCCTCCGTAGCCGCCCAAACCGCCGTAACCGTAGTAGTCGCCGTAATAACCGCCGTAAAGGCCGCTGTTGCCGTAGTACATCTGCGAATAGTTCAGGTAGTTCAGGTAATCGTAATAGCTCGACGAATAGCCGTTGCCCGACGACGAGGTGGTCGATCCGCCGCTCCGGCCGTTCGTACCGTAGGCGTTGGTCGAAGTGGTGACGAAAGCCGCCCACTGGCCGTACCGCAGGTTGGGAACCGTATAATAGAAAGCCGTGATCAGTCCGCCGTCCTCCGGCTTGTAGGAGAGCGCTTCGCCTTCGGACGAGACTTCGCCGTAGACGATCTCTTTCACTTCGTCGATATTCGTATCGAAGATGAAACCGTCGAGGAAACGGCCGATATACCAAATTTTGGCCGTGCCGTCGAGCCCGACCGAATCCGACTCGAGTTTGGCGACGCCCTCGTAAGCCTTGTAGTCGTCGCCTTCGCCGTGGAAACGCTTTACAAGCGCTTCGGAAATCGCTTTCTCCAGATCGGAGCCGTTATAGGGTTCGAAACCGACGTTATAGGGTTCGTTGCCGACGTTGTTCTCGGGGTCGGAGAATGCGAACGTGAACTTGTCTCCCGCCGCCGTCCCGGCCGGATCGTAGCGGACATCGACATAAAGCTGCGCCACGGTGTCGCAGGCGCTCACCCACCGCTCGGTGCGGTTGTACGGATGTTTGGGGTCTTTGGGGTCGGTCGGACGCTTTTCGGTATCGTCCTTCCCGTCCTTGGTGAACATCGCCATTCCGCCGTTGGCCTCGGCGAAAGCGTCGACCAGCGAACCTTCGGCCTCCAGCGGGTTTTTATCGATGCCGCAAATCTCCATCTCCATGATGAGGGGACGCTTGGCGCTGAGCGAATACTGCCCCCCGTAACCGCCGTCGCCGCCCAGACCGCCCGAACCGACGACGCGCGAAGGCATGTAGAGCCGCACCTTGGCGCCCTCGCGCAGCAGGAATTCCCGGTCGAGGCCCTTTTTCCTCGCGTACTCCTCACCCAGATACAGCGTATTGCGCATCGCCAGGTAAGTGCCTTCGATCAGGCCGGTGTTCGCCGTGCCGCAGTAGCGGTAATAAGGCACGTAATGGGTGTATTTGGTAAAGGTCCCGAGCTGATAGGCCTCCCCGGCGCGGCGCGTGAGGGCGATGTTGCCGCTCAGGTCGCGGCCCGAGAAATCGTACTTCACCCAGCAGATCGTGTCGTTCACCGGTTTGGCGCCGGCCTCACCGGGCTCGATGACATCGACGTAGAAACCGCCCTCGGTCTGCAGGTTTTCCAATAATTCGGGATGCTTCTGCGTCATATACGCTTCGAGGGCCTGGTCCTCGAACTTGTCGTACGACTCGGTCTGCTCTTTGGCACAGGAGGCCAGCAGCACGATGCAGGCTGCCGGGAGGTACAGAAAACGGGTGATCAATTTCATATTTCGTTAAACGGTTCTTTTTTCGGGTTTGTTCATTCGACGGATTCGACCGTGAAATACCACGCGACCGGGCTTTCCCGCGGGATCGTCGTGAAATATTTGTCGCCGAAAGCCTCGTTGTAGGTCATGTACGCCTCCACCTCGTCCTTCGCACGACAACCAAGTAACGCATGCCGGAGCCCATTTAGTATGTCGCCGCGCATATCGAGCGTCAGCGGTTCGAACGACCACGCCCCGGGCGTCAGTCCCAGATCCTCATAGGCCTTCTGCAACAGCGGATCGTTCGAGTAGAAGGGGAACGTGGAGTCCGTGATGTTCGAATAGCCGAAGACATAGGCCCGGAAGGTGACGGTGACCTTCGACGCGGCCGTAACCTCCGGATAGGATTCCCGGTTGGGACGGTAATAATTGACGATATACCGGTAGACCGTGCCGCCCGCGGTGGTGTAGAAAGGCAGCTGCCCCTCTTCGCCGACCGAAGCCTCGGGGATGAGCGCCGGGGAATGGGTCTTCTCGAGGTACGACACGAGCTTCTGGCGCTGCTCGGGAAGGATATCCTTCTCGTCGGAGCAGCCGCCCGACAGCACGGCCAGGGCCAGGCTCAGTAAGGTGACAAGTCGTTTCATCGGCATATAATCGTGCAAATTTACATAAAACAATCCGATTTACGAACAAGAAACGAAAAAAAACGTCCGCCCGGCATACCGGCGGACAAAAAAAGGAGGAAACCGGGAATCTCCCCGGCGTCACTTCCATCTGTAATAATCCTTATGCGGATCTTTGAGACGCTGGAGTTTACGCTGCTTCCAGGCGTAAACGAGCATCGTGAACACGATTCCGGCGACAACGACGCCGAAAAGGATGAAAATGAACCCTACGGGAATCTCTTCCATACGATACCAAAAATTGGTGAGGCAAAATATTTAATTAGGCGGTGCAAATATAATACAAATAATCTGCCAAACCAAGGGGGGGGGAAATTCCACCGTTTTATCTGCAAAAAGAGCTGATTTGTGCATCATTAGGTCCGAATCGCTACAATTTTTTGAGCGCCGCACGGATCATCTCCTCGACCGAAGCCCGCGGCAGTTCGCGCATCACCGTGCGCAGGACCTTTTCGGCGGCGGCGCGGGCGAAGCCCAGCATGACCAGCGCGGCGAGGGCCTCGTCGAAACTGCCTCCGTCGGCCGCGGCAAGGGGCGCATCGGCGGCATCGTCCCCCAGCACGGCGAGTTTGCCGCTCAGTTCGACGATGATCTTCTGCGCCGTCTTGAGCCCCAGCCCCTTGACGTTCTTCAGCAGCACGGCATTGCCCGAGGTGATGATTCCCTGCAGTTCGCGCGGCGAGTAGGTCGAAAGGATCATGCGGGCCGTGTTGCCGCCCACGCCCGAGACGCTGATCAGCAGACGGAACACCTCGCGTTCGACCTTCGTCGAAAAGCCGTAGAGCAGCTGGGCGTCCTCGCGCACGACGTAATGCACGTAGAGCTTGGCCTCGGCGGCGTGCTCGACGGCGGCATAGGTTTCGAGCGAGATATGGAGGTAGTAGCCTACCCCGCCGGCGTCGATAACGGCGTAAGCGGGAGCCACTTCGGCGACGGCGCCTTTGATGTATTCGTACATGGAAATCAAATTTTAATGCGGGTTGGGCAAAAGTAAAGATTTTTTTTTACCTTTGTGACTCAAACGCAGAATATTTAACTTTTCAAATAGAAAAACGACATGAAAAAAACTCTCTTTCCGGCGCTGGCTGCGGCTCTCGTCCTCGCGGCCTGCGGCACGAAACCCGCAGAGCAGACCGGGGATGCGGCTGAAGCGGTTGCACAGCAGGTTATTTCGAGCGACATCGCATACGTGCAGGTCGAAGCCGTGCTGGCACAGTGCGACCTTTATAAAACCGAAGGCGTAGCGCTCCAGGAAAAGACCGAGAAGGCGCAGAAGAGTTGGGCCCAGCGTGAAAAGGGGCTTCAGGCCGAGGCCGCGCAGCTGCAGGAGAAATACCAGAAGGGGCTCATCACCTCGCGCGACGCGCAGACCCAGCAGGAGAACATCCAGAAGAAGGCCGAATCCTACCAGGCCAACGCCCAGAAGGAGGCCCAGACGCTCGACGAGGAGAACTACGTGTTCACCAACCGCGCCCAGGACCTGCTGCACCGTGCCGTGCAGGAGATCAACGCCGGCAAGAAGTACAAGCTGATCATCAACGCCACGGCGCTCATCGACGCCGACACGACGCTCAACATCACCCCCGCCGTGCTGGCGAAGGTCAACGAACTCTACGCCGCGGACAAGAAAGCCGAGAAAAAATAGTCTCCGCGAAAATCGAAATACCGGCTTCCCCGCAGAACGGAAGTCGGTATTTTTTTGGTGCCGGTGCCGTAACGGCACTTTATGGGGTCGGAAGGTTTTGCCGAACCGGATGCAGTTCGGTTTTGGTACCGGCTAACTTTTTTGTATCTTTGGTGTCGTAACGGCACTTTCAGGGGTCGGAAGGTTTTGCCGGACCGGATGCAGTTCGGTTTTGGACCCGGCCGACTTTTTGCTATCTTTGCAACGACTAATTAAAACGCCGACAAACGATGGGATTCGTTCCGTTCACTTTCGTTGATTTCATCGACATCATCCTGGTTGCCGTCATCATGTACTGGATCTACCGCATGACCAAAGGCACCAATGCGCCGTATATCCTCTCGGGGATCATCGCCGTCTACCTGCTGTGGGTGGTCGTGCGGGCATTGAACATGGAGTTGTTGTCGACCATCCTCGGACAGCTGATCTCCGTGGGAGCCATCGCGCTGATCATCGTCTTCCAGCCCGAACTGCGGCGTTTCCTCCAGATGATCGGCATGCGCCAGAAGCATTTCAACTTCATCTCGCGCATCTTCTCTACGGGCGAGGATACCGTGCAGACCAACGTGGCGCCGATCGTCACGGCCTGCCGCGAAATGTCCGAATCCAAAACCGGGGCGCTGATCGTCATCGGCCAGCAGAGCGACCTGCGGCTCATAGCCGAAGGCGGCATCGCCCTCGACGCCAAGGTCTCGACGTCGCTTCTGAAAAACATCTTCTTCAAGAACGCGCCCCTGCACGACGGCGCCGTGCTGATCGAGGGCGACCGGATCGTCGCGGCCAAGTGCATCCTCCCGGTGACGCAGAGCGACGTTCCCACGTCGTTCGGCACGCGCCACCGCGCGGCGATCGGCATGAGCGAAATCTCGGATGCCATCATCGTGGTCGTCTCCGAGGAGACGGGCGACATCTCGATCGCGCAGGGAGGCGAAATCCGCCTGGACATCGACCCCGTGCGGCTGCAGCAGACCCTGCAGCGCTACCTGACGATCAACACGCGCAAACGCTCGAAAAAAGAGGTGGCGGAATAACCGCAGGCTTAAAAAGCC
>CATKXN010000136.1 GCA_949840605.1 uncultured Alistipes sp.
CCACGTAGTTGAAACGGGCGTAGTCCATGATCGAGCTGGCCGTGCCGTGCGACGCCGTGTAGCTCTTCGAACGGAGCGAATCCACCGGCACCGAATACGAGGCGCCGAAGTTGTGTTTCAACCCGAGGCTGTGCCCCAGCTCGTGCGACGAAACGAAGCGCACGGCGTTGCCCATCAGCTCCGTGGGGAGTTCGTTGCCGCGGGCCTGGGGGTCTACGGCGCCGGTCTGCAGGCGAATCCACGCCTGGAGGATGCTCATGACGTTGTGCCACCAGATGATGTCGGCTTCGATGATCTCGCCGCTGCGGGGGTCGATCACCGAGGGGCCCATGGCGTTGGCCGTCTCCGAGGCGGCGTAGGTCACCACCGAATAGCGCACGTCGTCGATGTCGAACTCCTTGTCGTCGGGGCCGACCTCTTTGGCGACGATGGCGTTCTTGAATCCGGCGGCTTCGAAAGCCTCCTGCCACTCGACGATGCCTTTCTTGATGTAGGGCACCCATACGGGGGGCGTCGCCGGGTCGATCCAGAGCACGATCGGCTTTTGGGGTTCGACGAGTTCGCCGCGCCTGTAGCGCTCCGCGTCTTCGGGCTTGGGTTCCAGCCGCCAGCGGTTGATGAACGCCCGCTCTTCGGCTTTCTGCTGCTTGTCGTTGAAATAGAAGTGTCCGATTTCGAAATAGCCCACGCGCTCGTCGGAAAAGCGGGCCACCATCGGCTCCTTGGCCAGCAGGACGAGGTTCGAGGTGATATCCACGGTGACGGCCGTCGAACCGCCCTCGCCGGAGTGCGAGCCCGAGAGGGTCGATTTGACGATGATGTTTTCGGGGAACGACTTCACCGACTCGATTTTCGAGAGCTCCTTTTTCGGGGAACCGCTCAGGCGGAGCGCCCCGAAGACGTTGTTGAAGCTCTTTTCGCTGCCGTCGAAGACCTTGTTGACCTTGATGACGACCGCCGAGGAATCGGGATTGTAGGCCGCGATCGGAAACTGCTCGATGGCCGTTTCGCGGTAGTTGTCCTTTACCGAACGGGTGATGCGGTCGCCTTCGGGCGAGGTGATGCGCGGGTCGTAAGTCATGACCCAGACCTTTTTATAGAGGGTGTCCTTGCGGAAACGGACGATCTTTTCGCCGTAGCCCATGCCCTTGTTGATGCCGTTGTCGTTCAGGGCGTAGGGCACGCCCGATATCTTGTTGACGATCAGGATGTCGCGGCCCATCAGCGAGTCGGGGATCTCGAACAGGTAATCCGTGCCCTTGCGGTGGACGTCGAACAGACCCTTGTCGGTTACGGCGCCTTTCAGCAGCTCGGCGTAATTGTTCTTCTTGTCTTTTTTGAGCGAGTCGGCCTTCGGGGCGGCGGCTTCGGTTTTCTTCGATTTGCGGCCCGGCTTCTTCCTGGCCTCCGCGGGAGCGGCCGCCAGCAGGAAGAGTGTCGCCAGGGCTGCTGCCATCAGGGTGAATCGTCGTGTGTTCATTTATTTATTATTGCTCGGTTTTATTCGGATACTTGATCCGCACGATGCAATAATAAAAATTAAATTTTTTGAATTGAAGCGTTTGGGGGCGAATGCCCGGTTTGGGGGTGTGAATGCCGCATTCAGGCGGATCACTTTTCCGGCGGCAGCAGCGGCAGCCGGCACCGGAACGACTCGCTGTCGGACGAAATGGAGATATTTTCTTCGGTGTAGAAGCGGTATACCGAGCGGATGCGCTCCAGTCCCACGCCCAGCGATTCGGCATTGCCTTCGCTGCTGGGAGTGATGTTGTTCTCGATCAGGAGGCTTTCGCCCTCGGTGCGGATGCGGATGTGCAGCGGGTTGCGTCCCGTGATGCGGTTGTGCTTGAGGGCATTCTCGACGAGCGTCTGGAGGCTCATGGCCGGGATGCGCCAGTTGCGCAGCGCCGGATCGATGGCCGTGGTGAGTTCGATGCGGTCGCCGAAGCGGATCTTCTGCAGCGAGTAGTACTGCCACGTGAAGTCGATTTCGTCCGAGAGGGTCGAGAGTATCTGTTTGCGGTGTTCGAGCACGTGGCGGTAGACCTTCGACAGCGTGAGCGTGAATTCCCGGGCCTGCTCGGGGTTGCAGCGGATCAGTGCGTAGAGCGAATTGAGCGAGTTGAAGAGGAAATGGGGGTCGATCTGTTCGAGCACCTGCTGCAGGTGCAGCTGCGCCGATTCCTGTTCCGAAAGGCGCCGCAGGTCGTATTCGCGCCGCCAGCGGCGTTGCGCCACGACGAGCAGCGTGGCGAAGAACAGCACCGAAACGACGGCCGTGAGGATCGTGTAGAGGTGGAAATCGTCGATCTCCTGCTCGATGGCCAGCCGGGGGATGCCGATGCCGGCCACCCAACGGCCGCCGCCGAGTTGCAGCGGGTAGTAGATGCGTTCCTCGGCGATTCCCAGGTAGTCCGAGACGACCGAGGCGATGATCTTCCGTCCGGAGACGAGCACCTCGCGGAAAGCCGTGCTGTCCATGGTTTCTGAGGCCGATAAGCCCAGTTTCCGGTTGTCGGGATGGTAGACGACGATTCCTTCGGGATCGAACAGCGTGGCGTAACTGCGGCTGTGGGGGTCCTGCTCGGCCATGTAGGCGTAGATGTCCGTAAGCGGGAGGTCCACGCCGCAGAGGTGTTCGCCGCCCCCGTCGTCCCGGACCCGGCAGACCAGGCTCCAGACCGGCTCCTCTCCGGAGCAGTTCACGCAGCTCCGGACCGAGTCGTCCCGGAGCTCCGCAATCAGCCGCCGGCACTCCCCGTCAGCCGCCGTGACGCCGGGCGACCCGCGCCGCGGGTAGCTGCGGACGGCCGCGTCACGGCCCTCCATGAACCAGATGCGGCCGATTTTGGGGTCGGTCTCCATCAGCGTCGCGGTGAGCACGCGCCTTTCGGCCTCCGAAGCCGCAGGATGCGAACGCGTGAAGCGCGCCGCCGCCGCGAGCACCTCCGCCGGGCGTTCGAATTCGACTTGCAGGAGCCGGTAGTGGTATTGGCTGATCTGCGTGACGATGCGACCGCTCATCTGCACGGCCATTCCGTTGATGATGCGCCCCGAGACGAGCACCACTGCGACGAGCAGGACCAGCAGCACCGTTCCCGTCATCAGCAGCCGCCCCTTGGGGATGTGTCGTTGTCGTGCCATCCTATTCTTTTGTCCGCACTTTCAGCCGTTCCCAAAGCCATTGGGGGATCAGCCGCCAGAAAAAGACCATCGCCGCGTAACGGCGGTCGATCACCGCCCGGCGGCGCGGCCTGCGGAGCATGCGCATGATGCGCGCCGCGACCTTGCCGACCGGCATCAGCATCGGGTAGTGCCCCTCGCCGTCCAGCAGCGGGGTCGCCACGAATCCCGGGCGGATGTCCGTGAACCGGATGCCGTACCCCTCCATGCGTGAAAGCTGCGCCAATGCGTCTATATAGGTGTTCTGCATTCGTTTGGTCGCCGAGTAGGCGGGCGCCGATCCGAGGCCCCGGGTTCCGGCTATCGAGCTGATGACGGCCAGATGCCCGCCGCCGTGGGCGCGGAAGTAGCCGAAAGCCGCCGTCACCATCCTCACGAAGCCTTCGCCGTTGGTGCGCAGGGTCGCGATCTCGATGTCGGGACGCAGTTCGGTGTTGCGGCTGCCGATGCCCGACGAGTGGAGGTAGATGTCCATGCCGCCGAGCCGTTCGATCAGCCGTGCGAGGTGTTCCGGGGCGTCGTCGCGGTTGACATCCAGCGCTTCGGTCTCGACCTGCCCGGGGGCCACTGCCCGGCGCGCCTCGCGGGCTTCCCGGCGGCGTCCCGCCGCCCCGACCCGCCATCCCTGGCGGATGCAGAGCCGTGCCACCTCGAGTCCGATGCCCGACGTGGCGCCTACGATGACGATACGTTTCATAGCGGTTCGATTTTTAGGATTTCACCCATCCAATATACGAAAGATATGCCGGAAAAGCAAATCTTCGGGCGAAAGAGAAAGAGCCCCGGAGGACTCTTTCGCGCGTTATCGTTTTTTTTCGGGTTTCGGTTTCTCCCGTTCCGGCGGGGCGAGCAGCGCCGCGCGCTGTTCCGCGGTCAGCCGGGACGGTGCGATGCGCAGGAGGTAGTGGGTGAGGCTGTTGTTCTCGCCCGAGGTGTAGGCCTGCACGAACTCCCAACCGCGGCGCACCATGTAATTGAGCGCCTCCACACCCGAACCGAAGAGCAGTTTGTTACCTGCGGCGTCTGTCAGGAAGTTGTATTTCAGGGCTCCGGTTTTCTGCCCGAAATCGAACAGCACGCCGTTGTCGCGGTGCGTGGGCAGGTGGTTGGCCGTGATCTCGCAGTAAACATGGGGCGGCAGCGCCGGCAGGGTGTCCGCCGCGATATGCTGCGCCGAACCGAATCCTACACATGCGAAGGCTGCGAGCAGGAAAAGGACCTTTTTCATCGGGCCGTCATTTTTCGTCTAACACGCACTGCACGCACTCGATGCCGACGCGGCGCAGCAGGTCCAGCCCCTCCTCCGAACGGTAATCCTCGGCATAGACCACCCGCCTGATGCCGGCCTGGATGATCAGCTTCGAACACTCGATGCAGGGCGCGGCGGTGATGTAGAGCGTCGATCCGTCGCAGTTGTTGGCCGACTTGGCGACCTTCGTGATGGCATTGGCCTCGGCGTGGAGCACGTAGGATTTCGTGTGTCCGTCTTCGTCTTCGCAGATGTTCTCGAAGCCCGAGGGGGTGCCGTTGTAACCGTCGGAGATGATCATCTTGTCCTTGACGATCAGCGCCCCGACCTTGCGGCGCACGCAGTATGAATTTTCGGCCCAGATGCTCGCCATGCGCAGGTAGCGCAGGTCCAGCTGGCGCTGTTTCTCCTCCTGATAACCCATAGTTCTGTTAGTGCTTAAATCCCGGGGCGCATTGCATTGCGATCTGCAATGCCCTCGGCTCTCTTAGAGTCCCGGGGCGTAATAGGCTGTTGGTTGCAATGCGACCCGTTCCCCTCTGCAAGGGCTCTTTTAGAGCCCTTTGCCGTGGCAGTTCTTGTATTTCTTGCCCGAACCGCAGGGACACGGGTCGTTGCGGCCGACCTTCTTCTCGACGTGCATCGGCATCGGCTTCTGACGCTCTTCCTGTCCGGCCTGCGCCGCGGCCTGCATGCGCGAAGCCTGCAGTTTGTTGACGTCGACTTTGGCCCGCTCCTGTTGCTGACGCTGCACGGCCTCGGCGTTCTGGTCGCGGACGGGGATGTAGGCCTTGTTGAGAATGGCCAGCACGTCGCGGTTGACCTTGACGATCATCTTCGAGAACAGCCCGAACGATTCGAACTTGTAGATCAGCAGCGGGTCCTTCTGCTCGTAGGTGGCGTTCTGCACGCTCTGGCGCAGGTCGTCCATCTCGCGCAGGTGCTCGCGCCAGGCGTCGTCGATGGTGGTGAACATCACCACTTTCGAGAATACCTTGTAGATCTCCGCGCCGTCCGTGTCCTTGCATTTCTGCAGGTTCACCGGCACGTTGTAACCCAGGTGGCCGTCCGTCAGCGGGAAGTAGATGTTCGAATCCAGCTGGTCCTTCCGGTCTTCGTAGATGCGCTCCATAACCGGACGCACCGTGTCGGCCACGGCCTTGGCCCGGCGGGCGTAAGCCTCCTTGAGCGCCTTGACGATCGCCTCGACCAGCTCCGCGGGCTTGGCGTACTTGTAAGCCGCCTCGTCGATTCGGGGCTCCACGGCCACCTCGCGGATCAGCTCCATGCGGAAATCCTCGAGATCGATGCCGCGGTTCTCCTCCACGAAGTTGTCGGCGTAATCGTACATGATGTTGTTCAGGTCGATCTCGATGCGCTCGCCGTAGAGGGCGTGGCGGCGGCGGGTGTAGATCACCTCGCGCTGCGAGTTCATCACGTCGTCGTATTCCAGCAGACGCTTGCGGATGCCGAAGTTGTTCTCCTCGACCTTCTTCTGGGCGCGTTCGATGGCGCGGGTCATCATCCCGGCCTGGATCACCTCGCCCTCTTTCAGACCCATGCGGTCCATCATCGTGGCGATGCGGCCCGATCCGAACAGACGCATCAGGTCGTCTTCGAGCGACACGAAGAACTGCGACGATCCGGGGTCGCCCTGACGTCCGGCGCGGCCGCGCAGCTGGCGGTCGACGCGGCGGCTTTCATGCCGTTCCGTTCCGATGATCGCCAGACCTCCGGCCTCCTTGACCTCGGGCGTCAGCTTGATGTCGGTACCGCGGCCCGCCATGTTGGTGGCGATGGTCACCTGTCCCGAGCGTCCGGCCTCGGCCACGACCTGCGCCTCCAGCGCGTGCTGCTTGGCGTTCAGGACGTTGTGCCGGATGCCGCGGAGTTTGAGCATGCGGCTCAGCAGCTCCGAAATCTCGACCGACGTGGTGCCGACCAGCACCGGACGGCCCGCTTCGACGAGCTTGACGATCTCCTCGATCACGGCGTTGTATTTCTCGCGCTTGGTCTTGTAGATCAGGTCCTGACGGTCGTCGCGGACCACCTTGCGGTTGGTCGGGATCACCACGACGTCCAGTTTGTAGATGCTCCAGAACTCCGATGCCTCCGTCTCGGCCGTACCGGTCATACCGGCCAGCTTGTGGTACATGCGGAAGTAGTTCTGCAGCGTGATGGTGGCGAAGGTCTGCGTCGCGGCCTCGACCTTCACGTGCTCCTTGGCCTCGATGGCCTGATGGAGCCCGTCCGAGTAGCGCCGGCCTTCGAGGATGCGGCCCGTCTGCTCGTCGACGATCTTCACCTTGTTGTCCATCACCACGTATTCGATGTCCTTTTCGAACATGGCGAACGCCTTCAGCAGCTGGATCACCGTGTGCACGCGCTCCGACTTGATCGAGTAGTCGTTGATCACCTCGTCGCGCTTCTGCGCCTTCTCCTCGGGCGTCAGGCCGGACTTTTCCAGCTCGGCGACCTCGGCGCCGATGTCGGGCATCACGAAGAAGCCGTCCTCGTTGAAGTATTTCGACAGCGCCTCGTGGCCTTTGTCCGTGAGCTCCACCGAGTTGAGTTTCTCGTCGATGACGAAGTAGAGGTCGTCGGTGATCTCGGGCATGCGGCGGTTGTTGTCCTGCATGTAGGTGTTCTCGGTCTTCTGCATCAGCGCCTTCACGCCCTGCTCCGAGAGGTATTTGATCAGCGGTTTGTATTTCGGCAGCCCCTTGTGGACGCGGTAGAGCTTCACGCCGCCCTCCTCGGTCTTGCCTTCCGTGATCAGCTGGCGCGCCTCGGCCAGCAGGGTCGTCACGAGATTCTTCTGCAGGTTGTAGAGGTTCTCGATCGCCGGGCGGTACTGTTCGAACAGCTGGTCGTCGCCTTTGGGCACGGGACCCGAGATGATGAGCGGCGTCCGGGCGTCGTCGATCAGCACCGAGTCGACCTCATCGACGATGGCGAAGTGGTGCTTGCGCTGTACGAGGTCTTCGGGCGAGATCGACATGTTGTCGCGCAGGTAGTCGAAACCGTATTCGTTG
>CATKXN010000137.1 GCA_949840605.1 uncultured Alistipes sp.
AATAATGAAAATCCCCTTCGACAGGTCCTGTCTTCGCTCCGCGCTGGAGCGGATGGACATCGCGGACATCGCGCAGGCCACGATCCGCCAGTCGGGCGACATCGCCCGCATGATGGAGCGCGAAACCGACGCCGAGTTCCTCCACCTCGAAATGGGGGTGCCGGGACTGCCTCCCGAGCGTGTGGGCGTCGAGGCCGAATGCGCGGCCCTGCAAAAGGGCGTCGCGTCGCAGTACCCCGCCATGCAGGGCATCCCGGAGCTGAAAACCGAGGCTTCGCGGTTCCTCGAGGCCTTCCTCGGCGTGCAGGTCGCCCCCGAAGGGTGCATTCCGACCGTCGGGTCGATGCAGGGCAGTTTCGCCGCGTTTCTGATGTGCTCGCAGCTCGATCCCGCGAAGCCGAAAATCCTCTTCATCGACCCCGGATTCCCCGTGCAGCGCAGTCAGGTGCGCATCCTCGGCATCCCCTCGGAATCGTTCGACATCTACGACTCCCGGGGCGAAAAGCTGGGGCCGAAGATCGAGAGCTACCTCGCCGCGGGCGACGTGGCGGCCATCGTCTACTCGAACCCCAACAATCCGGCGTGGATATGCCTGACGGAAGACGAGCTGCGCACGATCGGCGAACTGGCCACGAAATACGACGCCGTCGTCATCGAGGACCTCGCCTACCTCTGCATGGATTTCCGCAAGCCGTTGGGACGTCCTTTCGAGCCGCCCTACCAGGCCACCGTCGCCCGCTACACGCAGAATTACATCCTGCTGGTCTCGGGTTCGAAGATATTCAGCTACGCCGGACAACGGATCGCCGTGGCGGCCGTTTCCGAGACGCTCTTCCGCCGCGATTACCCGGCCCTGCGCCGGCGTTACGGCATCGGACGGCTGGGCGACGCCTTCATGCTGGTCTTCCTCTACGCGGCATCGTCGGGCACGAGCCACTCGGCGCAGCACGCCCTGGCGGCGATGTTCCGCGCGGCGGCCGACGGCGAGCTGGATTTCGTGGGCGAAGCATCGGAGTACGCCCGCCGCGCCCGGCTCACCAAGGAGGCGTTCCTCCGCCACGGCTTCCGCATCGTCTACGACCGGGACTGCGACGAGGCCGTCAGCGACGGATTTTTCTTCACGGTGGGCTACGGCGCGATGACCGGCGCCGAACTGCTGAGCGAACTGCTGCTCTGCGGCATCTGCGCCATCTCGCTCACCTCGACCGGCAGCCGGCAGCACGGCATCCGGGTCTGCGTCTCGCAGCTGAACCGCCCCGAACAGTTCGACCTGCTCGAAGAACGCTTACGAATTTTCGCCGATAACAATAAATAACTGGTTCCATGCGCTTTACTACTGCCGCGGAGGCGGTAAAACTCATCCGGTCCAACGACAGCCTCTACATTCAGGGCAGCACCTCGATTCCCGAGGTGCTCGTGGCCGCAATGGCCGACCGGGGCCCGGAACTCCGGGGCGTGAAGGTCTATTCGGCCTTCGCCGTGGGAGCCTTCGAGGCACCCTACTGCCGGCCCGAATACCGCGACTCGTTCCTCGTCAACAGCCTGTTCGTGGCCAACAACGTCCGCCGCTGGCTGGCCGACGGCTGCGGACAGTCGATTCCGGCCTTTCTGGGCGAAATTCCGGGGCTGTTCCGCGACGGCACGCTGCCCCTCGACATCGCGCTCATCAACGTCTCGCCGCCCGACGCCGAGGGCTACTGCTCGTTCGGTGTCTCGGCCGATCTGGCGGTTTCAGCCGTGGAGTGCGCCAAGACCGTCATCGCACAGGTCAACCGGGCAATGCCCTACTCCTACGGCGACGCCGTGATCCACTCCTCGCGCATCGCCGCAGCCGTGGAGGTCGACTCCCCGCTGGTGGAGGTCCCGACGGCCGTACCCACCGAAACAGAGATCAAAATCGGAAACTACATCGCCGAACTGATTCCCGACGGAGCCACGCTCCAGATCGGCGTCGGCGGCATCCCCAACGCCGTACTGGGAGCCCTCCGCGGCCATAAGCACCTGGGACTCCACACCGAGGCGATGACCGACGGCGTGCTGCCGCTGCTGGAATGCGGCGTGATCGACAACTCGCAGAAAGCGGTGATGCCCGGCGTGACGGTGGCGTCGCTGGCCCTGGGCTCGCGCCGGCTCTACGACTACATGGACTACCGCAAGGACCTGGTGATGAAGGACGTGGCGTGGACCAACGACCCGTTCCGCATCCGGCAGAACCCCCGGGTCATGGCCATCAACTCGGCCGTGGAGGTGGACCTCACGGGGCAGGTATGCGCCGATTCGGTCGGCGAACGCATCATCTCGGGCGTCGGCGGCCAGCACGACTTCATGTACGGCGGAGCGCTGTCCGAAGGGGGCAAGACCTTTATCGCCATCCCCTCGACCACGCCCAAAGGCGAGTCGAAGATCAAAGCGCTGCTGACGCCCGGCGCAGGCGTGGTCACGACGCGCCACATGGTCCAGCACGTCGTCACCGAATACGGCGTAGCGCATCTGCGGGGCCGGAACCTCGCCGAACGGGCCCGGGCGCTGATCGCCATAGCCCACCCCGCGGTCCGCGAGGAGCTGGAACGCGCCGCCGCGATGCGCTTCGGATACTCGTTCCTGCGGATGAAACCGTAATTACGGCCCGCTTTTCCCTGCCTTTCGGAACCATTAACGATCTGTAAACGTCCTCTTATCGGGGAGGGGTAATATTTTATTGAATTTCGATAAAAATAAATTGTTTTTCACGATTTCTTTATTACCTTTGTTGCCGGGTGCGTAACAAACCGTCACCCGGCAACCTCACCCGACTGCGGACAGACTATGATCAAACTGGAAAACATCAACAAAACCTATAACAACGGTTCGCCGCTTCACGTGCTGAAGGGTATCGACCTCGAAGTCGGCAAGGGCGAACTGGTATCGATCATGGGAGCCTCGGGTTCGGGCAAATCGACCCTGCTGAACATCCTCGGCATCCTCGACGACTACGACAGCGGCAGCTACTACCTCGCGGGACGCCTTATCAGGAACCTCAACGAAACGCAGGCCGCCGCCGCGCGCAACCGGATGATCGGCTATATCTTCCAGTCGTTCAACCTCATCAACTACAAGAACGCCGTCGAGAACGTCGCCCTGCCCCTCTACTACCAGGGCGTCGCGCGACGCAAACGCAACGCCCAGGCCCTGGAATACCTCGACATGCTGGGGCTGCGGGACTGGGCCGAACACATGCCCAACGAGATGTCGGGCGGCCAGAAGCAGCGCGTGGCGATCGCCCGGGCGCTGATCAACCGGCCCGAAATCATTCTCGCCGACGAGCCCACGGGCGCGCTGGACAGCGTCACCTCGCAGGAGGTGATGAACCTCCTGCGACGGGTCAACACCGACCTGGGCATGACCATCATCTGCGTCACCCACGAGCAGTCGATCGCCGACCAGACCGACAAGATCATCCGTCTCAGGGACGGCGTCATCAGCAGCATCGACCGAACGGGCCTCGGAAAACGATGAGGGAACTGCTGCTGGAAATAGGAACCTCGATGCGGCGCAACAAGCTGCGCACGTTCCTCACGGGCTTTTCGGTCGCGTGGGGCATCTTCATGCTCGTCATCCTGCTGGGCTCGGGCAACGGCCTGAAAAACGGCGTGCTGGCCAACTTCGACGGCTACGCCACCAACTCCATCGACCTCTACGGAGGCCGGACCTCCGTGCCGTGGATGGGTTACGAGAAGGGCCGCCGCATCCGGATGCAGAACAGCGACCTGGAGATACTCAAGCGTGAATTCCCCGAGGTCGAGGATATCACGGCGCAAAAATGGCTCGACGGCCAAAAAGCCACCTACGGGCGCGAGTTCACGCAGGTCTGGCTGCGGGGATCGCTCCCGAAAGTGCAGCGGATGGAGGGCATCAAGCTCTCGGCCGGACGCTACATCAACGACGCCGACGTGAAGAACTGCCGCAAGGTCATCGTCATCGACGAACCGATGCGCCGCATCCTCTTCAAGGGCGCCGACCCGGTGGGCAAACAGATCCGCGTCGGGGGCCTCGTCTTCACGGTCATCGGCATCGAAAAAGGCGACGCCCAGCGCAACAACTCCTCGTGCACGATCCCCCTCACGACCGGACAGCTGATCTACACGGCCAACAACCCCGAGGTCAACAACGTCATCCTCACACTGCGGGGCATCGACACCGACGAGCAGATGGAGGATTTCGAAAAACGCCTCATCCGCCGCCTCTCCGTCGAACACCGTTTCGCCCCGGACGACCGGAGCGCCATCTGGATCAACAACACGATGGAGATGTACAAGAACATGATGGTCGTCTTCGGGGGCATCAACCTCTTCGTCTGGATCATCGGCCTGGGGACGCTGCTGGCGGGCATCGTCGGCGTGAGCAACATCATGCTCGTGACCGTCACCGAGCGCACCGCCGAATTCGGCATCCGCAAGGCCCTCGGGGCCCGGCCGTCGTCGATCATCCGTCTGATCCTCACCGAATCGGTCCTGATCACCGCGGCGTTCGGCTACCTGGGCATGGTGCTGGGCGTGGCCGTGATGGAGGCGGTCGGGTACCTGCTCGACCGGATGCCGCAACAGCAGAGCGGGGGCGGCATGGACTCGGTGTTCCTCGACCCGACACTCGACCTGGGCGCGGCCGTGAGCGCCACGGCGGTGCTGGTCGCCGCGGGGCTCGTCGCCGGGTACATCCCCGCCTATCGCGCGGCTCAGCTAAAGACTATAGATGCGTTGAGATATAACAAATAAAGCATAATATACTTTGATGTACCAGTCGCTTTCGACCGCTGTCCTTGCCGCCTGCGGCGTCATTTACAAAGATGACCCCACCGCAACCCTCCCTCAGGGAGGGAGATGGCGTAAGTTCCCGACGGTTGGTGCAAAGGTGCATAAAATATGACCGCATAACAAATTGCCTGAGCCATGTCCTTTTTCGACACCGACCGCTGGAACGAAATCTGGCAGACCATCGCCCGGAACCGCAAGCGCAGCATCATGACTGCGCTGGGGGTCTTCTGGGGCATCTTCATGCTGACGGTGATGCTGGGCGCGGGCATGGGTCTGGGACGGCTGTTCCGGGCGCAGCTGGGCGACATGTCGACCAACACGCTGCTCATGCAGCCCCAACAGACCGGAATCCCCTACAAGGGCATGCCCAAGAACCGCTGGTGGTGGATGAACAACGAGGACGTGGAGACGGTAAAGCGGCTTCCCGAGGTGCAATACGCCTCGGCGGTCTACTGGGGCGGCAAACTCCACTGCAGCTACCGCGAGCGCAAAGGCGACTATACGATGATGGGCTACACGCCCGACTACCAGAAGATCAATCCGCAGAAAATCATCTACGGCCGTTTCATCAACGAGGTCGACATGGTGCAGAAACGCAAATCCTGCGTCATCGGCACCCAGGTCTGCAAAGACCTTTTCCCCGACGGAGAGGACCCCACCGGCAAGGTGATCAAGGTGAACGACAGCTATTTCCGGGTGGTCGGCGTCCTGCGCAAGCAGAGTACCGCCATGTCGTTCAGCGACGTCGAACGTACGATCGTGGTGCCCGTGTCGCTCGCTCAGCAGATGTTCGGACGCGGCAACCGGATACACATGCTCGCCGTGGCGGGACGCGAGGAGACGCCGAGCAAGGAGGTCGACCAGGCGTGCCGCGAAGCGGTCTTCGCCCGCCACATCATCTCGCCGGACGACGAAAAAGCCGCCTGGTCGATGGCCACGGCCGAGATTTTCGAGAAGGTGATGGGACTCTTCCGCGGCATCGCGCTGCTGACGTGGATCGTGGGCCTCGGGACGCTGCTGGCGGGCATCGTCGGCGTGAGCAATATCATGCTGGTGCTCGTCAAGGAGCGCACGCAGGAGATCGGCATCCGCCGTGCGCTGGGCGCCCCGCCCCGGGCCGTCATCGGACAGATACTCTCGGAGAGTTTCGTGCTTACGTTCATCGCAGGGGTGCTGGGGCTGACGACGGCCGTAGGCGTGCTTTCGGCGGCCGACTCGATCTATTACCAGGCCGTCACCGTAGCGCAGAATGGATTCGAAATCTCATGGATGATCCCGTTCGGCACGGGAATGCTCGCCCTGGCGATCCTCGTGGCGGGCAGCCTGCTGGCGGGCGTCATTCCCGCGACCCGCGCCCTGAAGATCAAGGCCGTGGACGCCATACGCGAGGAGTAAACTCCTCCGAATTAAAAATTAAGAATTAAAATCATATACCTTATGAAGAAATTCCTCAAGATTCTCGCAGCCGTCGTTTTTGTCGCGCTCCTGCTCGGAACCTTCTGGTTCCTGTGGAAGAAAACCCGTCCGGTAAAGGTCGTCTACTCGATCGTCGAACCCAAACTGGACACGCTCAAACAGTTCGTGGTGGCCACGGGCAAGGTCGAACCGCGCGACGAAGTCCTGATCAAGCCCCAGATCTCGGGCATCATCTCCGACGTCTACAAGGAGGCCGGTCAGTCGGTGCGCAAGGGCGAGATCATCGCCACGGTGAAGGTCGTTCCCGAAATGGGCCAGCTCTCGAGCGCCGAATCGCGCGTGTCGGTGGCTGAAATTTCGCTGGCGCAGACCCGCCGCGAGCACGACCGCACGACGGCCCTGCATGAAAAAGGGGTCGTTTCGAACGAGGAGGCCGAGCAGAGCCGCACCGCTCTCGCGAAAGCCGAGGAGGAGCTGCAGAATGCCAAAGAAAACCTCGAAATCGTGAAGAACGGCATTTCGAGTCGCTTCAAAGAGCTGAGCAACACGCAGATCCGTTCGACGATCGACGGCATGATCCTCGACGTGCCGATCAAGGTCGGCAACTCGGTGATCCAGGCCAACACGTTCAACGACGGCACGACGATCGCCACGGTGGCCGACATGTCGAACATGCTCTTCCGGGGCAACGTCGACGAGACGGACGTAGGCAAGCTCCGGGAGGGCATGCCCGTGAAACTCACCATCGGCGCGCTGCAGAACGTCGAGCTGGACGCCCGGCTGGAGTACGTCTCGCCGAAAGCCGCCGAGGACAACGGCGTGGTGCTATTCGAGGTCAAGGCGGCCGTGACGGTGCCGTCCGAAGTCTTCGTGCGGGCGGGCTACAGCGCCAACGCCAGCGTGATGATCGAGAGCCGCGAAGGGGTGCTGAGCCTTCCGGAGAGCACCGTGGAGTTCGAGGACGGCAAGAGCTACGTCCATGTGCTGACCGGCGCCGAAGGGGCCGAGGAGCAGACCTTCGACAAACGCGAGGTGCAGCTCGGTCTCTCGGACGGCATGAACATCGAGATCAGGGAGGGCGTGACCGTCGGGGAGAAGATCCGCGGCGCCAAGGAGGACAAAAAGAAAAAGTAACCGCAAAAACACCGTATGATGAAAACCGGCATCTTACTCGCAGCGCTGGTCGCCGCCTCCGCGGCCTGTGCGCAGAGTGCGGCTCCCGAGGGCTCC
>CATKXN010000138.1 GCA_949840605.1 uncultured Alistipes sp.
AGATCGACCTCACGGCGCAGGACATCGACTTCTCGGTGTCGGCCAACGAGACGATCTCGTGCAGCTATGACGGACAGCCCATCTCGATCGGATTCAAGTCGACGTTCCTCGTCGAGATCCTCTCGAACATGGAGACCCCGACGGTGGTGGTGGAGCTGGCCGATTCGACCCGTGCCGGCGTCTTCAAACCCGTTTACGACGACAAGCAGTCGAGCGCGACGCTCATGCTGCTGATGCCGATGATGATCAACGCATAACGGCTGTCAGATGAAGTTAAACCTCAAGCGCCCGATCATTTTCTTCGACCTCGAAACCACCGGCATAGACACCGCCAGGGACCGCATCGTCGAAATTTCGATGGTCAAGGTCATGCCCGACGGCGAGGAGATCACCAAAACCCGCCGGATAAATCCCGGGATGCACATCCCCGAGGAGGCCACGGCCGTACACGGCATCACGGACGAGGACGTGAAGGACTGTCCGACGTTCGCGCAGGTCGCCAAATCGCTCGAACAGTTCATCCGCGGCTGCGATTTCGGCGGTTTCAACTCGAATCGCTTCGACCTGCCGGTGCTGGTCGAGGAGTTTCTGCGGGCGGGTGTCGACGTGGATTTCAAACGCCGCAAGTTCATCGACGTGCAGAATATTTTCCACAAGAAGGAGCAGCGGACGCTGGTCGCGGCCTACAAGTTCTACTGCGACAAGAACCTCGAGGACGCCCATTCGGCCGAGGCCGACACGAAAGCCACCTACGAGGTGCTGATGGCCCAGCTGGACCGCTACGACGACCTGGAAAACGACATCGACAAGCTGGCCGAATACTCGTGCCGCGCCGAAGCGGCGGATTATGCCGGGCGCATTCTCTTCAACGAAAAGGGCGAGGAGGTTTTCGGATTCGGCAAGTACAAGGGGCGTTCGGTGGCCGAGGTGTTCCGCGTCGAACCCAGTTACTATGCGTGGATGATGAACGGCGATTTCCCGCTCTACACCAAAAAGGTCATCACCGAAATCCGGATGCGCGATAAACTGAAATGACGATGAAACGACTCTGTGCCACAGCCCTGACGATCGCGTGGGCTCTCTGCGCCTTTGCGGCGGAGAAGTCCGGAACGATCGTCTACATCAACGGCTCGAAGTTCTACATCCACACCGTCCAGCCGGGAGAGACGCTCTACGGGCTTTCGAAGACCTACGGCGTGGGCGAGAAGGTGATCCTCGAGAACAACCCCTCGATCGTCCGCGGGCTGAAGACGGCCGAGAATATCAAGATACCTTTCGTGAGCGACGTTCCCGAGCCGAAGTCGGACCGGAAACTGCGCCGGACTTTCGATTTCCATTTCGTGTCGAAGGGCGAGACGCTTTACGCCATCTCGCGGCAGTATGAAATCCCCGTGAAGACCATCCTGGAAGACAATCCCAATCTCGATCCGCTGCACATGCGTCTCGGGGAGCGTATTCTGATCCGCAAGAAGCAGATCGGTTCGGAGGACGAAGCCGGCACGAAGGAGCAGTGGGAGGAGTACCGGCGGTCGCTGAACAGCGTGGCCGACGAGGGCACGGCGTACCATATCGTCCACCCGGGCGAGACGTTCTATTCGCTGTCTCGCCGATTCGGGATCACGGAGGCCGAGCTCAGCGCGCTCAACGGCGGGCTGAAACCCGCCGACCTCAAAGCCGGGGCGATGATCAAAATTCCGCAGCCGGACGGGACCGTGACGGCGGAAACTGCCGACAGCCTGCGCCGGGACAGCACGGCCATCGCGGAACGGCAGGTCGTTCCCGTCGAATTCCGGGCTCTGCGCCGCAGCGAACCGCTCCGCGTGGCGCTGCTGCTGCCCGTCGCCACGGGCGGCGAGGCCAACGGCAATTACCTGGAATTCTACCAGGGATTCCTGCTGGGACTCGACAGCGTCAAAATCCGGCAGGGCATATCGGTCGACGTCCACCTCTACAACACAGCCCGCGATACGGCCCGCATCCGCGAGATCGTCGAGCGGGACGAGGCGTTCCGCCGGTCGGACCTGATCGTCGGACCGGTCTACGAAGAGGGGCTCGCTCCGGTGCTCCGCTTCGCCGAGGAGAAAAAGGTGCCCGTGGTATCGCCGCTGGCGCATATCGACGACCACAACAGCGACGTGCTGTTCCAGTTGGCGCCCGATCCGTCGCGCAAATACGAGAAAGCGGGGGATCTGGTGGGCGGCGGCAAACGCGTGACGCTGATCGGCACCGAATCGACCGACAAGGAGTTCGAACGCGAGATACTGGCGTTGCTGGGCGACTCGGAATATACCCGCTATACCTATAAATACGAGCATCCTTCGGCGCGCTCGGCGAACAGCCCGAGCGATCTTACGCCCTTGCTGGAGAACGGGCAGGACAATCTTTTCGTGATCCTCTCCGATAACAGCGTCGACGTAGAGCGCATCCTTGCGGCCCTGGCTTCGGCCGATACGAGCATCACGGCACGCGGACGCACGGCGCCCCGTTTCTCGGTGCTGGGCAACCCGCGCTGGAACCGTTTCGGAGGCATCGACCGCGCCATCTACTTCAAGGACCGCGTGGTCTTCTTCTCGACCTACCATGCCAAACGGGATTCCGCGGTGGTGAAGGCTTTCGACAGCGCCTACATCCGTGCGTTCGGCGCGCTGCCGACGCTCTACTCCTACCGGGGTTACGACACCGCCGTGATCTTCGCCCCGGCCATGTACGGCGACATCGAGTACGACCTCGAAGACCGGCGCTATGCACCGCTGCAGACCGTGTACCTGTTCGGCCAGGGCGAGGGACGCGAGAACCACGTCAACCGCAACTGGATGCGTGTCAACTACAACAGCGATTTCACGATAACCATCGAATAGCAGATCATGGCAACTTTGACCAATACGATCCCCGAGAAGACCATCGAGCGCCTGAGCGAATACCGCCGCACGCTGCTCGCCAGCCACAAGCAGGGCATCACGCACATCTTTTCGCACGTGCTGGCCGGCATACACGGCATTACGGCCGTACAGGTGCGCCGCGACCTGATGCTGATCGGATTCTCGAGCGATACGAAGAAAGGCTACGACGTGCAGGTGCTGATCGAATATATCAGCCGGATTCTCGACAGCCCCTCACCGATGAACATCGCGGTGCTGGGCATGGGTCACCTGGGGCAGGCCATCACCAAGTATTTCAACGGCAAGGGTCTCAAGCTCAAAATCACTGCGGCGTTCGACGTCGATCCCGAGAAGGTCGGCAAGACCATCGACGGCATTCCGTGCTACCACATGGAGACGTTCGAGGAGGTGGTCGAGGACAAGGACATCTCGATCGTCATCGTCTCGTCGCCGACAAAGGTGGCCCCGACGCTCGTGCTGCCGATCATCAACGCCGGCATCAAGGGCGTGCTGAACTTCACCTCCACGCCGCTGAATTTCCCGCAGGGGATCATCGTCGAGAACTACGACATCACGACGCTGCTGGAAAAAGTAGCCTATTTCGTCAAGGAGAACGAGGAGAGCAGCAATGCCTGAAACAGAACAGCAGGGCGGCATACGGGTATTCCGAGGCTTCGATGCGCTTCCGCGCTTCGTCCGGCCCGTCGTGACCGTCGGGTCCTACGACGGCGTGCATCGGGGACACCGGGCGCTGATCGGACGGCTTGTCGCCGAAGCCCGCGCCGCAGGCGGCGAGAGCATCGTACTGACGTTCGAGCCGCATCCGCGCATCACGCTCGGCAGGGACGAGGGGCTGCGGCTGCTGACGACCCTCGACGAAAAGATCGCCCTGCTCGGGGAACTGGGCGTGGACAATGTGATCGTCATTCCTTTCGACCGGGCTTTCAGCTCCCTGACGGGTGCTGAGTTCGTCGAAGAATACCTGATCGGAAAGGTCGGCGCCGAAACGCTCGTCGCGGGCTATAACCACCGCTTCGGTCACGACCGGATCGACTGCGACGCCCTCGCGGCGACGGGACGGCTGCGGGTCGTGAAGGTGGGGCCGTGTACGGTCGACGGCATACGTGTCAGTTCGACGCTGATCCGCCGGCTGCTGGAAGAGGGAAAGACCGAGGAAGCCGCCCGCTTAAGAGGCCCCGCTTAAGAAGCGGGTTTTAGGGGCGGCAGACGGTTTCAAGGCTGTTGATCCTGACCTGCGCTACCAAAATGAAAACAAATAAAATAAGGAAAAATATGTTGAGCCACGATTGTCAGATTCGGGTGTGGTACAAGCACACCGACCAGATGGCCATTTGCCACCATTCGAACTACATCTGCTACTACGAAGCCGCCCGCAGCGAATTTCTGCGTGCACTGGGCATGTCGTTCGCCGAGGTCGAACGGCGGGGCATCATGATGCCGATCCTCGAGGTGCAGTCCAAATACCGCAAGCCGGCCTATTTCGACGAACTGCTCACGGTGCGCATCTCGTTGCGGGAAATTCCCTCGACGCGCATCAATTTCTATTACGAGATTTTCAACGAGAAAGGCGACCTGCTGAACACGGGCATGACCCAGCTGGGGTTCATCCACAGCGATTCGCGCCGTCCCTGTCGTTGTCCCGAGTGGTTCCTCGACCTGCTCCGGAAGGATTGGACCGAGGAATAAACGCTCTCGCTATGCTGAAAAAACGGACCTGCCGTGCCGGGCAGATCCGTTTCTTTTTATAAATTCCAAAAAGAACCGTGCCTCGTCAGGGACACGGTTCCGTCGCTCGGGTTGCCGGGCTATTTCTCGATCAGCGAGATCGACCGCTGGATGAAATCCGTCAGGTTCTTGCCTTTCAGCATGCCGTTCGTGAGCAGCGCCAGGTCGATGATCTGCTTGACGAGACGGTTCTCGCCGCCGATCTCGCGCAGACGCTGGTTACGCTCGTCGCGCAGGGTGACGATCTTCTTCGACAGCTCCTCGCGGGTGGTTTTCTCTTCGGAAGTCAGTTCCTCCTCCTTCTTGCCTTTCACGACTTCGTCGAAACGCTTTTCCTCGGCCACTGCGGCGTCGATCTTCTTGGTGACGGTCCGGAGCTTGTCGCCGTAGGCCTTCTCCACGTCGGCGAGGATGTCGATGACGATGGGGTGGTTGCCGTTCACCGCAATGGTGAAATTGTCGGGCATCTGGCCGTAGAACTGGCTCATGCCTCCGCCGCCCATCGCGGCCATCTCCTTCATACGGCGCATGAACTCGTTCTGGGTGATGACCACCGGCGCTTCGTCGGGCGACATGGCCTCGAATGATATGTTGTAATGAATCTTGTCGTCCTTGGGCATCTGGCTCTCGAAAACAGGCTCCAGCACCTCCTGCTGCGCCTCGGTGAGCGACATCTTGACGTTCTCCTCCTTCTGGATGAGCTTGTCGATGACGTCGCTGTCCACACGCACGAAACGCGTCTCCTTCTCCTTCGATTCATACCAGTTGATGTAGTGGTTGTCCAGCTGTCCGTCCATCACCAGCACATCGTATCCCTTGGCCTTGGCCGCCTCCAGCGAGGTGTATTTCGCCACGGGATCGTCCACGTAGAGGAACACCACGGTCTTGTTCTTGTCGGTCTGGTTCTCCTTCACCTTCTCGGTGTACTCCTTGGGCGTGAAATACTTGCCCTCGGTATTTTTCCAAAGCATGAAATTCGCTGCCTTCTCGGCGAACTTCTCGTCGGTGAGGATGCCGTACTGGATGAATACCTTCAGGTCGTCCCACTTCGATTCGTAGTCTGCGCGCATGGTGTTGAACAGCTCCTGCAAGCGGTCTGCGACCTTGCGGGTGATGTAGCTCGAAATCTTCTTCACGTTGGAGTCGCTCTGCAGATAGCTACGCGAAACGTTCAGCGGAATGTCCGGCGAGTCGATCACGCCGTGGAGCAGCGTCAGGTACTCCGGCACGATGCCCTCGACCTGGTCCGTGACGTACACCTGGTTCGAATAGAGCTGGATCTTGTTCTTCTGGATCTCGAAGTTGTTGTGTATTTTCGGGAAATAGAGGATGCCCGTCAGGTGGAACGGGTAGTCGATGTTCAGGTGGATCGAGAACAACGGCTCGTCGCTCATGGGGTAGAGCTCGTGGTAGAACTCCTTGTACTGCTCTTCGGTGATGTCCGCGGGCTTGCGGGTCCACAGCGGTTCGACGTTATTGATGATGTTGTCCTTGTCGGTGTCGACGTACTTGCCGTCCTTCCACTCCTTGACCTTGCCGAAAGCGATGGGCACGGGCAGGAAGCGGCAGTATTTCTTCAGCAGCCCCTCGACTTTCGAATCGTCGGCATACTCCAGCGCATCTTCCGAGAGGTGCAGCACGATGGTCGTACCGCGGTCGCGGGCCTCGTCGGTCTCCTCCATTTCGAACTCGGGGGTCCCGGTGCAGCTCCAATGCACGGTCTTCGCTCCCTCGCGGAACGACCGGGTGAAAATCTCGACCTTGTCCGACACCATGAACGCCGAGTAGAACCCCAGTCCGAAGTGACCGATGATCGCCTGGTTCTTGTACTTCTCCATGAACTCTTCGGCACCCGAGAAGGCGATCTGGTTGATGTACTTGTCGACCTCCTCGGCCGTCATGCCCACACCGCGGTCCGTCACGGTCAGCGTTTTCTTCTCCTTGTCCGCGGCCACATGGATCGTCAGGTCGCCCAGCTCGCCTTTGGCTTCGCCGATCGACGAGAGGGTTTTCAGCTTCTGGGTGGCATCCACGGCGTTCGAAATCAACTCGCGCAGGAAAATTTCATGCTCCGAATAGAGGAATTTCTTGATGACGGGGAAGATGTTCTCCGTCGTAACTCCGATTTTTCCGTTTTTCATACTGTTATCGTTGTTGTTGTATTGATTTCCGCGGGAATAATCAACAAACGGTGTGCCAGCGATTTTTTTCTGCCATTCTGTCAGCCGGGTCTGCCAAAACCTGTACACCGGCGCGATTTTTTCGTACCTTTGCAGACACAATACGCCGGCTTCAGGGCGCGGTACGGTTTCGGATTCCGGAACCCGGGCTGCGCATCCGGCGGGAACCCCTTAATTTACCGATCATGGAGACGTTCGATTTTCTGAAACTGGCGAAGAAGCGGTATGCCTGCCGCAAATATTTCGACAAGCAAGTGGAGCCGGAGAAACTGGCCCGAATACTCGAAGCGGGGCGTGTAGCCCCTACGGGCGCCAACCGGCAGCCCCAGCGGTTGCTGGTCGTGCAGTCGAAGGAGGGGATGGAGAAACTGGCGCGCTGTACGCGCGACTTCGGGGCTCCGACAGCCATCGTCGTCTGCGCCGACACCTCCGAGGCGTGGACCCGCAAATACGACGGCAAGGTGATCGGCGACATCGACGCCTCGATCGTCACCGACCATATGATGCTTTGCGCCGCATCGCTGGGGCTCGACACGCTGTGGGTCTGCATGTTCAAGCCGGAGGCCGTGCGCGAGGAGTTCGCACTCCCTCCGCATGTGGAACCCGTGAACATCCTGCTCGTCGG
>CATKXN010000139.1 GCA_949840605.1 uncultured Alistipes sp.
CGTGCATCCCAATACGGGATAGGCCGTCAGGGCGGCCTGCATGTGCCCGGGCATGTCGATTTCGGGGATCACCGTGATGCCGCGGTCCGCGGCGTAGGAGACGATTTCGCGGATTTCGTCCTGCGTATAGTAGCCGCCGTAGCGGTCGCCGGAATCCGATGCGCCGACCGGTTCGGAGGTGCGTCTGCGCCAGGCTCCCGTCCGGGTGAGCAGCGGATAGCGGCGTATCTCGACGCGCCATCCCTGGTCGTCGGTCAGGTGCCAGTGCAGGACGTTCAGCTTGTGAAGTTCCAGCAGGTCGATGAACCGTTTGACGGTCGCTGCCGGAAAGAAATGGCGGCTGACGTCGAGGTGCATGCCCCGGTAGCGGAACCGCGGACCGTCCTCCACGCGGCAGAACGGCACTGCCGGACAGAGCTGGCGCAGCGTTTGGCTGGCGTAGATGAAGCCCCGGAAATCGGAAGCCTCCACGCGGATGCCGTTCCGTCCGACATCGAGCCGGTAATGTTCGCCGGGCAGCTCCTTGTCGACGATGAAGCGGATCTCCGCCTCGTCCTGCCGTGCCGCGGGAGAATTCTTCCGCACGGCGCCGGCCGCAGCGTCGAAAAAGCGCAATACGGCCGCCCGGCTCAGGCTGTCGGCTGCGGGGTCCATCCACCAGGATGCGTCCTGCATTTCGAAAACGCCGTCATAAACCTCCGCCGCGGCCGGGCAGGGGATTACCGGAAGCGTCGTCTCCCGGCGCGAGCAGCCGGTCAGCACGCATGCGCAAAGCATCGCTGCCGGGATCATGCGGCGGAGAATCCGGGCTCCTGCCGGCATACAGATTCTGGTCATCGTGTCACTTGTTTGATTCGGACAGTTTTTTCCGCAGGGGCCGTTTCGCCACGAAGTCGCAGAAATCCTGATACAGTTCCGTATCTTTCGGATTCTCGGAATATTTCAGCGTATGCAGGCCGTGGCTCGACTGGTAATAGGCGATAGGGAGCTTCTCCCAGGAGCCGTATTTCCTGTAGGCTTCCATATACCCGCGGAGCCGTTCGCCGAGGCTCTCGGGACGATCCGCCGCGGCGCGTTCGTCGAATTCCATCTCCATCGCCATCCCGTAGGCGATCGCGCGCTTGCAGGCGCTGACCAGACGCTCCTCGGGAAGCCACGCGTTGAAGAAATAGTTGGGCTGATACCAGGCGAAATCGAAGCCTTTCTCTTTCCACAGATTCCAGCCCGGAGCGTTGTAGTAGGGTATCCACGTGAATGGGTAGCCCTTGGCATGGAGATAGGCCGAGAGGTCGGGCATGAGCGTTCCCGATCCGGAGGTCTCCTCGGTGACGTAGTAGAAGCCGACCAGATCGACGTATTTGTATTTCTGCTTCCGGTAACGTTTCAGCACCTCGTCGATATACCATTTGCAGGCGCCGAAGCGGTCCTCCGCACGGGTCATGTCGGCGACCCTGCCGTCCAGAAGCCCCCAGTAGGTGCTGCCGCCGGTCTTGGCCGCCGGATTCTTGAAGGGAATGGGATTGGGGATCGAGATGATGACCTGCCGTTTGTATCCGGGGTCGCCGATTCGCTCCGCAGCCTCGCCCACGGCCTGCTCGATGGCGTCGAGACACTGTCCCGGTTCGAAATAGTAGTCGATGAGCTTCATCCAGTCGGACTGCGCCGCCGCCTGAAGCACGTTGCCGTCGTGGTCCCTGTGTCCGGGATCGAACGCCACGCCCGCGCCGAAATCCTTGATCTGCAGGAAGAGAAAACCGTCGAAAAGCCAGTGCTCCCTGCCGTCGCGGTCCGTATAGGTGACGAAATCCCTGACCCATTTCTTGTCGTAATATTTCGCCTGCTCGCCGCCCGCATAGCAGAGCACGTAATCGCCCGCCGTAAGTTGTTTTTTCAGCTTCTTCGCCTTTTTCGCCTTCGCCTGTTTCATCCCGCCTTTGCGCACGAGTTCGCGGACGCCCTCTTCGGCCAGCACCCTGCGGGCCAGTTCCGGTTCGTCCGTGGTGAGCTGGTCGATATGCAGCGCGAGCACCTTGAGCATGTCGTCGGCGGCATCGACCGTCCAGGTGTTGACGCTGAAGCCGTGGTTGCGGGCCAGCCGGAGCCACTCCGGATCTTCGAGCAGCGATTTGTAATAGGTGTCGATGCCGTTGACGCGGTTGTCCAGCAGATCGTCCGTCGTTACGTTCTTGCCCAGATACTGGACCGTGAAGCCCGGGGCCGTTTCGGCCAGCAGCCGGCACTGGCGCAGGTAGAACGAGATGAACATCACCTTCGAGGGGGCGAACATCCCGTATTGCTTGAGTTTCTCGACCGTAAGTGCCACGGCGCGATCTTGAAGTTCTTCGGTGATGTGCCCTTTGAGTTCGAACACCAGCATTGGAAAATCCTTCCGACGGCTCGCATAGGCCAGAAAATCGTCCAGCCTGGGAATGGTTTCGCCGTTCTCCAGCCGGTGGCCGGCGATCTCGGCCCAGTCGGTGTGGTCGATCCGCTTGCCGTCGAGGGTCTCGTCGTGAAAGACGATCATTTCGCCGTCGGCGGTCATGCTGACGTCGAATTCCGTGCCCCAGAATCCCGCTTCGTGGGCGGCCCTGAACGCTGCCAGCGAGTTGCGTGCATGGCCGCCGGCTTCGCAGTTCCAGTAACCGCGGTGCGCCACGATTCCTACAGCCTCGGCTTCCGGGGCGGCATTGTCGGCTGAGATCGTCGCGAACGGGGCGAACAGGGCCAGCAGCGAGTAAAGTATGCGTTTCATATGTCGTGTTTGAGGTTATTTGAAATCTTTTCTGTATTTGTCGTACAATCGGCGGCAGACCGCCGTTTCGTCGTGTGTCGGCTCGGTCGCGTAGCGCTTCGAACCCTCCGCCCAACGCTGTTCGAAGGCGAGGCACCGGGTTTTGAACGCCTCGGCGTCGAACGGTTTCCCGGAGCGGAGCGAGGCGAGCTGCCCGGCGTAGAACATCGAGAAGCGTTTGCGGTAGAAATCGCCGACAAGCCCCGCCCAATGCTTGCTCGCATAGTCGTTCAGCGGGCTTCCGGGCTTGCCCCACAGAGTGATCTGCGTTTTCGCGTTCCATTCGTAGAGGGCTTTCTCCCGGGCGTGGGTCCCCAGTGCCCGGGCCGATTCCACCCAGGGGCCGAGCAGAAATTCGCGCCGCGTGGACAACAGCGCGTCAATCTCCCCGATCAGTTCCAGCACTCCGGCCGACCGGCGTTCGAACCGGTCGATGTCCCGGGCACGGTAGGCCTTCTGCACCTCGAAGTGCAGGCTGTCGAGCAGCTCCGCCATCGCCTGGCGCGTCACGTCCACCAGGTCGTAGCGGAATCCGTCGCTCGGGGCGAGTTCGTCCGCGCACGGCATCATCGAGTCCCAGGCCTGCAGCAGCGAGTCCCTTGCGAAGAAATTCCGCGGGCAGACCGGTTCCGAAGCGTCCGGCTCGAACGCGGGACGGAGCGTCAGCGCCGACTGCTTCCCGCCGTCGGGATTCGTATGGTTCGAATAGACCGAATGCAGCAGGCTGCTCCATGCCTTTTCGATGCGGGCCGCGGTCTTCGCAGAGACATTCCGCAGGCCGTAGCGGTTCGTGAGATATTCCCGGAGGAACGCCTCCCGGTCCACCGGAGCGTCCTGCCAGACGTTTTCGAGCATCAGTGCAAAGATAAACGGATTTTGGTTGATTCCCTCCATAGTAAGTCCGATACCTTTCATGTTGCCGGCCGAGGGGTCGTGCAGCAGTCTGTGGGGCTCTTCGGCCACGGCGTCGGAGGTTCCGCACAGACACTGCCGCTGTCCGAAGTTCTGGAGCATGCACCAGATCCAGTTTTTCCCGAAAAACGCCCGGGCACGCTTCCATACGGGGTTGTAGTCGGCGAACAGGTCGAGCAGCAGCATCCGGTCGCCGGGGATGGGTTTGAGCAGCGCCTCGATCCGCTCCTCGCTCCAGAAGTCGGCCTGGTGATAGAACAGCCACGCCTGCATGAGCCACACGGCCTGAGGATCGACGGCCGTCATGCCGTCGTAAACCACCTTCGACATGGCCGATAGATATTCCGCGTCGGAGGCCGGGGGCAGGTTCTCGTTGAATGTGTCGGCCGTATAGAAATGGTTGGTGCCGTACGTGGCGATCTGCTCTTCGAGAAACAGTTTCGCGATCGTGCCGAACATCTCTTCCGAGGGGTTCAGCAGCGTCACCGCCGGATAGTCGATCCACTCGGTCTTGCTGACCCGGACGCCGGGGAATTTCTTCTCGAAGCCCGGAGGCACGTGCCCGGTGAAGGCGGGGAGCACGGGCGTCATGCCGAGCGAACGTTCGCGGGCGAGGATGAATTGCTGAAGCGCCTCGTGCCGGTCGATGAACGACTGCGGCAGCGGGCCTCCCCAGCCGTCCAGGTTGCCCATCCAGAACCAGTTGAAAAACGCCGGACCGCTGAAAAATCCCTCCAGCTCCTTGTCCGTGAATCCGAGACGGCGGTAGACCTTCTGCCAGACCGTGTTCTGTCCCGTCAGGGCCAGTGGCATGTTGATGCCGTTGAGCGCCATGAAGTCGATCTCCTGCTGCCAGCGGGCCTCGTCCCACCAGCTGATCGAATAGTTGAACGTGCAGTAGTTCAGGTAGTAACGGTAGGCGTAGGGCGAGGCTTTCTCGACGCGCAGCGCCGGACGGGGCAGCTCGGAGGGGAGTTCCGTGCAGCTGCCGCACCAGCTCAGATGAAATCCGCAGTACTGTTTGAGGTAGGTGTGGAGCGCGCTGGCCACGCTCACGCCGTTGTTGCCTTCGAGAACGATCCGTCCGTCGTCCGCCGTGTAAAATGCGAACCGGTCCTTGCCGTCCCGGCGTTCCGGTGTCACGACGACCTTGAAATCCCGTGCATGTCCGCCGGTGATCCGTTCCACGAGTCCCTCCGCGGCCGCCTGCTGCTCTGCGGCGTCGTATTCGGATTTCGGGACGGGGTTCTCTCCGCGGCAGGTGCCGCCGGCGCCGGTACAGAAGACGATTGCCGCAGCCGCGAACAGTGCGAGGCGGCGGAAGGGGCGGTCGTATGAGATGGTGTGATGCATAATTCGTACTTTCGGCCGAAACCCGTTATTTCCGATAAAAACCGATGGTGGATTTCACGGCGCGGTTCCCGCCGGTCGTGATGTCGTTCACGTGTTCGTCGCCGACCATCATGCCCGTCGAACCGCCTCCGTCGAGATTCACCGCGCCGACGCATCCCAGACCTTTCATGATCATCGCCAGCTCCGTAAGGGTGGCGCCGCCGCTCCGGGCGTAACGGCCGTCGCAGACGAAGAGAATGACCTTTCCGTCGGCCGTATATCCCACGGCGGTGCGGTCGGGCGATTCCCCGATGTTGAAGATGTCGTAGGGGATCATCTCGTAATTGTGCATGTAATACTCCTCGCCGCGTCCCGTAAGCGTGAAGTCGAACGGGCACTTGCCGTCGTAGAGCAGTACGGGCCCCGCGCTGACGGCGTATTTCGGAAGCCACGCGACGGCCGGAGCCGGCAGCGATACCGAAACCGGGGCGTAGAGCGCCTCGCCGATGAGCGAGGGCAGCGGACGTTCGAAATAATAGTTGACCGAAAGGCCCCCGGCCCAGTAGACCGCGGGCTTCCCGCTGTGGTCCACGCCGAAGATGCCGCGCGTGGCCGGGTAATAGGTGTCGTATTCGGGATGCGCGGGGCGCAGCGAACCGCGGTAGTCGGAGACACAGCCGTATTCCTTTCCGTCGACGACGGAAAGTCCGAGGTTCGTGCCCTGCGTCGTCGTCGCGAGGAAATAGGCTCCGTTGACCAGCACGCAGCACTTGGCGTCGGCCGCGGCCTGGCGGTCGATCGTTTGGAGCGTGGGCGGGATGTTGACCTTCACCTCCACCTCTTCCTGCGACAGGTCGGCGACGGCATACCATGCGTTGAAGGCGTGTCCGTTGAGCGGATCGGTCGTTTTGTAGACCGACACGGACGACGGCAGCGCCGAAGACTCTACCGGGGTCCAGTTGAAGGTCACGGGCTCGGGCTCCCTGCCCAGGGCGCCCTTGACTTCGTCGCTGTAATACACCTTGGCGCCGCTGCGGACGTAGGCCCGGAACGAGTAGCTCCGCCCGTATTCCAGCAGGACGTTCGGGATCACCTGCTTCATCTCCCTGCTTGTCGGCAGGAGGGCGGGGCCTTCCTGGTGCATGCCCGCAACGGTCGGATTCCCGGCGGTATTCCAGCATACGCCGCATTCCGGATTGTTGAGCTCTCCGAGGTTCGCGACTTCATACCCGATCACCACCGATACCGCCGTGGACTGCATCTCCGGTTTGATCGCGACGTAATTCTGTACGGGTCGTTCGGGTTCCCCGCCACCTGGTTCGCCCGGCGTGACGGGCGTGTTTCCCGATCCCGGGCTGCATGACAACAGCCATGCGGCTGTCAGTAAAAGCGAAAATAGTTGGGTGTGAATCATTTCGTAGCCGGTTTTTATCTGTTTTTTCTTGTTTCGCCGCCCGTTTGCAGCGTTCGGCGATGATGTCGCCGGCGTGTCGTCCATTTTCCGGACTTCGGGACCGTCGTTCGTCGCGGACGTTCCGGCGCGCTTTAGGGACTGTCGGCCCGGCATACGGTCCAATGTGCCGAGGTCGGGTCCGGCAGCATGTCGTTGCTGTTTGCAGTATACCCGCCGCGGCCATGCCGGCCGCGGCGGGAACTGCCGGTTCAAAAGACCGTTTGCAAATTACTCATACCGCCAGAAGGTGACTTCCGACAGCGAGTAGGCGACGCCTCTCCACGCAGTCTGCCTGTCCGGTGCCTGGGAATCGTTGTAGTCGATGCCTTTTCGGCAGACGAAGCGGTAGTAACGTGCCTTCACCGAGCCGTCCAGTTCCTGGGTTTGGCCCGCTGCATAGACGGCCTGCTTTTCTCCCAGTGTCATGTTGGCCGTGTCGTAGGACTTTTCGGCGATCTTCACCCAGCCGTCCCAACCGGCCTGAGGCTCGCCTTCGCCGGTATAGGCCCACCATTCGTTGACTTTCGGGAACTGGTCCACGAAGTGATAGTAGAAATAGATGTGGATTTTGGACAGCTGCATCGCTTCGCCCAGGTCGAGCGTAACCCAAAGCGGGGCGGGATAGTAGGTGACGCCGTCGACTGTGACGGAGGGCTTGCTGTTCATGAATCCGGCGTAATTTTTACCGGACTGCGCCGAGGTATCGTCGACTTTATAGCCGACGTAACTGCCCCAGACGCACGTGCAGCTGCCGTCCCACAGGGCGCTGGCGTTCTTGGTGCTCTCCTGGTCGAACCCTGCGATGTAATACGTGGCATAGGGTTTCGGTACCTGATAGGTGTTGACGGGGACCGTGGCTTTGTCGATCGCCAACTCTGTCGTTT
>CATKXN010000140.1 GCA_949840605.1 uncultured Alistipes sp.
TAAGGGGCTGTACGGGATGGTAGATGAAAGTCGTGACGTTGCTTCGCGCCAGCACGTCGGCGGCCATCTTGCCGATGCCCGGGCCCGTGCTGCCGTGGATGCCCGGAATCACGGGGATGCCCGGGACGGCGGGCGTTCCGTGGTGCATGCCCATGACGATATCGGTGATGTTGCGTTCGCGGACCACGCTGACGATGGCGTTGGAAATGTTCACGTCGTAGCGCAGCAGCTCCTGCAGGTAGATGTCGCCTGCTGCGGCCGCCGTAGCCGCCGCGTCGAGGATCTTCTGAGCCCGTTTTTCGACATTGGGGTCCTCGACCTGGTTATCCACCGCGTGCAGGGCGTAGAGTCCGTTGGGCTCCTTGGCCCGCTTGAGCATCGCGCTCAGCCCGACCAGTTCGTCGGCCGTGCCTTCGTCGGCCACCGGGATCAGTATGTGGTCTTCGCGCCTGGGACTCTTCTCCTCGGGATCGTGCGTGCTGCGAATGGCGATGTTGTGGGCGCCGCGCTGCGTGGCGAAGGTCGAGATGGTGCACGTGGCCAGGATCATCAGAATCGTGCCGTTGAGCACGCTCTCGCTCAGCAGACGGATCGGTTCGCCGTCGGGCGTGTGGCCCAGAATGACGTTGTAGCCGACCATTACGGCGGCGAGCGTGGCCGCCACGTGGGCCGAGCTCAGGCCGAAGATCACCGTCCGCTGGTCGCGCGAGAGGCGGAAGGTCTTCTGGGTGAACCACGCCGCGATGAACTTCGCCGCGGTGATGAGCACGATCATGACGGCCGCCACCTCGATGCTCTCCCAGTCGCGGAAGAAGGCGCGGTAGTCGATGAGCATGCCCACGCCGATCAGGAAAAAGGGGATGAAGATGGCGTTGCCGACGAACTCGATGCGGTTCATCAGCGGTGAGGTGCGGGGGATCAGGCGGTTGAGGGCCAGTCCCGAGAGGAATGCGCCGATGATCGGTTCCAATCCCGCCAGTTGGGCGAGGTAGGCGCCCAGGAAGACCATCACCAGCACGAAGATGTACTGCGAGACGTTGTCGCTGCACTGCTTGAAGAACCAGTGGGCCAGCAGCGGGAACAGAAAGACGATGATGGCGATGCAGAGGAGGACCGAGCCGCCGAGCCGCCACCAGAACATTTCGTCGACGTTGCCCGTGGCCATGCCGACGATCACGGTGAGCAGCAGCAGGGCCAGCGTGTCGGTGATGACCGTTCCGCCGACGGCGATGGTGACGGCCTTGTCGCGGGCGATGCCGAGTTTGCTGACGATGGGGTAGGCGATGAGTGTCTGCGATGCGAAGAGGCCGGCGAGCAGGATCGAGGAGAGGATCGAGAATCCCATGACGTAATATCCGGCCAGGATGCCCAGGGCGAGCGGGACGCAGAAGGTGTAGAGTCCGAAGACGAGGCTTCGCCAGCTGTTTTTCCGGAAGTCGGACATGTCCATGTCGAGTCCCGAAAGGAACATGATGTAGAGCAGGCCGGCCGTTCCCGAGAGGATGATGCTGCTGTCGCGCAGCACGAGATTGAGGCCGTGGGGACCGATCACTGCGCCCGCGATGATGAGCCCCAGCAGATAGGGGATTTTGAGTTTGTTCAGCAGCAGCGGAGCCGCGAGGATGATGACCAGGATCAGCATGAATTTCAGGATCGGGTCCTCGAGCGGCAGCGTCAGGTTTATGGATGCGAACAGCGGCATAGGCAATGGTTAGGTGTCGTTACGAATCAAATATTGCGAAAAGAACGGGCGGTGCCAAATTCGGATTGGGTGCGGTTCGGCGAAACGCTCCGAATGATAAAAGTGTCGTTACGACACCAAATATACGAAAATCCGCGGTTATTGCCAAACGATCGGGAGGCTTTGTGCGGACGCGGCGTATCTTGCACGTTTTTTGTTCATTGTCGGCGGCAAAGATACGCAAATGGGAAATAATCGGTATCCTGAACGTATTTTTTAAGGAAAAAAACGTAACTTTGAAAAATTTGAAACCCGAAATTCCGTCTCGGATGAGCGTAGACAAAGTCGATAGAAAGCTGCTCGGGCCCGTGCTTGCGGGCTTCTTCATCATGGGGTTCTGCGACATGGTGGCGCCGATCACGGGCCGCATCGCCGCGGAATTCCCGGCCGGGCGGCAGGCCGCCGTGAGTTTTCTGCCGACGATGGTTTTCCTCTGGTTCCTGGTGCTCTCGACCCCGGTCGCCGCGCTGATGAACCGCTGGGGCCGCAAGGTCACGGCGCTTATCGGCTACGGCTTCACGATCGCGGGACTGATGGTGCCCTTCGCCGCGGGCGCCGACTGCCCGCTGGGGTGGTATTTCGCGGGCTTCGGTCTGCTGGGTATCGGCAACACGGCGATCCAGGTGGCCGTCAACCCGCTGCTGGCGACCATCGTTCCGGGCGAGCGGATGACCAGTTACCTGACTGTCGGGCAAATATTCCGCAACACCTCGCTCCTGCTGCTGGCTCCGATCGTCACCGGGCTGGTCGCGCTGACGGGTTCGTGGCGGCTTCTGCTGCCGATCTACGCCGGACTGACCGTCGCGGGCGGCGTCTGGCTGCAGCTGACCGCGGTGCCGGAACCCGCGCAGACGGGACGCCCGGCATCGCTGGCCGACTGCTTCCGGCTGCTGAAAGACCGTGCCGTGCTGCTTTCGACGCTCGGCGTGGCCTGCTTCATCGCCGCCGACGTGGGCATCGGATTCATCTCGGTGCGGCTGATCGACAACCCCTCGTCGATCCTCACCACCACGGGATTCTACGCCTGCCGCATCGTCGGCACGATCGTCGGCGCCTGGGTGCTGGTGCGCATCTCCGACGTGAAATACCTCTCCTTGAACATGGCCGGGGCGCTGGGGCTGTGCATCGCCCTGTTGTTCGTGCGCAGCGAGACGGCGGTCTACGCCGCCGTGGGGCTGCTGGGCTTCGGCATGGCGTGCGTCTTCGCCACGTTCTACGCCGTGGCTACCAAGGCCGTGCCCGGAAAGGCCAACGAGGTTGCCGGGCTGATGATTATGGCCATCGCCGCCGGAGCCGTCTCGGGCCCTGTCTGCGGGGCGATCATCCGCATTTCGGGCAATCCGCATGCGGGAATGCTGTTCGTCTCCGCCTGCATCGGTTACATGCTCTGGGCCTCATGGCAATTAAGAATAAGGAATTAAAAATTGCACGATATGCGTAAAATACTATTGACCCTGCTGTTTGCGGCCGCCGTGCTGGGCGCCGCCGCACAGCGACCCCGCGCCCGGGTGGAGTGGGGTGTCGTCGGGGGTATCAACATCCCCGACTACACGACCAACATGGACAAGACCGATGTCAAGAACAAACTGGGCTGGCAGGCCGGTATCGTCACGGCCGTCAACCTCGGGGCGTTCGCCGTCGAGCCGCAGATACTCTACGTCCGCCAGGGGCTCCGCATCCGTCCCGAGGGCGGCGGCGAGATCAACCTCAAATCCAACTCGATCGACGTTCCGGTGCTGGCGTCGTTCCGCCTGCTGAACCCCGTGCGCATCTACGCGGGTCCGGTCTTTACGGTGATGAACGACTGCAAGCAGAAGTCGGGAGGCGACCTGCTGGATTTCGGGCGCGTGCGTCCCACGCTATCCTATACGGTGGGCGCCGGGCTGGTGCTGATGCGCCACCTGCTGATCGACCTGCGTTACAACGGCCAGTTCCGTTCGAAGCACGAGGTGGTGCTGCCCGACGGAAGCCGGCTCGATAAACTCCGTACCTACAACGTTGCGCTCAGCTTCGGCTATTTGTTCTGATCTATGACGGAAACTGTCGGAAAGGAAATTCTCATCGAAGGCGTCGATCCCCGCGAACTGTACGGGGCGCAGAACGTCTACCTCGAACAGATCGAATCGCTCTATCCCGCGCTGAAGATCGTGGCCCGCGGATCGTCGCTCAAGGTCCTCGGTTCCGAGGCCGAGACGCAGCGTTTCGCCAAGCGCATGGATTCGCTGGTGGCCTATTACCTCAAATACGGGCACGTCTCGTCGCAGGTCATCGACCAGTGTTTCTCGGGCGGCATCGTGCCGGACGACGCCCCGGCCGACAAAGACGTGATCGTCTACGGCAACAACGGCAACATCGTCCGCGCCCGGACCGTCAACCAGCAGCGATTGGTCAAACTCTACGACCGGAACGACCTGCTGTTCGCCGTGGGGCCCGCCGGCTCGGGCAAGACCTATACGGCCATCGCGCTGGCCGTCCGCGCGCTGAAAGAGAAGCAGGTGCGGCGCATCATCCTCACGCGTCCGGCCGTCGAGGCGGGCGAGAAGCTGGGCTTCCTGCCCGGCGACATGAAGGAGAAGCTCGATCCCTACCTGCAACCCTTGTACGACGCGCTGAACGACATGATCCCGCCGGTGAAACTCCAGAAATTCCTGGAGGACGGGACCGTGCAGATCGCACCGCTGGCCTATATGCGCGGCCGCACGCTGGACAATGCTTTCGTCATTCTGGACGAGGCGCAGAACACCACGCTGTCGCAGATCAAGATGTTCCTCACGCGCATGGGCCGCAATGCGCGGTTCATCGTCACGGGCGACGTGACGCAGATCGACCTGCCCCGCCGGAGCGACAGCGGACTGGTGCGCACGATGGAGATTCTGCGCAGCGTTCCGGGCATCGGCATCGTGGAGTTCGACAAGCGCGATATCGTGCGGCACCCGCTGGTGAAACACATCGTCGAGGCGTTCGACAAACATACCGAACCCGAACATTCAAACCCAAAAACAGAATAAGCTATGGATCGTAATTTGGCTGCGCTGAAACCGGCGCTCGTCTGGAAACATTTCGCGGAGATCGTCCGCATTCCGCGTCCCTCGCATCACGAGGAGAAGATCCGCAAATACATCCTCGATTTCGCCCGCGCGCAGGGCCTCGAATGCCGGGAGGATGCGGCGCATAACGTCTATGTCTCAAAACCCGCCTCGAAGGGCATGGAAAACCGCAAGGGCGTGGTGCTGCAGGCGCACCTCGACATGGTGCCGCAGAAGAACAACGACAAGCAGTTCGACTTCACGAAAGATCCTGTCGACGCCTATGTCGACGGCGACTGGGTGACGGCCGACGGCACGACGCTGGGCGCCGACAACGGCATCGGTGCGGCGGCCATTCTCGCGGTGCTGGAGGACGAGACGCTCGTTCACGGTCCGCTGGAGGCGCTCTTCACGGCCACCGAGGAGACCGGCATGGACGGCGCTTTCGGACTGAAAAAGGGGCTTCTCAAGGGCGACATCCTGCTGAACCTCGACTCCGAGGAGGAGGGCGAGCTCTATGTGGGCTGCGCAGGAGGTCTCGACGCCAACATGACCTTTAAGTATAAGGCCGAACCGACGCCCGCCCGCAACTACACCGCTGCGAAAATCTCCGTCAAGGGACTCAAGGGCGGCCATTCGGGCATCCAGATCATCTGCCAGCGTGCCAACGCCAACAAGGTGCTGTTCCGCTTCCTGAACGCCGCGCCGTGCGACGTGCTGCTGGCGTCGGTGGACGGCGGCGGTCTCCGCAACGCCATTCCGCGCGAGGCCGAGGCCGTGGTGCTGGTCCGGACCAAAGACTACGACGAATTCGCCAAGGCGCTGAAAGCCTACGAGAAGGTCATAAAGGCCGAATATGCCGGCATCGAGGACTCGGTGTCGATCAAGGTCAGGGAGTGCGACAAACCGGCTGAAATGCTTCCGAAGGAGGTCGCGGCCAATCTGATCAAAGCCGTGACGGCGTGCCCCGACGGGGTGCAGAAGATGTCGATGGCGATGCCCGGACTGGTGCAGACCTCGACGAACCTCGCGCGCGTCGTGTCGGACGGCAGAACCGTGAAACTCCAGTGCCTGCTGCGCAGTTCGGTGGGCACGGAAAAGGAGGCGCTGGGCGAAGCCATCGCCGCCGTCTTCGCACTGGCCGGAGCCAAAACCGAGCTTACGGGCTCCTACGACGGCTGGAATCCCGATATGGAGTCGCCGATCCTGAAGGCCATGACGGCCTCCTACGAGGCGCTTTACGGCCGGAAACCCGCCGTGACGGCCATTCACGCCGGATTGGAGTGCGGCATCATCGGCAGCAAATACCCCAAGCTGGACATGATCTCGTTCGGCCCGACGATCTGCTATCCCCACTCGCCCGACGAGAAGGTGGAGATCGCTTCGGTCGGCAAGTTCTACGACTTCCTGGTGGACACGCTGCGCAACATTCCCGAAAAGTAGACGCAGCGTGGTAGCCAATCCCGAAACCTGGTTCGTCATCGTCAACCCCGTGGCCGGAGGCGGCCGCGGGCTCGACCATTTTCCGCAGATCTCGAAGCACCTGCGCGACGCGCACATCCTCTGCGAACCGGTCTTCACGGAGCACAAGTTCCACGCCACGGAACTTACCGTGTGGGCCGTGCGCGAGGGCTACCGCCGCATCATCGTCGTGGGCGGCGACGGCACGCTGCACGAGGTGGTGAACGGGCTGTTCATCCAGCAGGAGGTGTGCCCCAGCGACGTGCTGCTGGCCGTGGTGGCCGTGGGCACGGGCAACGACTGGGTTCGCACGTTCGGCATCTCGAACCGCTATCAGGATGCCGTGAAGGCCATCAGCGAGGGGTTTTCGTTCCTGCAGGACGTCGGGGTGGTCTCCTACGAGGAGGCGCACTACCGCCAGAGCCGATACATGGCCAACGTCGCCGGGGCGGGATTCGACGCCCACGTCGTGCGCAAGCTCTCGCACCTGAAAAAGAAAGGCCACAAGAGCCGCTGGCGCTATATGTGGTGCCTGGTGAAGAATTTCTTCCGCTACAAGTCCACAGGCGTCAAAGTCTGGGTCGACGACCGGCTGGTCTACAACAACTTGCTGCTGTCGGCGGCCGTCGGCATCTGCAAGTTCAACGGCGGAGGTATTCAGCAGCTGCCCGAGGCGGTCGCCGACGACGGCATGCTCGACCTGTCGCTGATCCGCCCGGTGCATTTCTGGCACCTGCTGTTCCGTTTTCACTACCTCTTCAACGGCGGTATCTACCGCATCCGCCACATTCTGCAGGAGCGCGGCAGCCGCATCCGTATCGAGTCCTCGCCCGAGGTGTCGGTGGAGATCGACGGCGAACCGCTGGGGCATACGCCCCTGGAGTTCTCGGTGCTTCATCAGGCCGTGCGGATCGTCGTGGGACGCGAGTTTTATGAAAAAGCCTCCAGTATAGCCATATAACGGCTGTAACCGGATAAGAAACGGGGACCTGACAGATTCAGGTCCCCGGTTGTCGCAGATGCG
>CATKXN010000141.1 GCA_949840605.1 uncultured Alistipes sp.
CATCCGGCTGCTGTGTCCCGACTGTAAGAAGGAGTCGGAGCTAACCGAGTCGGAAAGGGAACAGGTCTACGGAAAGGGAGCAAGCGTTCCCGACCGTCCGCATTACCGCCCCGCCGGCTGCGAACGGTGCTACTACACGGGCTACCGGGGCCGCAAGGCCATTTACGAGGTGATCCCGATCGACGGCGAGCTCGCCGAGGCCGTTCGCGAGAGCCGTCCCGACATCGCTCCATTACTTAAGCGACGGGGCATCACCACACTGAAAGACTCGGCCCTCGATCTGTTCCTTTCCGGGCAGACGTCGCTCGAAGAAGTGTTGCCGCTGCTTAGAGAATAACCAAAACGAAAACTACCCGCAAACCGCAGCCTATGAAGAACCTATACCTCTTTTCAATTCTGCTGGCTTGGACGTTGTGCTTTCCAGCCGTCCTGTCGGCGCAGACCGACGGCACGGAGCGTATCGCCGCGATTCGCGCCCGGCTCGACACGCTGACCCGGCGCGATGAAGCCTACCTCGGCGAGGTGGATCTGTCGGTGGGCGAGGCTCCGCTCTCCGAGCTGCTGCGCTCGGTGGCCCAAGTGGGCGGTGTGAATCTGAGCGTGCGCGACGGGGCGAACCTCGCCGTGAGCTGCAACTTCACGCGGGCCCGCATCGACGAGCTGCTGCTATTCCTCTGCGAACAGTACGGACTGGACATCCGGGTGGTCGGCAACATCGTCTCCGTCTTTCCGTACAAAGCGCCTGTCGCTCCGCCGCCCAAACCATCGGTCCGGTTCATCCGCTCCGACTCGACGCTCAGCTACGATCTGATCGCTGTGCCGCTACGCGAGGTCGCACGGCGTATTACCGACAGTACGGGCGTGAACTTAATCCTCCCGCAAGCGCTGTACGAACGGCCCGTATCGGGTTATGTCTCGTCGATGCCTTTCGCCGAAGCGCTCGGTTCGCTGGCCGAGATCAACAAGCTGGAGGTTACCCCCGTCAAAGGCAGCGGAGCATGGGCATTCTCCGAGCCGCCCTCCGAGGCCGGAGGCTCGCCCGCTCCCGCCTCGAACTATGTCCGACGCCGGCAATTCGCCCCGGCTCAGCTTTCGGTGGACAGCACGGGTCGGATTACGGCCATGATCGATCGGGGGAACATATACGACATCATCCTCGACGTTTGCGAGCAGTTGAAGCTCGACTATTTTTTCATTACGCCGGTCAATGCGCAGACAAGCATTTACCTGAAGAACACGGATGTGAAGACTCTGTTCGACTTGCTGCTCACGGGCACGGCCTACACCTATTACGAGGAGGGCGGCGTGTACATGTTCGGCGAAGCGAAACGGGAGGGGCTGTTCTCGACGCGCATCGTTCCGATGCGCTACCGCACGGTGGATAAACTCGCGGAGGTGATCCCCGACAACCTGAAAAAAGGGGTGCAGGTGGCTGCTTTCGGTGATCTGAACAGCATCATCGCCAGCGGCGACCAACGCCAGGTGGCACGGGTCGAGCAGTTCCTGCGCTCGATCGACCGGACCGTGCCGCTCATCACGATCGAGGTGATGATCGTCGACGCCTCGAAAGACGTCCTGCTGGAGGCGGGCCTCGGCCTCGGTTTGGGTACGAAGCCGACACAGACGAGCGGTACGCTTTCTCCGGGTCTCGATATGACGCTCGGAGCGGAGGCCGTCAATAATCTGGCAAATAAGATAGGACTCGTAAAGCTCGGAAGGGTGACGCCGAACTTTTATGCCAGCCTGAAGGCGATGGAGCAGGACGGCACGATCGAACTGCGTTCGACGCCCCGGCTCTCGACGCTCAACGGCCATGAAGCGGTGCTCACCAGCGGCCAGACGCAGTATTACAAGGAGACGAACAACACCTACATGGGTACGCAGAATCCCGTGCAGTCCACTTCGTTCGTATGGAAGAACGTCGAGGCGAACATGACCCTCTCGATCACGCCCTATGTAAGCGAGGACGGGCATATCACGATGACGATCGATCTGTCGCAAAGCGAGTTCACCGACCGTACCGAAAAAGAGGCTCCTCCGGGTACCACCACGCGCAGCTTCCGCTCGATGGTGCGCGTGAAAAACGAAGAGATGGTGCTGCTGGGCGGTATCGACCGGCAGTCGCACGAAAAGAGTTCGCAGGGATTGCCGTTCATCGCCCGCGTACCGGTGCTCAAATGGATCTTCGGCACGCACAAGAACAACAGGCAGGAGCGCCGACTGAACGTATTCATCAAACCGATCGTCGTCGAATAAAATCCCTCATAACAAATGAGTAAGGCAATATTGCAACGGATTGTCGGTCCCTTGAGCGTGCTTTGTATCCGCTTCGAGGATGCGGATCGCTACGCGACGCACCTGTTCATACTCGAAGGGTACGGGGCGGGATGCCGAATCCTGCGGGAGAGCGCCGAACCCGATGCCGCCGCCTTGAAAAAGGCGTGTGCGGGTCGTCCCGTCCTGATCTCGGTCTCCGGGTACGGGGTCGTCACGAAACCGACGGAAAATACGGCGATCGTCGAGAAGGTGACGTCCGATCCCGAAACGTTCGCATGGAGCCTGTCGAGCCGGGAAAACATGGACAAGCAGACCGAATCGATCTCTTTCGTTCGTCGGGAACAGGTCGAACCGCTTCTGGAAAATCTCTCCGGGAAAGGGGGGGCGATCGCGGATCTCCGCTACGCTTCCGGGGCAGAAAATCCTGAACGGGAAGCCCGGCGTCAGGCGGAAGGTTTTTACCGCAACCTGTCGTGGCGGACCCTGCTGCGCTCCTCGGTCGAAGGCCGCATGGCCGCTAAAGCGGCGGAACGCCGTCTGCGGTTGCCCGTGCTGGGGGTGATGCTGCTTCTGCTCGTAGTCAATACGCTCGTCTCCGGCTCACTCCAAGAGCGTCGCGCACAGTTGCGGACCGTACTTTCCGCCCGTGAAAAGAAGATGGAACGCTCGCAGGAGCGTACTGCGGGACGCACGGCGATCATCGCTGACTTTACGCGCCGATTGCCGTACCGTCATGCCTTGCTGCTGGACCGGGCGGCCTCCCATGTGCCTCCGTCGGTTACACTGACCTCGCTGGCCGTACAGCCTATGCTGAAAACGTTGGAGGATGGGCATGATCCGGTCTGTGCATACGGATTTCTTACGATACGGGGACGGACACAGGATGCGGGAAGCGTTTCGGCCCTGATGGGCGGTTTGAAATCCGAACCGCTGCTGCGCGAAGCTCGGCTCGAAGGCTTGGAGCAAAACCGTGAAAGCGGCGAGACTGAATTTAAAATCGCCGTTGCCTTATGAACCGGATCGGCAGATACGAAGGAGTCGTGCGTCTGGTCCTGCTGCTGGTCGTGCTGCCTGCGGCTGTGTACCGGCTGTCGCTGGGGCGTACGGTCGCGCTGTGGGGCGAGGTGTGCCGGGCGGAACGGACGATCGCGGAGGCGGATTCCGCTTCCATACAACCGGATACTCCTGCCGCCATGCTCGATACGGTGGAGTTGATCGCCGGCGGCAACCTGCTCGATTTGCTGGAGCGTCTTGTTCCGGATAGCTCCGTTCGGGTCGTCAGCTACACGCCCTACCTGACCCGCGAGGGCGACGATTTTACGCTGCGCACGGCCGAGATCGTGCTTTCGGGAGGCTTCGTTCCGCTGCTGCAGACCCTCGGTGCGGCAGAGCGGGAACTCTCCGGCTGCCGTTTGCTTTCTTCGGGGTTCAAGACGCTCCGGCGGGGACGGCAGACCTCGTTGCAATTGACCCTCGTTATCCAGCAGTTGACCGACAAACGTCCGTAAACTTTCACGATATGAAATCCTTTTATTTTTTGTTATTGCTGTCGCTGTGTGGCTGCGACGACATTTTCGAGCAGGAGCTCGACCGGGCCCGGATCGAGGTGGTCGCACCGAAAGACGGAACGAGCATCCCATCGGGTGAGGTGACCTTTCTGTGGCGGCCCCTGCCCGGCGCCCGCACGTACCGGGTGACGGTCGTGTCGCCCGGTTTTGACCAAGCCTCGCGCGTATGGGCCGACACCACGCTGCGCGTCGATTCGCTCCATGCTGCCGACCGCTTTACGTTGCGGCTCGACGAAGGGGACTATCAGTGGAGCCTGAGCGCCGCCAACGGGGCGTACCGCACTCCGGAGCAGGTTTATACGCTGAGGGTCGATCCCGCTCCGGCGGACGAACCGCAACCGCCTTCCGGCGGGGAGGGACCCGGAGACGACGAAGGAAATCCGACGCCTCCGTCCGATGAGCAGCCAGGGAACGACTCGCCCGGCGATAATGGAAACTCGGCCCCGGACGACACGAACGAACCCGCCGACGGCGACACTTCCGAGGCATGAAATCGCGACCGCTGACATACCTGTTGCTCGTTGCGGCGCTCGGCGTTTGGGGCGTCGTGGCGTGGAAACTCTTTTCCTCCGGCCCGAAACCTACGGCTGTCGCTCCGCCTGCCGCATCTGCGCTCCGGAACGATAGCCCCGCATCCGACGACACGCTGCGGTTGGACTATCCCGATCCGTTTTTGCGCACGGCCGCTGCGAAACCGCCAGCCCGGACATCGGCGAAAGGGACGCCCCGACCGACAGCGCAAAAAAAGCGCTCCGCCGCCAAGCTCGCCTGCACGGGCCGGATTCGCAAACAGGGCACCGACCATTATCTGGTCTCGATCGACGGGCGGGTCCATCTGCTCCGTCAAGGACAGCGTGCAGGGGACTTTACGCTCCGGCAGGTCCGGAACGATTCGCTCGTCATGGCCCGTGACACAGAGTGTTATCTCGTCAAAGTTCCGTAACCGGTTTCTATCCGATCGCCAACCCTAACCCGTCATAAGCCTATGAATCCTCCCAACCGCCTTCCAGCCAGCGTGCTGGCCACGGTGCTGGTCGTCTCGGCGCTGATGCTGCTCTCGGTGCTGGGCGTGCTCGCGTTGTGGGAGGCCGACTTTCTGTTCTTTTCCCGTGCGGGCTATCTCTCCCGGCAGCGGGCGAACGTCGAGTCGGCCTTCATCCTGTACGCCGCCGACAGCACGCTGACGGAAAGGCTCGACGAGCAGGGCGGCCTGCGGCTTTACGACAGTCTGCCCGACAGCCGGGTACGGATCGCCGTTCGGCCGTGGGGACTCTACGAGGCCGTGCGCGTCGAGGCGGCCGATCCCCGGATCGCCCCGATCCGGCTGTTCGGTTCCGCTGCGGCATCGGACCGAGAGGGGACGCTCCGGTATGCGACCGATGCGGCTGCACTGACGCTGACGGGGCGCAGCGTGCTGCACGGACGCCTGCGGCTGCCCCGCCACGGCGTACAGTACGGACAGATCCGCTCGGTCTTTTTCCGTGGCGAGCGGATCGAAGGGGCTCGTACCGCTTATGCCGGCAAAGAGCTGCCTCCGGTCCGGGACGATGCCCGCCGGATGACCGAGGGCTTGTTGCGCTTGCTGGAAACGCCCGGAGTATGGGAAGCGTTGACAGATTCGCTGGAGGTGAGCTTCGGCGAGACGGAGCCTCGGCTGCTGGATGCTGCGGGCCTCTCAGGAAGCGCCCGTATCGGAGGTATGGCCGTGCTGCTGGGAAAGAAGGTATCCATCGACAGCGCTTGCCGTCTGCGCGATGTGCTGGTCGTGGGGCGCACGATTCGCGTGGGAGACGGATTCAGGGGAAGAGCCCAGCTATTCGCATCGGACACCGTTCTGATAGGGCAACGCGTTACGCTCGGCTATCCGTCGGGAGTGTTCGTCGCGCGGGAGAACCCCGACCGCTACATCGAAATCGGCCCGGACAGCCGCATCGAGGGCTATGCGATCGTCGACGGGGACGGCAAGCCCGCTATAAAACGCGCGAATTACCGGCAGGACCGCACAGCCGTGCTGCGGGGACTGCTGTGGGCGGACGGTGCGGCGCAGGTGCAGGGTGTCGTTTCGGGTTCTCTCGTGGCCAATAGTCTCGTCTACTACTCCTCCGAGGGATATTACGAAGACATGCTTTACGATATGACGCTGCTCGAAAACCCGGCGGCGGCTTATCCGCTGTGGGCGGAGGCGGTCTACCGGAGAAAGGAGGCGGGATGGGTGCCCTAAAAGACCGCCGTTGGGTACGAGGCCGAAAGACGGTTCGGGGAGTGCCATGGTGCCGAACGCTCCGTTCGTACCGCTTTTCCGCCAGTTCGCTGTTGGAGGCGGTCGTCGCCTCGGTCGTGCTGCTGGCCGTCTTCGCAGCGAGTTTGGAGACGGTCGTCCGGTTGACGACAGCCCCGTCCGAGGGTATGGCCTGCGTGGACGCCGATTACCGGGCCGCCTGTGTGGCGAGTGAGATCCATCGGGGGGCTTTCGCAGAGGACACGACCGAACTCTCCTACGGATGGGGAACGCTCACGGTCCGCATCGAACCCTACGTTCCCTGTCCGGCTCTATGGCAGGCGACGCTGACGGTGAAAATCGCGAACGGACGCAAAAAAATGGAATACCGGTATCTGGTCGATCCGGACGGTTTCGACTCAAACACGATCATCGCCAATGAATGACTGCAAAGCCATACGGAAGCGGCTCATGGCCTCGACGCTGGTCGAGGTATTGATTCTAATGATCCTCAGCGGCATCGTCTTCCTGTCGGTGATGGATGGACTGGGCTTGCTGCGCCGCTTTCTCGACGGCACTTCGCAGCGGATCGCCGGACACACCGAACAGTACGCCGGTTATTTCCGCACGGTCGATCTGACGGGAGATTCGGACAGCCTGCTTGCGGAGAACGAACGGTCGGTAGTGCTCTATCGTCGGGGAGGTATCCATGCCCGGCTCTCATTGGCCGACTCGGCGCTGATCGTCCGGCAAGACGAACGCTCCGATACGCTGTTGCGCGGGGTCGTCCGGTTGCGGACCGCTCCCGATACCGGACCCGGAGGACGAATCGATACGCTCCTCATCGAACTGCGGACGGAACGGGACTCGCTATTGGAGGTCGGCTTCGCATCCCGGCATCTGCCGGACCTGCGGCTGGAACGGTTGGACGAGCAGGAAGCGAAGTACAGGTATGAAGAAAACGAAACGGATTGATAAAAAAGACAACGACCCGAACAATGAACCCGAACGATTCTTTCGCTTTACCCAAGCACGGCGGTCATTCGCTCAAGGACGCCCGCAAGGAGGCGGTCTTCGCCGAATTGCATTCCCTGCTCGGCTCCGGTCTCGACTTCAGCC
>CATKXN010000142.1 GCA_949840605.1 uncultured Alistipes sp.
ATGCGGAGCATCGCCTTCATGGTCCGTCCGGCAGTGGATTACAAGCGTTACGGGATGCTGCTCGACATGAAGAAGCTCTACCGCAGCGCCCTCGGCACCTCTGCGTCGGAGCGGATGAAGAACCACTACCGCTACATGCTTCTGGCGATCGACCGGGCGCTCAAAGTAGACTGACGAGTGGAATAAGCGTAAAAAAACAATGCGGCCCGAAAGCCGCATTGTTTTTTGCGTATGACTACGCCTGGAATTTCATCGTAAACTTCCGGAGCGGTCTCAGCACCCACATCGGCAGCGCTTTGCAGAGGGGAATCCACGCGCGGTTCCACCAGTCGGGAACGATGCACCGACGGCCCCGCCACAAGGCCCGCAGTCCGCGCCGGGCGCACGAGTCGGCGGAGATGAGCACTCCGAGACGGCGGCCGATGCGCTGCCAGCGGGGCGTCAGCCCGTAGAGGTCCGTGGCGACGCCTGCCGGACATACCGCCGTGACGCGGATGCCGTGCTCCTCGACCTCTTTCGAAAAGGCCACCGAAAACGACCGCAGATAAGCCTTCGACGCGCTGTACAGCGACAGCCCCGGGAAGGGCATCCACAGCGAGTAGGAGGACATGTTGAGGATATATCCCCGGCAGCCTCTGCGCACCATGTCGGCGGCCGCCAGACGGCACAGCTGGGTGTTCGTCAGGGCGTGCAGGAGGATGATCCGTTCGATGCGTTCGGGCGGCGTCCGCAAGATGTCGCGGAACGAGAAAATCCCCGCGTTGTTTATCAGTACGTCGACTGCCACGCCCTCCCGCCGCACGGCTTCCCAAAGCTCCTCGGCGGCCTCCGTGCGGGCCAGGTCGATCTCGACGATGCGCACGTCGCAGCGGTTCGCGGCGGCATGTATTTCCGCGGCAACGGCCTCCAGCGGTTCGCGGCGGTTGCCCGCCAGCACGAGGTCGTAGCCCAGCGCCGCCAGCCGCAGGGCGTAGCAGCGTCCGATGCCCGATCCGGCGCCCGTCACCAGCGCCCGGGCGCTTCCCGGTGTGATCGCTCCGCGTTTCATCAGGGCAGGCGTTTCAGTTCTTCGACGATTTTCCGCGGCAGGTCGGGGCAGTCCTTGCAGCACTTCATGTCCACGGAGTACATCCGCGCGATGCAGTAGTTGCGGTGGTCGCAGGCGCTGCGCGTCGAGGCGTCGCCCGCGCGGAGCTTGTCGACGAACGACGGGTCGTTGACCAGCGCCCGGGCCATCTGCACCAGCTCGAACCCGGCGTCCAGCGCCCGGTCGATGCCCTCGCGGCTGACGAGTCCCCCGACGTAGATCAGCGGACCTTTCAGCGCCGCGCGGAACTTCTTGGCGTCCTCGAGGAAATAACACTCCTCGAAGGGGAACTGCCGGATCATGAAGGGTCCGCACCAGCGGATGAAGTAGCGCAGCCACAGCGGCGAGTAGTAGCTCATGGTATAGATCGGGATCAGCCCCCGCATGACGGCCATCGGGGCCTTCGACACGAATCCGCCCGAGAGGACGATGCCGTCCACGCCGAAGGATTCGATGACCCGCGCTATCTCGATGCTTTCGGGGATTTCGACGCCCCCTTTGAATCCGTCGTACATGTTGTGCTTCACGGTGACGGCCATGCCGCAGGCGCGGGCCGCCTCGACGGCCTCCCCGAGACACATCCGCATGAACCGCATGCGGTTCTCCAGCGATCCGCCGTATTCGTCGCGGCGGCGGTTGGTGTAGGGCGAGAGGAACTGCGAGATGAGGTAACCGTGCCCGGCATGCACCTCCACGGAGTCGAATCCCGCGTCGTGCGCCGTGCGCACCGCCGTGCCGAAATCCCGCGCGACCTGCTCGATCTCGCGTTTCTTCATGCCCCGCACGGGCGTATAGGCATAGAGGTTGAATCCCGACGAGGCGCCGATGGGCATCTGCCCGGCGGTCGTCCAGTGGGTCATATTGCCGCAGTGACCAATCTGGATGGCGGCGGCGGCCCCTTCGCGGTGGACGGCGTCGGTGATGTCGCGCAGCCCCGGGACGATCTCGGGACGCAGCCACAGCTGTTGACCGAACGGCCGCTCCGGCATCCGGCGGCGTAGGCCAGTGTGGTCATGCCTACGCCTCCGCGGGCTACGGCGACGTGGTAATCCTTGAGTTGCTGCGTGGGGCCGAAATCCCGGCCCATCGACTCGAAGGCCGCCGAACGGATCGTGCGGTTGCGCAGCGTGACGGGGCCTAATTTGTAAGGGGTGAAGAGAGTGGACATTTTATGAATTGAAAGTTGGAAGCGCAGAACCGGCTGGTGAGCAGGCGGGGTATCCGTCGCCCCTAAAGCCGGCTCACCAGCCGGTCAGTAGATGAAAGGTATGATGCGTTTGCGGTGCAGTTTCGAGAATTCTTCGCCGAACTCCTGCTCGTAACGGCGGCGGAGCGACGCGGCGCGGGGGGCGAGGTTGGCGAACGTCCACCATGCGAACACCGCTCCGGCCCACGACCACGAGGCGATGGCGAAGCCCGTCCATTCGGTCAGCTCGCCGAAATAGTTGGCCGACGAAACGTAGCGGAACATCCCGCCGCGGGGAATGTAGTGGCGCGTGTCGCCGGGTTTCCGCAGGTTGCGGATGATGTGGTCGGAATGGAGGTTGACGGCCATGCCGGCCAGGAACAGCGCCCCGCCGATGTAGATGTAGGGCTGTGAGAACCAGTCGGCGTAATAGTCCGCGGGCGAGACGTAGAAGATCCATCCGCCCTGCATCAGGGCGTTGAGCGTGTTGAAGACCATGCCCATCAGAACGATGCCGAGGGGCATTTTGCCTTTGCCGCGGATCAGCAGCGGGAAGATGAAGGCCCGCTGGAGGTAGTGCGCCTGGAAAAGGCAGAACAGCGTCAGCGGTCCGGCCTGCCACATCCGCTCGGACGAGGCCCACAGCACGCACATCAGGATAAAGACCGGGGATTCCATCACCACCCAGCCGATTTTGTTCGGCACGGGAGGTCCGTAGCGTCGGTCGAAGAGGTAGCCGTAGCCGGCTTCGAAAAAATGGAGTGCGGCGAAGACCACGGCGGCCAGCAGGGCCATGACGGTCAGGAAGATCGTGAAGGTTTCTGTCATAATCGTATGCGTCGGGTAAAAACGCGGAGTATTTCGGTGCAGCCAAAGGTACGCATTTTTCCGCTTCCGGCAAATTCTCCGGCGCAGGGATATTCTCCTGTTTGGCAACAGGATTCGCCGTTTGGTAGGAACACAAGGCAGCCCCCGCCTCATTTTTCGGAAGCGGGGGCCGTCAGGCACAGGGCCGGGGCGTAATGTGCACGCCCGGCCGGCGGCGGTTTAATGCGTGTAGACCTTGCCCTTCTGGTGCTCCTGGTTCTCGTACTTGATGCGCGAGGGGGTGGGGTACTGGAGTTTCTCGAACTCGGCGACGGCGTTGCGGATGTCGCCCAGCAGCATGTCGGCCATGTCGCGCGACATGCCCTGGCGCACGACGATGCGCATGACGATCATATCGTCGATGTTCTTGGGCATGGTGTAGGCCGGAACCATCCAGCCGCTCTGCTGCAGCGAAGCCTGCAGGTCGAAGAGCGTCCATTTGGCCTTCTTGTCGTACTCGGGGTCCATCATCCAGATGAACAGCGGGTTGACGACCTCACGGGCGTAGTTCCTGAAGCACGGCATCTTGCCGATCTGCTCGTGGCAGTATTGGGCGATGTCCATCGAGTTCTGCTGAACCTCCCGGTAACCCTCGAATCCCAGGCGGATGAAGTTGTAGTACTGGCCGAGGATCTGCGCCGCCGGGCGCGAGAAGTTGAGGCCCACCTGCGTGATGTTGGCGCCGAGGTAGTTGACCGAGAACGACATCTCGTCGGGCAGATACTTCTTGTCCTTCCATACGACCCAGCCCAGACCCGGGTATACCAGTCCGTACTTGTGGCCCGACGTGGAGATCGACAGCACCCATTTGAGGCGGAAGTCCCACTTCTTCTCGGGTTTGAGGAACGGCAGGATGAAACCGCCCGACGCCGCGTCGACGTGGATCGGAATTTCATAGCCGGTCTTCTGGTTGTAGGCGTCGAGGGCCTTGTCCAATCCTTCGATGTCGTCGTCCAGACCCGTCCACGTCACACCGGCGATGGGCACGATGCAGATGGTGTTTTCGTCGCAGACTTTCAGGGCCTCGTCGATGTCGAGCGTGGGCTTGTCGAGGGTCAGGGGCACGGTGCGCATCTCGATCTGCCACAGCTGGCAGAACTTCTCCCACACGACCTGGAATCCGGTGCTCATCACCAGATTGGGTTTGTCGAAGGGTTTGCCGGCGGCCTTGCGGCGGTTGCGCCAGCGGAGCCATGCGGCCACGCCGCCCAGCATGCAGGCTTCGGACGATCCGATGCCCAGCGCTCCGGTTTTCCATTCGGCCTTTTCGGGCGTGTTCCACATATTGGCGACGATGTTGAGGCAGCGTCCGCACATCACCGCTACGCGCGGGTATTCCGTCTCGTCGATGTAGTTGATGTTGATGGCCTCGTTCATCAGACGGGTGGCGTAGTCGTCCATGTAGGTCGTCACGAAAGTCGCCAGGTTCAGCCGCGGCTGGGTCTGGGGATAGGTCTCGTCCTTGACCAGCTGATAGGCGATCTCAGGGGCCGTCTTCTCCTTGGGAATGAACTCCGTCGGAGCCGGCGAACGCATCTCTTTCGATCCGAAAATGTCTGTCAGAGTGTCCTCGGTGGTGTGTTTCTGCTGATTCATAATGTAAAAGTTTTGTTTTTGGTATACATCGGCTGAATCTTGCATGAACTATGCCATAAATTTCGTACCTTTACACCTGCGTAACTATCCATGTCATGAAAAAACTCGTAGTCTTTACCGGCGCCGGCGTCAGCGCCGACAGCGGTCTTGCGACGTTCCGGGATTCGGACGGGACGTGGGGGAATTACAAGATCGAGGAGGTCTGCATCCCCGAGGCCCTGGACTTCAACCGCCGGGGCGTGATCCGCTTCTACAACGACCGCCGCCGCGAAATGCTCGCCGCCGAACCCAATCCCGCACATCGGGCCGTTGCCGCCCTGGAACGCGATTTCGACGTGCAGGTCATCACCCAGAATGTCGACAACCTGCACGAACGCGCCGGCTCGACGCATATTCTCCACTTACACGGAGAACTCACCAAGCTGCGCTCGTCGGACGATCCGTCGCTCATCGTGCCGTTCGACGGTGTCGAGCAGGGTTTCGACGATGTGGCGCCCGACGGTTCGCTGCTGCGGCCGCATATCGTTTTCTTCGGCGAACCGGTTCCCGAGTTCGAGCGAGCTGCGGCGCTTGCCGCCGAGGCCGATATCTTCGTGGTGATCGGCACGTCGCTGGCGGTCTATCCCGCGGCGTCGCTGGTGCGGTGCGTGCGTTCCGAAATCCCGGTCTATGTGGTCGATCCGGGGCGTCCGGCGATCCGGGGCATCCGCAATCCGCTGGAGGTGATCCGCAAACGCGCCGGCGAAGGCGTTCCGGAATTGGCCGGACGCCTGCGCGAAATGTACGCGGAACATCCTGTGCACGCGTAAGACGCCCAGCATACGTAAAACCCGCCCCTCATTGCCGAGGGGCGGGTTTTTTGTCCGATTATGGGACGGCGGAGCGGTTATTCCGACTTCCCGGCCGTATCCTTGAAATAGATTTCCAACAGCTCCTTGGCCGCGATGAACGACGAAATCCGGTCCTCCAGTACGCGCTTCTCGTACTCCCCGATACGCCCTTCGACGGCCGGATCGCGGTAGAAACTCTCCCGCAGGGCCTCGTTGATCGTTTCGTACATCCAGTATTTGTTCTGCCGGTTGCGGTTGTGGCGGAAATAGCCGTTTTTCTCGATGTGCTCGAGGTATTCCTCGACGCCTTTCCAGACCTCCTCCAGACCCGTTCGGGTCACCGCCGACGAGGTGTAGACCTTGGGCCGCCAGCCCGATTCGGGCACCGGGAACAGCCTCAGGGCGCCCTGGAACTGCGTCTGCGCCAGTTCGGCCTTGTGGACGTTCTCGCCGTCGGCCTTGGTGATGACCATCAGGTCGGCCATCTCCATAATGCCGCGCTTGATGCCCTGCAATTCGTCTCCCGCGCCCGAGATCTGCAGCAGCATGAAGAGATCGACCATCGAATGTACGGCGGTCTCCGACTGCCCGACGCCCACCGTCTCGATGAAGATGACGTCGAACCCGGCGGCCTCGCACAGTACGATCGTCTCGCGCGTCTTGCGGGCCACGCCGCCAAGCGATCCCGCCGACGGGGAGGGGCGCACGAAGACCGAAGGGTTGTTGCAGATGCTCTCCATGCGGGTTTTGTCGCCGAGAATCGAGCCCCCGCTGCGTTCCGACGAGGGGTCGATGGCCAGCACCGCGAGCTTGTGGCGCAGCGAGACGACCATGTTGCCGATGGCCTCGATAAAGGTGGATTTTCCGGCTCCCGGGACGCCCGTGATGCCGATGCGGACCGAGCGTCCGGCGTGGGGCAGGCACGCCTCGATGATCTCCTGCGCCTGCGCATAGTGCGCCGGATTGGACGATTCGACCAGCGTGATGGCCTGCGAGAGGGTGGTGATGTTGCCCGCGAGGATGCCCTCGACATACTCTCCGGTCGAAAGCGCGCGCTTCTTGCGACGCTTGAAATAAGGGCTTACTATGGGTTGATCCTCAACGCCCTCCGTGACGTTCAGGGCCGTGTCGTGATGACAGTCGGCGTACTCTTTTTCGTAGTGGTCTATCTTGGTGAATGACATGGAATGCTACCTGGTGGTTTGTTCGATCAGTTTTTCATTGAATTGCAGTGAATTGCCCATCCACACCGCGCGGTTGCGGGCGTCGGTGAGCACCCCGAATGGCACATAGGTGACGCCGAATGCGGTGAACGCCTTTTCCGTGTCGAGGGCCGCGCCGATCCGTTTCGAGAGGTAGGGTCTGAGCAGCGGAGTGACTTTCGCGGCGTCTTCTTTCGTCACGACGATCACGCGCAGTTTGGCCCCTGTTTTGTCGGTGATCTCCTTCAGGCGTTTGAGCGAGGTGATGCAGGCGGGGTTCGAAGAGTGGAAAAACTCGATGTAGGTCG
>CATKXN010000143.1 GCA_949840605.1 uncultured Alistipes sp.
TGGCTAACGACCCCTACCCCGATCCGCGCTACGCCGCCGAGGCGGGCATCACCTACGTATCGCTCGACGAACTTTACAGCCGTTCGGACATCATCTCGCTGCACTGTCCCCTGACCGACCGGACGCGCTACATGATCGGCGACGTGGCCATCTCGCACATGAAGCCGGGAGTGATTCTCATCAACACGGGCCGCGGCCAGCTGATCCACACCGAGGCGCTGATCGACGGACTCAAGGAGAAGAAGATCGGGGCTGCGGGGCTGGACGTTTACGAGGAGGAGGCCGCCTACTTCTACGAGGACACCTCGGACCGGATCATGGACGACGACGTGCTGGCGCGCCTGCTGTCGTTCAACAACGTGATCGTCACCTCGCACCAGGGATTTTTTACACGTGAAGCATTGGATAATATAGCGCATACTACGTTGCAGAACATCAGTGATTTCGTCGAACATCGCGAGCTGGTGAACGAGGTGCGTGCCGAATCTGAAAACGCAGCCGTAAAATAGCCATGAAAAAGATCGTTTTGCTCCGCCACGGCGAGAGCGTATGGAACAGGGAGAACCGGTTCACGGGGTGGACCGATGTGGATTTGAGCGAAAAGGGCGTCGCCGAGGCCGTGAAAGCCGGGGAGACGCTGCGCAGGGAGGGATTTCATTTCGGTTGCGCCTATACCTCTTATCTGAAACGGGCCGTCAAGACCCTCGACGTCGTGCTCGACAAGATGGACCGGGACTGGATTCCGGTGACGAAGTCGTGGCGGCTCAACGAGAAGCACTACGGCATGCTGCAGGGGCTGAACAAGCGCGAGACGGCCGAGCAATACGGCGACGAGCAGGTGCATGTCTGGCGCCGCAGCTACGACGTGGCTCCCGAGCCTTTGGCCGAGGACGATCCGCGCAATCCGCGTTTCGATCCCCGTTACGCGGGGATTCCCGACGCCGAGCTGCCCCGCACCGAGTCGCTCCGCGACACCGTGGCCCGCACGATGCCCTACTGGGAGTGCGAGGTGCTCCCGGCGCTGGCCCGCTACGATCAGGTGCTGGTCGTGGCCCACGGCAACAGCCTGCGCGGCATCATCAAGAACCTGAAAGGCATTTCGGACGAGGCCATCTCGGAATTCAACCTCCCGACGGCCGTGCCCTACGTCTTCGAATTCGACGAGGGGCTGGGCTGTGTGACGGACTATTTTCTGGGCGATCCCGCCGAGATCGCCTCCCTGATGGAGGCCGTCGCCAACCAGGGCAGGGCGTAAGACGCCCTTTTTAGGGGCAGTTGTCGGTTTGGTTGCTTTCGAGCCGGTTTCCTGCTCCCGCCCGCTCTCTGAGCGGGCCTTTTTGTACCGCTCTTCGGATCGGCGTCTTGCGCCGACGGCCCGAAAAGTGTAAAATTGGTATGCCGAACCGTAATCCGGGTACGTATTTATTGCACGCACCGTCCTATTTTTGCATCGTGAAAACCCGCCGACAGGCGGGCAGTACGAACCTGATAAAAACAGCAAAAATATGTATTTGGAGAAAATCGACTCCCCGGCAGATGTGAAACGGCTTTCCGTCGGGGAACTCACCCTGCTGAGCGGTGAGATCCGTGAGGCGCTGCTGCACAAGGTCAGCGCGCACGGCGGGCACTTCGGGCCCAATCTGGGCATGGTCGAGGCGACCGTAGCCTTGCACTATGTCTTCGATTCGCCGAAAGACAAGCTCGTCTTCGACGTTTCGCATCAGAGTTACGTGCACAAGATGCTGACCGGGCGCCGCGGGGCGTTCCTCGACCCGGAGCGGTTCGATACCGTTTCGGGTTACTCCGAACCGTCGGAGAGCCTACACGACCACTTCGTCATCGGCCATACCTCCACGTCGGTCAGCCTGGCGGGCGGACTGGCCAAGGCCCGCGACCTGCAGGGCGGCGGCGGAAATGTCGTGGCCGTGATCGGCGACGGGTCGCTCAGTGGCGGCGAGGCGTTCGAGGGGCTGGACTACGCCGCCGAGCTGGGTACGAACTTCATCGTCGTCGTGAACGACAACCAGATGTCCATTGCCGAGAACCACGGCGGGCTTTACCGCAATCTGCAGGAGCTGCGCGAGAGCGGCGGATACTGCCCCTGCAATTTCTTCCGGGCGATGGGCTTCGACTACCGCTATGTCGCCGACGGCAACGACGTGGAAGCCCTGATCGGGGCGTTCTCCGCCGTGAAGGATACGGCGCATCCCGTCGTCGTGCATATCAATACGCTGAAAGGCAAGGGATACGCCCGTGCCGAGCAGGACCGGGAGACCTACCATTGGCGGGCGCCGTTCGATCTGGCGACGGGCGAACCGACGGCTCCGGCCGAGGCGGAGGGATACGACGCGCTGACGGCGCGCTATCTGCTCGAACGGATGAAGCAGGACCCGCGCGTGGTGGCCATTACGTCGGGAACCCCGGCCGTGATGGGCTTCACGCCGGAGCGACGCCGGGAGGCCGGGGCGCAGTTCGTGGATGTCGGCATCGCCGAGGAGCATGCCGTGGCTTTGGCTTCGGGAATCGCCAAGGGCGGCGGCAAACCCGTCTACGGGGTTTACAGCACGTTCGTCCAGCGGGCGTACGACCAGCTTTCGCAGGACCTCTGCATCAACGGCAACCCGGCCGTGCTGCTGGTTTTCTGGGGCTCGCTGACGGCCATGAACGACGTTACGCACCTCTGTTTCTTCGATATTCCGCTGCTCGGGAACATTCCGAATCTGGTCTATCTGGCTCCGACCTGCCGCGAGGAGTATTTCGCCATGCTGGATTGGAGCATGCGCCAGACGGAGCATCCCGTAGCCATTCGCGTTCCGGCCGTGGAGGTCTCCTCGCGCGAGGGGTTCGTTGCGGCGGATTACGGCGAGCTGAACCGCTACGAGGTCGTCCGCCGGGGAAGCGAAGTGGCGGTCGTGGCGCTGGGCTCCTTTTTCGGACTCGGCGGGGAGGTCGTGGAACGGCTGAAGGAACGGACGGGTATCGAAGCCACGCTGATCAATCCGCGCTACATTACGGGCATCGACCAAGCGCTGCTGTCGGAACTGAAAGCCGATCACCGGCTGGTGGTGACGCTGGAAGACGGCGTGCTGGACGGCGGTTTCGGCGAAAAGATAGCGCGTTTCTACGGCACGTCGGAGATGAAGGTGCTCAACTGCGGGGCCCGGAAGGAGTTCGCCGACCGGTTCGATCCCGAGGAGTTCCTGCGCGATAACCGGCTCACGGCCGGACAGATCGTGGAGGATGTCGTCGCAGTTATGAATTGAATCAGGCGGAATTCCGGTGGACGGGGCGAAAGACCCCGAAATCTTTGAAATTTTTTGATAACTTTGCGTTCGGCGAAGTGTCCGGCCACGGGCGGCGCGACGTCGGGACACGGCGATGTGCATTTTGGCGTCGAGCGGCGTTTCGCAGAGGTGCGCCGCGTGCCGGGCGACAATCCGCGGACGCTGAGCGCCGTCGGATGCCTGAACGAAGTAATGACGGAATAACAAATGGCTGAGTAATCTGCATTGGAAATTATGGCTAAGAAAGTTCTGATACTCTCCTCCAGCCCGCGGCGCGGCGGAAATTCCGACCTGCTGTGCGACCGGTTCATGGAGGGAGCCCGCGAGGCGGGCCTCGAGGTCGAGAAAGTGTTTCTCAAAGACCTGAAAATCAATTATTGCACTGGATGCAACCGCTGTTACAACGGCGAGCACCCCTGCCCCCAGCAGGACGATGCGCCCGGGGTGCTCGAAAATATGGTCGCCGCGGATGTCATCGTGATGGCCACGCCGGTCTATTTCTATACGGTGTGCGGCCAGATGAAGACGCTGATCGACCGCTGCTGCGCTCGCTATACCGAGATGACCGACAAGGAGTTTTACTTTATCCTGACGGCCGCCGAGGAGAGTATCCCGATGATGGAGCGCACGGTGGAGTGTTTCCGCGGCTTCCTCGACTGCCTCGAGGGTCCCACGGAGCGCGGCGTCGTCTACGGCGTCGGGGCCTGGCACGCCGGGGAGATCGAATCGTCGCCCGCGATGCAGGAGGCGTATGAACTGGGGCTTCGAGCGTAGAATGCTGTATAACAAACTTGAATAAAGATGCTGCGAAAAATCCGGGTCGTTGCTGCGGTCCTCTTCTTTCTGCTGATTACACTCCTGTTCCTCGACTTCACGGGGACCCTCCATGCGTGGTTCGGGTGGATGGCGAAAATCCAGTTTCTGCCCGCCCTGCTGGCCGTGAACGTCGGCGTGGTGCTGGCGCTCGTGGTGCTTACCCTGCTTTTCGGACGGGTCTACTGTTCGGTCATCTGCCCGCTGGGGGTGATGCAGGACATCGTGTCGTGGTTCGCGGGACGGCGTAAAAAGCGCCGTTACCGCTTCAGCTACTCCCCCGCGCTCACGTGGCTGCGCTGGACGATGCTGGCGGTGTTCGTCGCGGCGATGCTGGCGGGCGTCGGCTGGCTGATCGCTCCGTACAGCGCCTACGGCCGTATCGCATCGAACCTTTTCGCACCGATCTATGCGTGGGGCAACAACGGACTGGCCTGGATCGCCGAGCGGATGGACAGCTATGCTTTCTATTCGGTGGACGTGTGGATAAAGAGCCTCGGGATGTTCCTCATCGCCGTTGTGACATTCGCCGTACTGGCGGTGCTCGCCTGGCGCAGCGGACGCACATGGTGCAATACGGTTTGCCCGGTGGGAACGCTGCTGGGCGTGTTGTCCCGCCGGTCGCTGTTCAGACCGCGTTTCGACGTATCGAAATGCAACGGCTGCAAACTCTGCGCCCGCAGCTGCAAGGCGTCGTGCATCGACCCGGCGAACCATACGATCGATTACAGCCGTTGCGTGGCCTGCATGGACTGTCTCGAATCCTGCCGCCAGGGAGCCATCACTTATACCCGGCGGAGGTCGGAACAGACCTCGGCTTCCCGGTCCGAGGGTCCTCAGACCGACGCTTCGCGGCGCCGGTTCTTCGGCCTGCTGGGGCTCTTCGCCTACACCGCCCTGCGTGCGCAGGAGCAGAAAGCCGACGGCGGACTGGCCGCGATCGAGGAGAAGAAGATTCCGAGCCGCGACGTGCCGATCCTGCCCCCGGGAGCCCAGAACGCGCGCCACTTCACGGCGCACTGCACCTCGTGCCAGCTGTGCGTGTCGGTCTGCCCGAATCAGGTGCTGCGTCCTTCGGGGCGGCTGTCGATGCTGATGAAACCCGAGATGTCGTATGAACGCGGCTACTGTCGCCCGGAGTGCGCCCGCTGCGCCGAGGTGTGCCCTACGGACGCCATCCGCCTCGCGGACCTTGCGGAGAAATCGGCGACGCAGGTGGGGCATGCGGTGTGGATCGCCGAAAACTGCGTGGTCAACACCGACGGCGTGAAGTGCGACAACTGCTTCCGCCACTGTCCTGCGGGGGCTATCAGGATGGTGCCCCGCGACCCCGGTGATCCGAAGTCGCCGCGCATTCCGGCCGTACTCGAAGAGCGCTGCATCGGCTGCGGAGCCTGCGAGAACCTCTGCCCGGCGCGCCCGTTCAGCGCGATCTATGTCGAAGGTCACCGACGTCAGCGAATTATCTAAAAAACGAAGAGATGGAGAAGAAAACGATAGACCGCCGCGAGTTTTTGAAAGTCCTCGGCATCGGGGCCGCCGCCACGACCGCGGGGATTTACGGTTGTGGAAAGCGGGGTCCGGGGGCTGCGGGAACCGCTGTCGGCGAGGTTCCGGCCGACCGGATGACTTTCCGGACGACGCCGGCGACCGGCGACCGGGTGTCGCTGCTGGGTTACGGCTGCATGCGCTGGCCCCTACTCGAGACGCCCGCGGCCGACGGTAACCCGATCGATCAGGAGGCCGTCAACGAGTTGGTCGACTATGCCATTGCCCACGGGGTCAACTATTTCGATACGGCGCCCGTCTACGTGCAGGGCTTTTCCGAAAAATCCACGGGAATCGCCCTCAAACGGCATCCGCGCGAGAAAGTGTTCGTCGCTACGAAGATGTCCAATTTCTCGAACTCCACGCGCGAGAATTCGCTGGCCATGTACCGCCGTTCGATGGCCGACCTGCAGGTCGAGTACCTGGACTACTACCTGCTGCACTCGGTGGGCGGCGGCAAGGGCGTGGAAACCTTCAACGAGCGGTTCGTCGACAACGGCGTGCTCGATTTCCTGCTGCGCGAACGCGAGGCGGGGCGCATCCGCAACCTCGGGTGGTCGTTCCACGGCGACCGGAAGGTCTTCGACCACCTGCTGGCGATGCACGACCGGGGCGAGGCCGTGTGGGATTTCGTCCAGATACAGCTGAACTACGTCGACTGGAAGCATGCCGGGGGCCGCAACGTCAATGCCGACTACCTTTACGGCGAACTGGAGAAGCGAGGCATTCCGGCCGTGATCATGGAACCGCTGCTGGGCGGCCGCCTCTCGCGGCTGAACGACCATCTGAGCGAACGGCTCAAGGAGCGTCGGCCGACGCAGAGCACCGCTTCGTGGGCGTTCCGCTTCGCAGGGTCCCATCCCGGGGTGCTAACCGTGCTGAGCGGTATGACCTATATGGAACACCTGCAGGACAATATCCGCACCTACTCGCCCCTCGAACCCTGCACCGACGACGAACTGGCCTTGCTGGAGGATACGGCGCAGGTGATGCTGAAATACCCCACCGTGCCCTGCACCGAATGCCAGTACTGCATGCCCTGCCCCTACGGGCTGGACATTCCGGGTATTTTCGCCCACTACAATCGCTGTGTGAACGAGGGAAACGTCCCCAAAGACCGGCAGGACCCCGCTTACCGCGAGGCCCGGCGTGCGTTTCTCGTCGGTTACGACCGCTCGGTGCCGAAACTCCGGCAGGCGAGCCATTGCATCGGCTGCGACCAATGCGTGTCGCACTGTCCGCAGTCGATCAAAATCCCCCGGCAGATGCGCCGCATCGACCGTTTCGTCGAGCAGCTCAAACAGGGAACGCTCTGACGCCGCACACAAGGCCCCTCCGCACCGGAGGGGCTTTTTTATCAAATGTTAACTCTTGTCCGGCCGGAAGCTGCTATCTTTGTGGTCCTAAAAAAGCAAGTT
>CATKXN010000144.1 GCA_949840605.1 uncultured Alistipes sp.
GGAACACCCTCGTACAATACGCTGGTCAACCCGTTCACGGGCGTATTCAATGGCCAGGGCTTCACGATCAGCGGCATTCAGTGGACCTTCGACGCCGAGAACGAGACGACCCACCTCCACGGCCTGTTCGGCGCATTGAAGGGAGCCACGGTCAAGAACCTCAAACTGGGCGCCGCGGGCGACCGGATCACCGTTACGGGCGCCAGTCCGAACGTCGTTGCCGTCGGGGCGCTGGCGGGATATGCCGAAGGTTCGACGATCACGGCCGTCACCAACAACGTTTCGGTCATCCTCACGGGCGATAACCCCGACGCGACGCTGATGATGCTCGGCGGCATCGCCGGATGCGCCAAGGCCACGGTCATAGGCGGCGAAACGAAAGCCGATGCCGTCGTCAACAACGGCGACGTGAAAACCGGACGCATCACCAACACGGCCAACGGCGGTACGGGCATGAACGTCGGCGGAATCTGCGCCTTCACGCTCGGCGGAGGCATCAAGATCAACTACTGCACCAACAACGGCGAAGTGAGCGCCCCGACGGGACGCGGCGGCGGTCTGGTCGGCACGCTGGGCGGCCCGACGAGCGAAGAGAGCGGCACGGCGGTCAGCAACTCGGTCAACAACGGCACGGTGCAGGACGACGCCGCAGGCCAGTACGGCGGCAGCAGGGACTACTACAACTACAAGCGCATGGGCGGTCTCGTAGGCGGTACGGTGACGAACAACCACATCCGCATCGAGTACTGCACCAACAACGGCAACGTCTTCTCGCAGCTGGGATGCCGCACGGGCGGTTTCGTGGGCCACAACCAGGCCACGATCGTCGGCTGCGTGAACAAGGGCACGATCCTGGCCAACATCACCTACGACGCCGGAGCGCCGCAGCACGGTCCCGGATGGGCCTGCGGTTACAGCGCCAAGGGGCTTGTGACGCAGTGCGCCAAGGGCGGCCGCGTCGGCGAATGGGATGCACACAAGGACAATCCGAGCGGCGCACCCGAAGCCACGAACGACAACGCCCTGTGTTACCGCAACAGCGATTATTTCGATCCGTCGCAGAACTACTAACGCTAAATCCAGACATTCATGAAACGATTCCTATATTTCTTGCTTCTGACCGCCGTCACCTTCGCGGCAGGCTGCAGCGACTACGACGATTCGGAACTCGGCGGCCGCATCGACGGCTTCAAGGAGCGGATCGCCAGGCTCCAGAGCCGCATCGCGTCGCTCAACGACCAGCTCACCGACCTGAGCGAGCTGACCTCGGGCAACGTCATCACCGCAATGACGCAGGACTCCGAAGGCAACTGGGTCATCACCTACAAGGACAACAAGGACGCGGAGAAGAGCGTCGTGCTGGCCACCATCGACCAGATGCTCAACGTACCGCTGCTGGGCGTGGAGGCCGATCCGCAAAACGGCCTCTACTACTGGACCGTAACGGCCGACGGCCAAACCGCCCCGCTGCTGGACAAATCCGGCGAACGGGTTCCCGTGAGCGGCTACACCCCCGTGGTGTCGGTCGACGAACAGGGATACTGGACCGTCGACGGCATGCGGCTGAACGACGCCGCAGGACGTCCGATCGAGGCCAACGACGGCGAAAGCTGCCTGTTCAAGGGCATCGCCCGCAACGCCGACGGCAACCTGTCGCTGACGCTCGGCAGCGGGGAGGTCGTCACGCTGCCCGTCCAGCAGGTGCTGAACCTCACGCTCTCGACGGCGATCAACACCACGGTGGTCGACGCATCCGCCCCGATGACGGTCAAATACACGCTGCACGGCGAACACGCCGCCGACGCGCTGGTCGGCATCGCCGCGGCCGAGGGCATCGAGGCCGCGCTCAACAAGGAGCAGCAGCAGATCGTCGTCACGTTCCCGGCGGGATTCAGCGCGGGGCACCTGATCGCGGTGGCCTACGACATGATGGAGCACACGGTGCTGCGCCCGGTCTTCTTCGCAAAGGCCGCGAGCGACCGCATCGAGATCCGGACGGCCGCCGAGCTGGTGCAGTTCGCCGCCGACGTCAACGCCGGAACGGGCGCACAGCAGATGACCGCCGTACTGATGAACGACATCGACCTGAAAGACGTCGCCCGGTGGACGCCCATCGGCAACGGCACGTTCGCCGCCACCACGGCGGAATCCACCCCCGCCGGAGCCGCCTTCGAAGGGACGTTCGACGGGCAGGGATACGCCCTGCGCAACCTCACGATGGAAGCTGCGCTCACGGGCGACAACCAGGCGTACGGACTGTTCGGCGTGCTGAAAGGCGCGACGGTCAAAAACCTCGTGCTGGGAGCCGAAACGGGCGACACGGGATCGTTCACGGTCTCGGGCAACGGCGTCACCTCGACGGGCGTCATCGCCGGGGCCAGCGTCGAATCGACGGTCGAGAATTGCACCAGCTACCTCCCGATGGAGTGCCTGGGCAACGGAGCTTCGAACAAACTGATGACCATGGGCCTCGTAGGCTTCGTCTACGGCGCCGGCACGAGCGACGAAACCGTCTCGAAACTCATCGGACTGAAAAACTACGGCGCCATGAAAGCCGCGCCGGGAACCGCCAACGGCGCCGGGTTCACCTCGACGCAGCCGGGCTGCATCGCGGGCGTCTCGAACACCGCGCGCACGTCGACTTTCAGAAACCTCATCACGCGCTGCGCGAACTACGGCGACATGACCGTCTCGACGGGCCGCGCCTCGGGCATCATAGCCGCGGCGAACACCTTCACGGTCGTTTCCGAGTGCGAGAACCACGGCGACATGCTGAACACCTACGGCGAATCGGGCGGCGGACGTCTGGGCAACATCACCTGCATCCTCGGCACCAAGTCGGTGGTCGACGGCTGCACGAACTACGGCGACGTCGTGGCCACCAATGCCAAGACCAATGCCGGAGGGCTCGTCTGCCTGACCAACACGGCCGACTGCGAAGTCGTCAACTCGGCCAACTACGGCAACGTAATCGCCGACCTGACGACCTACCGCGGAACGCTCGTCGCCAACATCAACAACGGCGCGAAACTGGACAACAACACGGCCGGCGGCAGCGTGGGATCGTACAACGGCGGCAATTACGTGATGGTCGCCATCGACGAAACCAACTACATGGACTACATCGGCCGGATCAAGACCGGCAACGAGGACAAGGTGACCAACACCAACTCCGGAGGCGCGGGCTCGCCGGCCAAGGGCATCCGCACGGCCGACGATCTGACGGCCTTCGCCGCGGCGGTCAACGCCGGCGGATCGCTCGACGAGTGGCTGAACGAGACCGGCGAGGTGTGCCTGCTGGCCAATATCGACATGTCGTCGGTCACGGAGTGGACCCCCATCGGCAAGGCGACATTCGATTCCACCGAAAACGAGCTCTCGGGAACGCCCTTCGCGGGGCATTTCAACGGGCAGGGCTACCGCATCCGCAACCTGAAGATGGTCGCTGCGGGCAGCGAGGCGGGCGCGACATACGGTTTGTTCGGGGCTTTGGCCCCGGGCGCCGTGGTCGAGAACTTCTCGTTCGACACGGGCTGTTCGCTGACCGTCACTGCCACGGCCGGTTCGTCGAACGGCGTGGTGGCCGGAATGGTCCTCGACGCCACCGTGCGCGACATCACGAGCAGCGCGCCGATGCACTTCCAGGGCACGGCGGGCAGCGTCCGCATCACGATGGCCCTGATCGGAACGGCCTTCGCCAAAACGGCGGGCGTCACGATCGACAACGTGAACAACAACGGCGCGATCACGGCCGAGAACCGCGACAACAACACCGGAGGCGGCGCCTCGGGCTACCACCTCGCCGGCATCGTGGGATTCTCCTCCAACAGCCAGGAGTCGAAGCAGAAGGTCGTCATCTCCGACTGCATCAACTACGGCGACATGACCTCTGCGACGGGCCGCACGTCGGGCATCGTCGCCGCGGCCAACCGCTACACCCAGCTGACCAACTGCGTCAACCACGGCGACCAGCTGAACACGTGCCCCAAGGAGGACGCCGGGCGTCTGGGCATGATCACCTGCAACATGGGCACCGGTTCGTTGATGAGCGGCTGCACGAACTACGGGAACCTCACCTCGACGACCAAGGCGCGCTGCGGCGGCATCACGTCGCTGTCGAACACCGCCTCGTTCGAGAACTGCGCCAACTACGGCACGATCCTCAGCGACGGCAACCGCGGCGTCTTCTGGGGCTACAACAACGGCACGGCGCAGTGGACCGACTGCATCGCAGGCGGCAAGGTGGGCACCTACAACAACGGCACGCCCGTCTTCGACTCCTACGCCGAAGCCGACCAGGCCAACTACCTGGGCAAGCAGGGCGCGAAAAAATCGACGCTCACGAACATCGTCTACCAGCTCGGCAACACGGGCGGAGGCGGCACGGGCGGCGACGCCGAACTGCGCATCCTCTTCATCGGCAACAGCTTCACGAAAGACGCCGTGGAGCACCTGCCCGGCATGCTGAAAGCCGCAGGTCTCGACAAGGTGAAGATGACGCACATGTACTACGGAGGCCGCACGGTCCCCGAATACAACAACGGATTCGCCACCGTGAACGACTACCGCTGCTACGAGTGCAGCCCGGGAGCCGCAGGGTGGACCGAGCTGATGAACAAGACGATCAAGGAGGTCGCCGCATCGGACCGGTGGGACATCGTGACCATCCAGGAGCACACCGGCAAGGTCAACGCCTGGTCGTGGACCGCGGCCGAGAAGGAAGCCCTGCAGGGGCTGATCGACAACGTCAAATCGACGCAGACCGGGGCCATGCCCAAATTCTGCTACATCCTCTCGCAGGCTTACGGCGACCCGGCGATCGTCACCTACTCGCAGCAGACGGTGATCGTCAACAATTTCGCCTCGTCGCAGGCGGACATGTACGCCGCCATCGTCGCGCAGGGTAAAAAGGTGATGACCGAAGTCTCGTTCGACGATGTCATCGCCACGGGCACCGTCCTGCAGAACCTCCGCACGTCGAAGCTCCAGAACTCGATGGACATGACCCGCGACGGATACCATATGGACTACGGCATCGCGCGTTACGCCGCCTCGTGCGCCGTCTTCGAAAAACTGATCTCCCCGGCGTTCGGGGGCGTGACGCTCGACGGCAACAAGTTCCGCTACACGACCTCGAACTCCACGACGGGCAGCTATTCGACGCCTGTCACCGACGCCAACGCCCCGATAGCCCTGCAGGCGGCACGCTTCGCTCTCGCAACGCCCTACGCCGTGACCGACATGTCGAACATCGACACGCAGAAGCCCGACAACGGCATCGAGGATACGGAATTCGACGACGACAAGAACAAAGAGTAAATCCCGACCGACATGAAAAAACCGCATATCATCCTGTTAAGCGCGGTGCTGCTGCTCGCCGGCTGCACCCGGGACCCCGAAATCACCGACCCGGCCCCGCTTCCCGCCTCGTCGGGGCTGGTCATCAAGGCCGCCTGCACGGCGGCGACCCGCACCGACATCCACGAAGGCAAAAGCACCTGGGAGGCCGGCGACCGCATCACGGTCGTCTACGACGGTGCGGCCTACGAATACACCGCCGCCGAGGCAGGTGCCGCGACCACCTTCACCAGCGAGGCGGGCATCGCCTCCTACGATGCGTCGAAACCGCTGACGGCCTACTACCCCGCCACGACCGCCGAAGGCACGGTCGGCGTGGAGGCCCGGCGCACGATCTCGTTCCGGAGCGCGGAGCAGACCAACACGGCCTGCGCACCGCTGGTCGGCACACCGCTCGAGAACAACCTCTCGGACGGGGCGCTGCACGTCTCGTTCCGCAACATCTTCTCGGTCGTCGAACTGCGCGTCGACGCCGGCGAGCTGGAGAGCCCGGCCCGGTCGATCACCGTAGAACCGGCCTCGGAGGAGGGATTCGAAGGCTTTCTGAGCTTCACCGGCACGGTCGATCCCGCGACGCTCGCCCTCACCCCGGCACCCGACGGAACCGGCACGAAACTGACGCTGGAATTCCCCGAAGGGGCCGATCTGACCAAGCCCCAGACCATCAAGTTTCCCGTCGGACGCTTCACCTCCCCGGCCGGTCTGAAACTCACGCTGACGACAGCCGACGACAAGACCTACACGAAAAACGTCTACAAATCGGGCATCCGCACCTATAACGAAAAGGACGGCGCGTTCTCGGCCCGCCATCTGGCGAAAGCGCTCTACGCCTTCGCGCCTCCGGGCGGCATCTGGACGGCCGACGACCTCGTGGAGTTCGCCGCAGCGGTCAACGCGGGCGGGACCCTCGCCCCGTGGCAGAACGAAGAGGGCGTCGTCGTACTGCTCGACGACATTGACATGACGGGCGTCACGGCGTGGACGCCGATCGGCGACGGGACCTTCTCGCCGGGCGACGACCTCGAGATCAGCTCAGGACGTCCATTCACGGGTTTCTTCGACGGGCAGGGCCACACGATCAGCCATTTCAGGATGGTGTGCGACAACGCCGCGCCCGGCCGCGCCTGGGGTCTCTTCGGCGCGCTGGGCGCCGGGGCCGTCGTCGAAAACCTCATCTTCGACGCCTCCTGCTCGCTGGAAGTCACCGCTTCGAAAGCCACCGACTGCGGCATCCTCGCCGGACTGGTCTACGACGCCACCGTGCGCAACGTCACCAACAACGCTCCGATGTCGTTCGACGGCTCGGCGGGCAACGTCCGCATGACGATGGGCATGATCGGGCATGCGTTCGCCAACAAAGGGGTCGTGCTCGACCGCCTGACCAACGAAGCCGACCTCACGGCCGAAAGCGGCGGCAACACCAACAACAACGCCAACGGCGTGCATATCGGCGGCATCTGCGGATTCAGCACCAACCTCGCCAGCTCGGCCAATGCCGTGGCATTCACCGGCTGCGTCAACCGCGGCAACCTCACCACGAAAGTCGGCCGGGCATCGGGCCTCGTCGCGGCGGCTCACCGCTACCCCCACCTGACCGACTGCCCCAACTACGGCGACCCCGTCAACG
>CATKXN010000145.1 GCA_949840605.1 uncultured Alistipes sp.
AACAACGGCGGCCGCACGCCCGTCGCGGGCATCGTCCATGCCGTGGTGCTGCTGCTGATCCTGCTGTTGTTCATGCCTCTGGCGCAGTATATCCCGATGGCCTGCCTGGCGGGCGTGCTGGCCGTCGTGGCCTACAACATGAGCGGTTGGCGGACCTTCCGGGCCCTGCTGCGCAATCCTCGTTCGGATGTCGCGGTGCTGCTGCTGACCTTTTTCCTGACGGTGGTCTTCGACCTGACGATCGCCATCGAGGTGGGACTGCTGATCGCCTGCGTGCTCTTTATGAAGCGGGTGATGGAGACCACCGAAATCTCGGTGATCCGCGACGAGATCGACCCCTCGGCGGGCCTCGACGTGACCCTGCACGAAGAGCCTCTCGCAGTGCCCAAGGGGGTGGAGGTCTACGAGATCAACGGGCCCTATTTCTTCGGCATCGCCACGCGTTTCGAGGAGCTGATGGCCCAGATCGGCGAGCGTCCCCGGGTGCGGATCATCCGCATGCGCAAGGTGCCGTTCATCGACTCCACGGGCATCCACAACCTCACGACGCTCTGCGAGATGTCCCACCGAAGCAAGATCACGGTGGTGCTTTCGGGCGTCAAGGACGATGTCCGCGCGGCGCTCGAACGCTCGGGCCTCTACTCCTTGCTGGGCGGGGACAACGTATGTCCCGATATCCAAGCTGCATTGGCACGGGCCGCGGAGCTGGTCGCGGAACCGGAAAAATAGGCGGCTGTGCTAAAGACAAGATTGCCGAAGCCTGCCGTATCATAAATACGTAGGTCTGGCCGGGCCGGAGAAAGTCTATTGAATTTTCGGTGCTGTTTCGGAATTCCCGCCCCATATAGGGGCGGGATTTCCTTTAGGGCGTGTTTGTTTTTATTTGGTTCTGGCTGCAGGTAGTTTCCTGAGTTTAGGAGCAGGTAGTTCCTTTATCCGTATTTTCCGGAACTTTATTCCGGGTCCGTGTCCGAGCAGTCCGATGTGCCCCGACGCGTTGAAGAGCCCGGGGTGGTTTCTGTGATCGACGGTATAGGGGTTCTTTTTGCCGCCGTCGGGCGCAACGTTGTGCCCCTTGCATGCTTCACGGATGTTTCCGTCGAGGATCACCTCACCGTTTACCGTGACGGTTATTCGGTCCCCCACGGCTCGTATCTCTTCGACGTTCCATGTTCCCAGAGGCGGGAATTTCACTCGTTTTGCGGGGATTATTCCGTATACGGAGCCGTGCTGCTGGTATTCGCGCAGATTCTTGTATATGGGAGCGTCGTGGTCTAGGATCTGTATCTCCATACCGTGGTATGCTGCATCCACTCCCATCGGAGTTCTGATTCCGATTCCGTTGTTGACCCCTTCCTGTAGGAACTGGAATTCGAATCTCAGAATGAAGTTTTCGTACTCGTGCTTGGTGTAGAGGTTTCCGCTTCCTCCGTACTGCGCCGTTACGTAGATGGAGCCGTCTACGGGGACGTAGTTGACGGTGTTTCCGGTCCATTTGTGCATGGAAGTCCCGTCGAAGAGCACTTCGAAACCCTCTTCGGCCTCTTCGGCCGATAGTTCGAATCGGGGGGTCGAAGGCAGCTCGCGGATGTACATATCTCGGAAGCTGACGGGCTCCGATCCACCGATTAGCAGGATCTGCCCCTCGGCGTATGCTGGTATCTGGCGGTTGCATGGGTTTTCGAGAATGACGTTGTTGCAAGTCGTGACGCCGTTGAGGACCACGGTCACGCGGTCGTTCACGACGCGAACTTCCATCGTGTTCCATTCTCCGGGGCGGTTTGCGGCCTCGGGAGTCGTATTTTCGTGGAGTTTGTTTTCCGTCAGCGCTCCGGCGTTCCGTCCTCCGAGTGCGATTTGGGGTATCGACCGGATTCCGAGACCCGCTTCGCCGTCTGTTTTCCATTCGACGATCAAGCAGAAGTTTTCATACTCCTTGTCCGACCCGATCGTCGGGGCGCCTGTTGCTGCCGAGAGCACTCCGCCTGCGGCGCTCCATGCTTGGTCCGCCGCGGCCTGAGCCATCAGCTGCGCCTTTGCCAGCGCTTTGGGCTTCATCGCCCTGAGGGTTTCGGGATCTGCGGCCACGGCTTTCCACGCTTCCGGCTCGAGGGATGCCGGGGCGAACCCTTGTTCGGGGAGTTTGGCCAGTAGTCCCTTGATCTCGTCGACGGCGTACCCGGCGTCGGCGTCGGCTTTTGCCAGTCCGGCGTATACCTCCTGCGCCTTTTTCAGTGCTTCGGCGACGGTCTCACCTCCCCAGTCGGTGTTCTTCGCGGCTGCGGTTTTCACCGCCAGTGCGGCCATTTCGGCCGTCGCGGGGTTATCCATATACCTTGCTGCGAGCAGGAGTGCCGGGAACACGGGGGTTTTGGCGAGGGCTTTGAGTAGTTTGTTCTGCACCTTGGGTGCGGGGTTCAGTTCGAGAGCTCGTCTGTAGAGCTGGTATTTTCGGATGGCGGTTTCTGCGGACTGCGCCACGAAATCCGTGTATCGAGTCAGTGCGGCGTCGGTCCATGCGGGATTCTGCGCGGCGAGCTCGTATAGCACGCCGACCATCTCGGGATTGCGTACTGTCAGCAGTGCTGCGAATGCCGCTTCGCGGTCGTCGGCGGCCCGCAGTGCGTCTATTGCCTCTTTGCTTGCGGCCTGCGCCAGCAGGGGGTAGTAGCGCGCTTTGGCGGGTGCGGAGGCTATCCTCGCCATCGTCATCTGATACTGCGCCTGGGGCGTTTGCTGAGCCAGCGCGTTCTTCAGACCTGCCTGCAGGGCCTTCACGTCGGCCTCGCGGGCTTTGTCCATAAGGTCGCACAGACGGTCGAAATCCTTGGGCGCGGAGACGCCCGCCAGGGCGTCGTATGCGGCAGCCCGCACGTCGTCGTCGGGTGATTCCAGCAGGTCGAACACTTTGCCTGAAGCGGAGGAGATGCGTCGCTTCGCCACGAGCTTCAGTGCGTTTGCCTGCGTCCGGGGCGTTCCGTCGAGTGCGGCCGCGAAGGCGTCGTTGGTTTTTCCGTTGAAGGCCGCGAGTGCTGCCGACGCCTCCCGGGCGTGGGGCCCGTCGAGCTGCTCGACGAGTGCGTCGAGTGCCTCCTGGCCTCCGATCCGTCCGGCGGCTCGGATGGCCGCGAGTGCGAGTTCGGTGTCGGGCGACGCGATTGCTGCGATGACGGTCGGGGCCTGCGCTGCGGCGTGGCGGCTTCCGAACCAGCTGATGACGTCTGTTTTCGCCGCGGCGGAGAGGGCCGGGATTTTTTTTGCGATCGCTGCGCAGAGGTCGTCGTCGGCGAACTCCGCGGCGAAGTCGAGCGCCGCACATCGGTAGGCCCGGTCGGGGTCTTTCAGTGCTGCGAGCACCTCCTGCGTGCGTTTTCCGGCCTCCGCACGTAGGACGATCCCGAGACCCGCGATCCGTATGTTCTGGGGCATTGCGTCTTTGTGCAGCGCTTTTGCCGCGGCGCGGGCCTTGGCATTCCCTTCGGCTGCAAGACGCGTCAGCAGGCTGACATACGCGCCTGCGGCGTCGGTTTCGGAGAAGGTGTATCCGGCGTCTTTGACCGCTGCTGCGAGAGTTGCGAGCGACGCTTCGCCGCCGCATTTGGCCAGCGCGTTGTAAACGGCCTCCTTCGTGGCGTCGTCGGCCGCGGCGGCCCATTTCAGCAGCGCGGGTTCTGCGGCCTCGAGCCGTTTCTCCGCGGCGGCATATGCCAGCCGGGCGCATGGCGCCGGCGCTTTTTCGATCAGGGATAGGATCATCCTGTCAGTCCCGGGCGTGGAGATCAGCCCGCGCACGGCGAAGTCCGCGAGGTCTTCGTCTGCGGCGTATTTGACGAATACGGGAGCTTCGTGTTCCGTCGCGCAGATCTGCAGCAGGGAGAGCAGGAATGCCTTGTTGTGCTTGTCCGTACAAGCGTCCAGGGCCGTGACGAGCCCTGCGCGGACCTCCCGGGCCATCTCTTCGCGTCCTGCGGCGGTCACGTAGCTCACCACTCCGTTGAGCGCGTATTCCACGGGGGCGTTCTTGCCTTCTTCGGCGGGGACGAGCATTGCGGCCATCATCCGGATTCCTTCGGCACCGGTTGCGGCCAGCTCCTGCATGAGGTCGTCGAACGCCTTGGGGTTCTGTGCCGGAAGCTGGTTCATCCCGTCGGCCACGATCGTCGCGGCGGTGCGCTGTCGTGCATCCTGCGCCCCGGCGGCGAACGGCATGAGGGCCAGCAGGAGGATTACAAGTATCTTTTTCATCGTTATCTCAGGTTTGCAGGGTTAGGTCAGATTTTCCACGGCGAGCGCATCGGCTGTTCGATCAGCCGGTTGGCGGCGTCGTCGCCGACGAACAGCTGCTTGTGGGGATCGAAATGGAGCGTGCGGTTGAGCCTCAGGGCGCATGCCCCGAGGTTCACGAGCGTCGAACTGCGGTGTCCCTTGATCTCGTCGAGAGCGAACCGCTCGCGTGTGCGGACGCACTGGAGGAAATCGGTGTTCTGCGGCTCGGGGTCGGGCATCTCGGAGATCTTCTCCATGACGTTGGGAATGGTGCACTCGAAACCCTGGTAGACCTTGCCCAGCGGTCCTTCGATGTAGGGGACCTTGCCCTTGCTCTCGAAACCTTCTCCTTCGAGTACGATCTGGCATCCGTCGTCGTAGGTGTATACGATGCGGTGCCAGATGCCCACGGCGTCGGGATGCTGCTGGGGCGCGTCGATCTCGACCTTCACGGGCGAGGTGTCGTCCTTTCCCAGCAGGTACTGCACGGGGTCCATGTAGTGCTGTCCCATGTCCGTGAGTCCGCCGCCGTCGTAGTCCCAGTATCCGCGGAATGTGGCGTGCACGCGGTGCTTGTTGTAGGGCTTGTAAGGCGCGGGTCCGAGCCACATGTCGTAATCCAGTTCCGCGGGCACGGGCTGCGGCGAGAGGTTCTCCTTGCCCACCCAGAAGAATTTCCAGGCGAACCCCGTCGCTCCGGAGATGGTCACCTTGAGGGGCCATCCCAGCAGTCCGCTGTCGACGAGCTTCTTGAGGGGTTCTACCGTCGTGCCGAGTCCGTAGAAGGTGTCCTTGAACCGGAACCAGGTGTTCAGACGGAAGATGCGTCCGTTCTGCCGGACGGCCTCCACGACGCGCTTGCCTTCGCCGATGGTTCGTGTCATGGGTTTCTCGCACCAGATGTCCTTGCCGGCTTTGGCCGCCTCGACGGCCATCAGCCCGTGCCAGTGGGGCGGTGTTGCGATGTGCACGATGTCGACGTTGGGGTCGGTGATCAGGTCGCGGTAGTCGTGATAGGTCTGGAGGGTCTGGTCGAACTTCTTGCGGCCCAGCGCCACGGCGCTGTCGAGGTGGTTGCGGTCGACGTCGCAGACGGCCACCAGGCGGCATGCGTCGTTCGAGGTGAAGTGGTAGTTGCTCTTGCCGATGCCGCCCACGCCGATGATGCCTTTGGTGAGCTGGTCGCTCGGGGCGACGTATTTGGGGCCTCCGAGGACGCTGCGCGGCACGACTGTCAGCAGCGCCATGCCGCCCAGCGTTTTGAGAAAATCTCTGCGGGAACTCATATCTTTTCGGTTCGTTTGGGGTTTATAAGGTTTTCAGCCGGATGTTGCGCCAGAGGACCTTGATGCCTCCTCCGTCGTGGATCTGCAGGGCGATGCGTCCCTGGGCGGCGCCGATCTTCGCGTCGGTGATGTCGGCCATCTCCACGCCGTTGAGCCATGTCTGCACGCGGTCGCCCTGCACGCGCAGTCGCAGGGTGTTCCACTGGCCCTCTTTAAGGACCGACTCCTTCTCCTGGGGAATCTGCACCAGCCATCCGCGTCCGTAGGATTCGTAGATGCCCGCCGTGTCGTGGCCCTTGGGAGCCACCTCGCACTGCCATCCGTGAACCTTCACGGGCGGTTCGACGAACGAACGGAAGAAGACGCCCGAATTGCCGTTCGCCAGCTGCTTGAACTCCAGCGTGAGGTCGAAATCATTGTAATATTCCCGAGTGGCGAGGTATCCGTACTGCTTGTCGGGACCGCTCTCGCAGACGAGGTTGCCCTCCTTGTCCACGTACCATTTCTCGGTGCCGTAGGCCTCCCATCCCGAGAGGTCGCGTCCGTTGAAAAGCTCCGCCTCCCGTCCGGCCTTGCGGGGCAGCTCCTTGATCTTCAGGTTGCGGAACGAGGCGGGATAGCCGTGGTCCTGCAGGCAGATGACGCCGCGGTGCGCCAGGCCGTATTCGGGAGCCGTCTCCCATTTGCCGCTGTTCTTGCGGGCGAACCAGTCGTCGGTCCAGGCGTCGAATTCGAGGGTCTTGCGGCCGTTGAGCCAGTGCTCGACGTGACCGTTGTCGCAGACGATGCGCGAGGAGTTCCACTCGCCCTGCGGATTGACGACGAGCGAGTCGGGGTTGGGGAGGTGCATGGCGTAATCGACTCCCAGGCGCTGCCACGGTTCGAGTTTGGTCGGAGCGTTCTGGGCCTCCCAGCCGTCGTTGTCGATCAGCTGATATTCGGGCCCGGTGACGTAGGGGACTTTGAAATAGGGGTTCTCGACCACATGGTAGAGCATGCCGCTGTTGCCGCCCGGGGATAGTTTCCAGTCCCAGTCGAGGATGAAGTTTTCATACTGTTTCTTGGTGACGATGTAGCCCCTCAGGTCGCTGCCGCCGCCTTTGGCCTGGATGCAGCCGTCCACGACGTGCCAGGGCTGGGTGAGCGAATCGCCGTTGAAGTCTTTCCATTGGTCGAGGGACTTGCCGTCGAAGAGCAGCTGCCATCCCTCGGCGATCTGGGCTTCGGTAAGGGTGTTGTGCCGGGGCCCGCACGAGCAGAGGCAGGCGGCAATGATCCCTGATCCGGCCAGCGTGCGGAACAGGTTTCGGAATGAGTTTCGTTTCAT
>CATKXN010000146.1 GCA_949840605.1 uncultured Alistipes sp.
AAGGGCGGTTCGGACTTCAACCCCAAGGGCAAGTCCGACAACGAGGTGATGAAATTCTGCCAGTCGTTCATGACCGAATTGCAGCGCCACGTGGGACAGGACACCGACGTCCCTGCCGGCGACATCGGCGTGGGCGGTCGCGAGATCGGCTTCCTGTTCGGACAGTACAAACGGCTCCGCAACGAGTTTACCGGCACGCTGACCGGTAAGGGACTCGGTTGGGGCGGCAGCCCGTTGCGTCCCGAAGCCACCGGCTACGGCACCTGCTACTTCGCACAGGAAATGCTCGCCACCAAGGGCGAAAGCTATGCGGGCAAGGTGGTGACGATTTCCGGTTCGGGCAACGTGGCGCAGTACGCCTGCGAAAAGGCCACGCAGCTCGGCGCGAAAGTCGTGACGCTGTCCGATTCGTCGGGCTATATCCACGATCCGGAGGGCATCGATGCCGAAAAACTGGCCTACGTGATGGAGCTCAAAAACATCTTCCGCGGCCGTATTAAAGAATACGCCGACAAATATCCGAGCGCCACGTATTACGAAGGGCAGCGTCCGTGGAGCGTCAAGTGCGACATCGCCATGCCGTGCGCCACGCAGAACGAACTCAACGAGGAGGAAGCCCGTGCGCTGGTGGCCGGAGGCTGCATCTGCGTCGCCGAAGGGGCCAACATGCCTTCGACGCCCGAAGCGATCAAGGTGTTCCAAGACAGCCGCATCCTTTACTCTCCGGGCAAGGCGTCGAACGCCGGCGGCGTGGCCACGTCCGGACTCGAAATGACGCAGAATTCGATCCGCCTGTCGTGGACGTCCGAAGAGGTGGACCAGAAGCTGCATTCGATCATGCAGAACATCCATGCCGCTTGCGTGAAATACGGCACCGAACCCGACGGGTACGTGAATTACGTCAAAGGCGCCAACATCGCCGGCTTCATGAAGGTGGCCAACGCCATGCTCGCACAGGGCTGCGTATAGTCCGGCGCCGGTGCGACGGGGCGGTGCGCTCCGTTTCCGCGCCGGAGGAAGGCCTGTCCGGCCGAATGAAAAAAAAGAGGGTGTCCCGTACCGCCGCGGGGCATCCTCTTTTTTCGTCGTTTCGACTTCTTGACTCCGCATGTTTTTGCCGCCCGTTCGGAGCTGCGTTTCCGGAGACGGCTCGCTTTTTCGGTTTCGGAGCGGTCGGCGGCCGTCGTCCGTCCGCGATCCGGGAGTCGTTCGCGTGCAGGTTTTTCCGGGGCCGTGGGAGGGCGGCTCGCGGCGCCCGATGGCAGATGCCTGCGGAATCCGCAGTTCCCGTGCGAAAGCGCAGGGTAGGCAAGGGAAGCGGCCGTAACGGATGCGAGGCCGTCCTGTCGTTTGGCAGGGCGACCTCGCGGTTCGTATGTCCCGGTCTTCTCGGAGCGACGCCGTTTCGGAGTGCTCGTTCTCAAAACGATATTCCCCTTTTCGGACGGAGCGCGGACGGCTCCGGGCTTCTCGGCGGTGTTTTGTCCGGGGACGGGCGGCGGTTTCGGGTTCGGCGGACCTATTCGTTGTGCAGGAAGCGGTCGATGTGTTCGGCGGCCCGGCGGCCGGAGGCGATGGCCCGAACGACGAGCGAAGCGCCCGTCAGCGCGTCGCCCGCGACGAATACCTTGTCGTGCGAGGTGCGCTGGGTGCCGTCGCCCCGCACGTTCTTGCGGTCGTCGAGGCTCAGGCTCAGTTCGGCGACGAGCCCTTCGTGGACGGGATGGACGAAGCCCATGGCCAGCAGGACGAGGTCGGCCTCGATCGTCTCGGTTTCGCCCGTGCGGCGCATCTGCCAGCGTTCCTCGGCGTCCTTTTCCCATTCGACGCGCTCGACCTCCACACCGACGACCCGGCCGTCGCGGCCGACGAACCGCTTGGTTTCGAGGTTCCATCGTCTCTGGCAGCCTTCCTCGTGCGAGGAGGAGGTTTTCAGCACGCGGGGGAACATCGGCCACGGCGTGTCGGGGTTGCAGCGTTCGGGCGGCTGGGGCATGATTTCGATCTGCGTGACGAGCGAGGCGCCTTGGCGGACGGAGGTGCCCACGCAGTCCGATCCCGTGTCGCCTCCGCCGATGACCAGCACGCGCTTGCCTTGGGCCGTGATGCGCTCCTCGTCGGGAACCGTGTGGCCGGCCACCTGCCGGTTCTGCTGGCGGAGCATGTCGAGCGCGAAATGGATGCCCTCCAGCCCGCGTCCTTCGACCGGCAGGTCGCGCGGGACACCCGATCCGATGGCGACGCACAGCGCGTCGTACTTTTCGAGCAGTTCCGCGATTTCGGAGCTGCTGCCCACGGGACTGTTCGTCCGGAACTCGATGCCCTCGGCCCGCAGGAGCTCCAGCCGGCGGTCTATGATGCGTTTGCTCAGCTTGAAATCGGGTATGCCGAGCCGGAGCAGGCCGCCGGGCGCTTCGTCTTTCTCGAATACGACGACGGTGTGGCCTCGCCGGTTGAGCTGGTTGGCGCAGGCCAGTCCGGAGGGGCCCGAACCGATCACCGCCACCTTCTTTCCCGTCCGGCGGCGGGGCGGGCAGGGGACGATGTGCCCGGCCTGAAAGGCCTGTTCGACGATGGCCGCTTCGTTTTCGCGGATCGTGACGGGCTGGTCGTGGAGCTTGAGCACGCACGATTGCTCGCAGAGCGCCGGGCAGACCCGGCCGGTGAATTCGGGGAAGTCGTCCGTCAGCGAGAGGATGTCGTAGGCCTCTTTCCATTTTCCCCGCCATGCCAGATCCTGCCATTCGGGCTGGCGGTTGCCCAGCGGGCAGGCCCAGTGGCAGAACGGTACGCCGCAGTCCATGCAGCGCGAAGCCTGCAGCTTGCGGTCTTCCGCGTTGAGCGTCTGTTCTACCGGCGCGAAGTCGTATATCCGTTCGTGCAGGGGGCGGTAGCCGGCCTCTTTGCGCGGTATGTGTAAAAATCCTTTGGGGTTTCCCATGATCGTTGGTCTGTTGCGGTTTGACAATCGGCGGGCGGGATCAGTAGTCCCGTTCCACCTTGGCGATTTTGCGTTCGAGAGCGGCCATGCGCCGGGCGTGGAGCACTTTCTTGTATTCGATGGGCGTCACCTTGATGAACTCCCCGATATAGCGGTTCCAGTCGTCGAGCATGCGCTTGGCCAGCGGGCTGCCGGTGTGGTAGTAGTGCGCGCTCACGAGGCTGTGCAGTTCCTTGTCGTCGGCGCTCTCCTCGATGAGCGAGAGCTCGACCATCTCCATGTTGCAGAAATAGTCGAAGTCGCCCTCCCGGTTCCAGACGTAAGCGATCCCGCCGCTCATGCCGGCGGCGAAGTTGCGGCCCGTGGGACCCAGCACGACGGTGCGCCCTCCGGTCATGTATTCGCAGCAATGGTCGCCCGCGCCTTCCACGACGGCCGTGGCGCCGCTGTTGCGCACGCAGAAACGTTCGCCGACCCGGCCGTTGATGTAGACTTCGCCTTCGGTGGCCCCGTAAAGCAGCGTGTTGCCGGCGACGATGTTCTCTTCCGGGGCGAAGAGCGTACCCTTGGGCGGTACGACGGTGATGCGGCCGCCCGAAAGCCCTTTGCCGAGGTAGTCGTTGGCGTCTCCTTCGAGCCGGAAGGCGATGCCCTTGCAAAGGAAGGCGCCGAAGCTCTGGCCGGCCGATCCGCGGAACGTCACGCGGATCGTGTCGCGCGGCAGGCCTTCGCCTCCGTATCGTGCGGTGACGGCGCCCGAAAGCATCGCCCCGACCGAGCGGTCGGTGTTGCGGATCGGGAAGTCGAGCTGTACGGCCATTTTCGAATCGAGGGCCGGTGCCGCGATGCCGATGAGCGAGCGGTCGATCACCGATTCGATCCCGTGGTGCTGGGCGACGACTCTCCGCGTGGCGTGCGTGGCGGCTTCCTGCGGACGGTAGAGGATTTTCGACAGGTCGATGCCGGCGGCTTTGCCCTCCGCCGGGACGGCCGTCTCGATCAGGTCGGTCCGGCCGACGATGTCGTCGAGTCGGGTGAAGCCCATTTCGGCCAGATGCTCGCGGACGTCTTCGGCCAGAAAGTTGAAAAAGTTGACCAGATATTCGTACCGGCCCACGAAGCGGCGGCGCAGCTCCTCGTCCTGCGTGGCGACGCCGACGGGACAGGTGTTGAGGTGGCATTTGCGCATCATCACGCACCCTAGCACGATCAGCGCGCTCGTGGCGAACCCGAATTCCTCGGCGCCGAGCAGCGCCCCGATGACGATGTCGCGCCCGGTTTTGTACTGGCCGTCCACCTGCAACGTCACCTGTCCGCGCAGGTCGTTGACGACGAGCGTCTGCTGCGTCTCCGCGAGGCCGATTTCCGAAGGCAGGCCCGCGTGCTTGATCGAGCTCATCGGGCTCGCGCCGGTTCCTCCCTCGCAGCCGCTGATGAGGATCATGTCGGCCTTGGCCTTGGCCACGCCGGCGGCAATCGTGCCCACGCCGCTTTCCGAAACCAGCTTCACGCTGATGCGGGCGCGGGGATTGACGTTCTTCAGGTCGAAGATCAACTGGGCGAGGTCTTCGATCGAGTAGATGTCGTGGTGGGGCGGCGGCGAAATGAGCGAAATGCCGGGAATCGAGTGGCGCGTGCGGGCGATCATTTCGTCCACCTTGTAGCCCGGCAACTGTCCGCCTTCGCCCGGTTTGGCGCCCTGCGCCACCTTGATCTGTATTTCGTCGGCGTTGACGAGGTATTCGGCATTGACGCCGAACCGTCCCGACGCCACCTGCTTGATGGCGCTGCGGGCGAGCGTGCCGTCTTCCCTCGGACGGTACCGCGCGGGGTCTTCGCCGCCTTCGCCCGTGTTGCTCTTTCCTCCGATGGCGTTCATGGCCAGCGCCATCGCCTCGTGCGCCTCTTTGCTGATCGACCCGAACGACATGGCGCCGGTGACGAACCGCCGCGTGATTTCGCTCGCCGGCTCGACGAGCGAGAGGTCGAGGGGGTTTTTCTTGAGGCGCATCAGATCGCGCAGGTAGATCGGTTCGGGCTTGTCGTCCACGAGCCGGGTGTATTCCTTGAACTTCTTGTAGCTGCCCAGTCTTGTAGCCAGTTGCAGGGCGGAGATCGTTTCGGGGTTCCATGCGTGCTTCTCGCCGTCCCGCCGCCATGCGTAGTGGCCGAGGTTTTCGAGCCGCTGGCTGGGGCTGAAGATCTCTTCGTCGCCGAAGCCGCGGGCGTGGGCGGCGAGCGTGTCGCGGGCGATGTCGCCGAGCGACGCTCCTTCGATTTTCGATGTCGTGCCGCAGAAGTAACGTTCCAGTACGCCGGAGGAGAGGCCGATGGCTTCGAAGATGCGGGCGCCGCGGTAGCTGCGGATCGTCGAAATGCCCATCTTGGACATGATTTTCAGGAAACCTTTGTTCACGGCCTTGATGTAGTGGTGCTCGGCCGTCTCGTAGTCGAGTTGCAGGTCGCCGTTCCGGACTCCCTCGTCGAGCACGGCGAAGGCCATGTAGGGGTTCACGGCGCTGGCGCCGAAGCCGATCAGCAGCGCGGTGTGCATCACCTCGCGGGCTTCGCCCGTTTCGACGATCAAGGCGATCTTCGACCGCTTGTGCACGCGGATGAGGTGGGTGTGGACGGCCGAGAGCGCCAGCAGCGACGGGACGGGGGCCTGCCGGGCGTCGACTTTCCGGTCGCTCAGAATGACGTAGTTGTAGCCTTCGTCGACGGCCTGCTCGGCTTGCCGGCACAGGGCCTCGACGGTGCGTTCCAGTCCGGCCTCGCCCTCTTCGGCCGGGAAGAGCATGTCGAGCGTGCGGGTGCGGAAACCCTTGTAGGAGAGGTGGGTGAGGATGTCGACGTCGGAGTTCGTCAGCACGGGGCTGCTCAGCTTGACTACTTTGCAGTGGTCGGCCGAGGGTTCGAGGATGTTGCCGTCCACGGCGCCGATGTAGCTGGCCAGCGACATGACCAGTTCTTCGCGGATCGGGTCGATGGGCGGGTTGGTCACTTGGGCGAACTGCTGGCGGAAATAGTTGAACAGCCGCTGCGGCTTGGCCGACAGCACGGCGATCGGTGTGTCGTTGCCCATCGAACCGAGCGGTTCGGCGCCGTCGCGACCCATGGGCAGCACGATCCGCTGCATGTCCTCCTTGTGATAGCCGAACGTGCGCAGCATGGCTTCGTAGTTTTCGATGCCGTGCGTTACTTTGCGTCCGGAGGTGATTTTGCGCAGCAGGATGCGGTTCTTTTCGAGCCATTCCTTGTAGGGGTGTTCGGCGGCGAGCTGCGCCTTGATCTCTTCGTCGTAGAGGATGCGTCCCTGTTCGGTGTCGACCATGACGATCTTGCCGGGCCGGAGCCGTCCTTTGGCCTCGATCTCGGAGGGCTCGATGTCGAGCACGCCCGTTTCGGAAGCGATGACCATCGTGCCGCCCTTCGTGATGAGCCAGCGGGCCGGACGCAGGCCGTTGCGGTCGAGCATGCCGCCGGCGTAGCGTCCGTCGGAGAACATCAGCGTGGCGGGGCCGTCCCACGGCTCCATCCAAATGCTGTGGTATTCGTAGAACCCTTTCAGTGCGTCGGGGATCGGATTCTTATCGTTGTAGCTTTCGGGCACGAGCATCGCCAGCGCGTGCGGCAGGCTCAGCCCGCTCATGACTAAAAATTCGAGCACGTTGTCCAGCGAGGCGCTGTCGCTCATGCCCGGCCGGACGATCGGCCCGTAGTCGGCGATGCGCTCCATGCCTGCGGGGCGGAACAGGCTTTCGCGGTCTTCCATCCACGAGCGGTTGCCCCGGATGGTGTTGATTTCGCCGTTGTGCCCCAGCAGGCG
>CATKXN010000147.1 GCA_949840605.1 uncultured Alistipes sp.
AATGATCCGATGATGGAAACGATCGTCAACCCCGATCCCCGGCAGTGGGACGCGCTGTTGCGACGGCCCCAGATCGACCGGTCCGTGATCGGTCCGAGGGTCGAGGCCATCCTCGAAGCCGTGTGCGAGGAAGGCGATGCGGCCCTGTTGCGGCTGACCGAACAGATCGACGGCGTGAAGTTGTCGTCGGTCGAAGTCATGCCCGACGAAATCGCCGAAGCGACGCGGCTCGTACCCGACGGACTCAAACGGGCCGTCGCCGCCGCCGCGCGGAACATCGAAACGTTCCATGCCGCCCAGCGAAGCGAGGCGGTCGAAGTCGAAACGGCGCCGGGCGTGCGATGCCTGCAACGGGCCGTACCCATCCGGCGCGTGGGGCTTTACGTGCCGGGCGGCACGGCCCCGCTCTTTTCGACCGTGTTGATGCTCGCCGTGCCGGCCCGCGTGGCGGGATGTCCGCAGATCGTGCTGTGCACGCCTCCGGGCAAGGACGGCAAGATCGCCCCGGCCATCCTCTACGCCGCCTCGGTGGCCGGCGTGACGCGCATCTTCAAGGTCGGAGGCGCTCAAGCCATCGCCGCGATGGCCTACGGTACGCGAAGCATTCCCAAGGCGGACAAGATTTTCGGCCCCGGCAACCAGTACGTCACCGCAGCCAAACAGGCCGTCGCCTCCTCGACCGTCGCCATCGACATGCCTGCGGGTCCCTCGGAAGTGCTGGTCATGGCCGACTCGACGGCCGTGCCCGAATTCGTCGCGGCAGACCTGCTCTCGCAGGCCGAACACGGTCCCGATTCGCAGGTCGTCCTGCTCACGCCCTCGCTGAGCGTCGCCCAGCAGGTGATGCGCGAGGTGAAGCGGCAGACCGAGGCCCTGCCCCGCGCCGGGATCGCCCTCCGGGCGCTCGACAACAGCCGGATCGTCGTCATGGATTCGCCCGACGATCTGATCGACTTCAGCAACGCCTACGCGCCGGAGCACCTTATCATTTCGATGAAAGACCCGTGGGCCGTCGCCGAGCGCATCACGGCCGCCGGCAGCGTCTTCATCGGCAACTATACCCCCGAAAGCGCGGGCGACTACGCTTCGGGCACCAACCACACGCTTCCGACCTACGGCTGGGCCCGTTCGTTCAGCGGCGTGAACCTCGACAGCTTCACCCGGAAGATCACCTTTCAGGAAATTTCGCCCGAAGGGCTGCGCGGCATCGGTCCCCTCATCGAGACGATGGCCTCGGCCGAAGGGCTGGACGCCCACCGCAACGCCGTGTCGGTGCGGCTGAAAACACGATAACGACATGGACATACGCACGCTTCTGAGAGACAACATCCGCTCGCTCGCCCCCTACTCCACCGCGCGGGACGAGTACGAGGGCGAACTGGGCATCTACCTCGACGCCAACGAGAGTCCCTACGAGAACGGCTATAACCGCTATCCCGATCCGCACCAGAAAGCGCTCAAGCGGCGCATCGCCGAAATCAAGGGCATCGCCCCCGAAAAGATCTTCATCGGCAACGGTTCGGACGAACCCATCGATCTGGTGTTCCGCCTCTTCTGCGAACCGGGCCGCCACAATGCCGTCTCGATCGTCCCGACCTACGGCATGTACAAGGTGGCCGCCGCCATCAACGACGTCGAAATGCGCGAAGTGCCGCTCGCCACGGACTTCTCGCTCGATGCGGACCGGCTGCTCGCCGCGGCGGACAGCAACACGCGGCTGCTGTTTCTCTGCTCGCCGAACAACCCCACGGGCAACTGTTTCCCGGCCGAAACGATCGAGCGGATCGTCCGGTCGTTCGGCGGGATCGTTGTGCTCGACGAAGCCTACATCGACTTCGCCGAAGAGGACGGATTTCTGGGCCGTTTGGACGAATTTCCGAACCTCGTCGTGCTGCAAACGCTCTCCAAAGCGTGGGGCATGGCGGGCCTGCGGTTAGGGCTGGCCTTCGCCTGCGAGGAGATCGCCCGGACGATGGGTCGCGTGAAGTACCCCTACAACATCAACGTCGTCACGCAGCGGATCGTGCTCGAAGAGCTGCGGCACGGCATCGCCGGAGAGGTGGACGAAATCCGCCGCGAACGCCGCAGGGTGGCCCTCGCTCTCGCTCCGGCCCCGACGGTCCGCAGGATACACCCTTCCGACGCCAATTTCCTGCTCGTCGAGGTGTCCGATCCCGGAGCGATATACGAACAGTTGATCGAAGCGGGCGTGATCGTCCGCGACCGGTCGCGCGTGCCGCTCTGCGAGGGATGCCTGCGCATCACCGTGGGCACGCCGGAGGAGAACGACCGGTTGATCGAAATCTTCAAAAACCTGCAAGCATGAGCAAACGAGCGCTTTTCATCGACCGCGACGGCACGTTGATCGTCGAGCCGCCGACGGACTTTCAGGTCGATTCGTTCGAGAAACTGACCTTCGTGCCGGGCGCGATCACCTCCATGAGCCGGATCGCAGGGCTCGACTACGAGCTGGTGATGGCATCGAACCAAGACGGATTGGGCACGGAATCGTTCCCCGAAGAGGCTTTCCGGCCCGTCCACGATCTGGTGATGCGGACCTTCGAGGGCGAAGGCGTCCGCTTCGACGACGTGTTGATCGACCCCACGATGCCCGAAGAACACGCCCCGACCCGCAAGCCGGGCATCGGCATGTTCGGCCGCTACACGGGAGGCGACTACGACCTGTCCGCCTGCTACGTGATCGGCGACCGACCGACCGACATGCTGCTGGCCCGCAACCTCGGAGCGAGAGGCATCCTCTTCCGCCCGAAGGCAGAAGGCAGGGAAACGATCCGCAAAAACGGGCTCGACGACGTCTGCGCGCTGGTCACGGACGACTGGAACGAAATATGGACCTACCTGCGGGCCGGAGAGCGCACGGCCGAAATCCGCCGCACGACCCGCGAGACCGACATCCGCATCGTCCTCGATCTGGACGGACAGGGTCCCAGCCGCATCGACACGGGACTGAAATTCTTCGACCACATGCTCGAACAGATCGTCCACCACGCGGGCGTCTCGCTCGTGGCCGAAGTGCGAGGCGATCTGGAGGTTGACGAACACCATACCATCGAAGACACGGCCATCGCCTTGGGCGAAGCCGTCGATCGGGCGCTCGGCTCGAAACTGGGCATCGAACGCTACGGCTTCTGCCTCCCGATGGACGAATGCCGGGCCGCCGTGCTCCTCGACTTCGGCGGCCGGATCGATTTCCGGTGGGACGTCGTCTTCCGGCGGGAGTATGTGGGCGACGTCCCGACCGAGATGTTCCGCCACTTTTTCAAAAGTTTCGCCGACGCGGCCCGCTGCAACCTCCGCATCGAGGCCGAGGGCGAGAACGAACACCACAAGATCGAAGGCGTTTTCAAGGCGTTCGCCCGTGCCGTGCGCATGGCCGTCGCCCGCAACGGCTTCCGGTTCGAATTACCCAGCAGCAAAGGCATGTTATGATCGCGATCATCGACTACGACACCGGCAACCTGCGTTCCGTGGCCAATGCGCTCGGACGGCTCGGCGCCGCCTACACCGTCACCTCCCGCCCCGAAGAGATTCTCGCAGCCGACCGCGTGCTGCTGCCCGGCGTGGGCGAAGCCTCCCGCGCGATGGCGAAACTGCGCGAGCGCGGACTGCCCGACACGATCCGGTCGCTCAGGCAGCCCGTGCTGGGCATCTGCATCGGCGTGCAACTGCTCTGCCGCCGCAGCGAGGAGGGCGACACCGAATGCCTCGGCATCTTCGACAACGAAGTGCGGCGGCTCGACGCACCGGGGCTCAAGGTGCCCCACATGGGATGGGACAGCATCGAGCGCCCCGAAAGCCCGCTTTTCGCAGGCATGCAGACGGGCGAATACGTCTATTACGTCCACTCCTACGCCCCCACCGTCAACGGCGACACGATCGCCACGACGACCTACGGCGAAACGTTCAGCGCGGCCATCCGCCGCGGCAATTTCTACGGGACGCAGTTCCACCCCGAAAAGAGCGCTTCGGCGGGCGAACGCATCCTCAAAAACTTCCTCACGCTATGATCGAAATCATTCCGGCCATCGACATGATCGGCGGCGAATGCGTCCGCCTGACCCAAGGCGACTACGCACGCCGCACCGTCTACTACAAGGACCCGCTCGAAGCGGCCCTGCGCTACGAGGCCTGCGGCGCACGGAGGCTGCATCTGGTCGATTTGGACGGAGCGAAAGCCTCGCACCCGGTCAACCTGCACGCGCTGGAGCGCATCCGCACGCGCACCTCGCTCGAAGTCCAGTACGGCGGCGGCATCAAAAGCGCCGAGGCCCTGCGCGCCGTCTTCGACAGCGGCGCCTCACGCGCCATCTGCGGCAGCATCGCGGCAACCCGTCCGGAACTTTTCGAACGGTGGCTCGGCGAATTCGGCCCCGAACGCATGATCCTCGGCGCCGACACCCGCGACGGACGGATCGCCATCCACGGCTGGCAGGAATCCTCCGCAACGGACGTGGACGCCCTCATCGAACGCTTCCGCACGGCGGGACTCCGCGAAACGATCTGCACGGACATCGCCCGCGACGGCATGCTCTCCGGTCCGTCGATCCCGCTCTACACGCGGCTCCAGCGGAAATTCCCGGAGATCGACATCGTCGTGAGCGGAGGAATCGCCTCTTGGGACGACATCGAAGCGCTCGACGCGCAGGGACTCCGCCGCGTCGTGGTGGGCAAGGCCATCTACGAGGGCCGCATCGGATTCGACCTCTTGGAACGACACTTTCGTAAAACCCCGACAGAACGATAAACCATGCTGGCCAAACGAATCATCCCCTGCCTCGACATCAAGGACGGGCAGACGGTCAAGGGAATCAATTTCCTCGGACTGCAAGGCGTGGGCGATCCCGTCGCCTTAGGCCGGAAATACGCCGAAGAAGGCGCCGACGAACTGGTCTACCTCGACATCAGCGCCACGTTCGAGGGGCGCAAGACGTTCGCCGAACTGGTCGCCCGCATCGCCGAAAACATCGACATCCCGTTCACCGTGGGCGGAGGCATCGCCTCGGCCGACGACGCGGGACGCCTGCTCGACGCGGGAGCGGACAAAGTGACGGTGAACAGCGCCGCGGTGCGCACTCCGCAGCTCATCGGCGACATCGCCTCGAAATACGGCAACCAGTTCGTCGTCGTGGCCATCGACGCCAAGCGCATCGACGGCCGCTGGAGGGTCACCACGCACGGCGGCCGGCAGCTCACCGACCGGGAGCTGTTCGACTGGGCCGACGAGGCGCAGCAGCGCGGCGCGGGCGAAATCCTGTTCACGTCGATGGACCACGACGGCACGAAAAACGGCTACCCCTGCGAAACGTTCGCCGAGCTGTCCGAACGGCTTTCGATCCCGGTCATCGCTTCGGGCGGAGCCGGCTCGGTCCGCCACATCGCCGACGTGCTGACGCTCGGCAAGGCCGACGCGGCACTGGCCGCCAGCATCTTCCACTACGGGGAAATCCCTATTCCCCGACTCAAGAAAGAATTGCACGAAATGAACATAAACGTCAGACTATGATAAAATTCAGCGAATTGAACACGGCCAAGAGCTGTGAGGGACTCGTTCCCGCCATTATTCAGGACGACAACACCCGTCAGGTGCTCATGTTGGGCTACATGAACGAGGAAGCCTTCGAAAAAACCCTGTCCGAAAGCCGCGTGACATTTTTCAGCCGCACCAAAGGCCGGCTGTGGACCAAAGGCGAAACCAGCGGCAACTACCTCTCGGTCAAAAGCATCGAAAAAGACTGCGACGCCGATACGCTGCTCGTGCGCGTGGAGGCAGCCGGCCCGGTCTGCCACACCGGCAGCAAGACCTGTTTCGGAGGACGCGAGCACGAAGGCTTCATCGGGACGTTGCAGAGCGTCATCCGCCAGCGCCACCGCGACATGCCCGAAGGTTCGTACACCACGCGTCTGTTCACCAAAGGCGCACCCAAGATCGCGCAGAAAGTGGGCGAAGAAGCCGTCGAGAGCGTCATCGAAGCCGTCGCAGGCAACAACGACGGACTCGTCTACGAAGCCTCGGATCTGATCTACCACCTGCTCGTGCTGCTCGAAAACCAAGGACTGTCGATCGCCGATCTGGAGGAGGAACTGGCCCGGAGACACAAATAGCGTTCGGAAATTCCCGAAATTCGCTATCTTTACTCCCTCTAACGCTAAAACCGACAACGCATGGAAAATAAGAAGATCGGAATCGCCAGCGACCACGCCGGCTTCCAGCTCAAGGAATTCATCATCGGCTACCTCGACTCGAAAGGCTACGAAGTGTTCGACTTCGGCTGCAAGTCCGAGGAGAGTTGCGACTACCCGGACTACGCCCATCCGCTGGCCGACGCCGTCGAAACGGGCGAACTGCCCCGCGGCATCGCCATGTGCGGCAGCGCCAACGGCATCACGATGACGCTCAACAAGCATCAGGGCATCCGCGCGGCGATCTGCTGGGAACCCGAAATCGCCACGCTGGCCCGCAAGCACAACGACGCCAACATCTGCTCGATGCCGGCCCGCTTCATCGACAACGAAACGGCCGTCGCCATCGTGGACGCCTTCCTCGACACCGAGTTCGAAGGCGGACGCCACCAGAACCGCGTGAACAAAATTCCGCTCGCGGCTTGGAAAAAATAGCGCCCCGTACCGAACGCACGACAAAAACGCCCTTTCGGGCGTTTTTTTGTTCCCGACGTAGGAATTTAATCGCTATTTTTGTCCCGTAAATCCGAT
>CATKXN010000148.1 GCA_949840605.1 uncultured Alistipes sp.
GACCAATCCGATTTTGCTCCCGGCATATCCGATTGGTCGGACTGCGACCGTTTTTTCATGAATGCGGACGGATTCCGGAACGTGCATTTTTTCGTCAACGACGGCGACCGCTGTATCCGGGTCGCAACCTCTCCTGCCGACATGTTCAGCCTGTATGCGTACGTGGGCACTTCCGACGGATGGCATCGTTTTCGAAAATACAGATTGACGGCCGAAGCGCTGAAAATGAAGACCGCGGATTTGGCAGGAAATCCGATGACGATCCATGTCCCGGCTATCAGCGGTGCCCATACGAAATATAAGAAAGAGTACGGCGACAGCTATGTATTCATATCGGAAGATGCAGACATGCTTGAATGCGACGGTGAATCGTATCCGGGTGTCGGAAAGGATGTTTTTTGGGAGGCCTGGAAAAGCTGCTTCGGCGAGGACTGGCACCTGATGGCCGGGAGCGGAGGCGGTGTGCCTGCCGGTTCCCGGCAGACGGAATCGTCGGGCAGCACCTCCGATTACAGTGTGAATAAGTGCAAGTATTGCGACGGGAGCGGATGGTGCTCTAAATGCGGCGGACGGGGTTACGTCGATTTTATGGGCGATATTCAGGATTGCCCGTCGTGCAGAGGATTCAAACATTGTTTCAATTGCGGCGGAAGCGGGCTCCAAATCTGATCTGAATTTTGGTCGGTGACGAAGAATTTGCCGATGCGGGGCATTGATTTTGCGAGCCCGGTCAAGTGACTTAAAATTTCAGATTATGGAAAAGAACGAACAGCAGATGCCGCGTCTGGGCGAACCCGTTCCGGCATTCGAGGCCATGACCACGCGGGGCAAGATCAGCTTCCCGGGGGATTACAAAGGCAAATGGGTGATTCTGTTCAGCCATCCTGCCGACTTCACCCCGATCTGTACGACCGAGATACTTACGTTCGGGGCCCGCACCGCGGAATTCCGCGCGCTGAACTGCGAACTGGTGGGTCTGTCTATCGACAGCCGCAACAGTCATATCGCGTGGCTGAAAACTATCCGTGAGAAGATCGAGTACAAGGGCATGAAGGAGGTGAAGGTCGAATTTCCGATCATCGACGACGTTTCGATGAAGGTGGCGTCGCTCTATGGGATGATCCAGCCCGGCGAGAGCCAGACGGCAGCCGTGCGGGCTGTCTTCTTTGTCGATCCGAAAGGCGTGCTGCGGGCGATGATCTACTATCCGCTGGCGCTGGGCCGCAATTTCGACGAGATCAGACGGGTCCTGGTCGGCCTGCAGACCATCGACGCTTTCGGCATCGCGCTGCCTGCCGATTGGAATCCGGGCGACGAGGTGATCGTGCCGATGAAGGGCGACGACCAGGATACGGTTCCCGACGGAGCCAGGTGCTATGACTGGTTCTTCTGCACCAAGCCACTCCCGAAGGAGGAGATCAGTCGGAAAATCGGCGAAAAAGAGCCCTCCGAGGCGTAGATCATACGAAGAAACGGACTTTCCATTGCGGAAAGTCCGTTTTTATATTAATATATCCGAGCGGTCTTCCGTCCGTAAAACGGGTCGCTTATGCCTGGAACCGATATTGCAGCACGTCGCGCCAGCCCAGCAGCAGGTCGTGCACTGGGAGCCGTTTCTTGCCGGCTATCTGCAGTTCCCCGGGGACGATCCATCCGTCGGCACACGCCACGCGGATAAAGGTCCTCCCGTCGCTCTCGACCGTGCCGCACGGCTGACCGTGAGCTGCGGCTTCGAACGTCGCCGAGAACAGCTTGGCGCTCTGCGGTTCCTCGCTGCCTTCGCGGTACATCTCGGTCCATGCCGCCGGATACGGCGACAGGCCGCGGATGAAATCCGCGATGCGGCGGCCCGGAAGCGTCCAGTCGATCCGGCAGTCCTCCTTGAAGATCTTCGGCGCCGGGCGCAGCGTCGATTCGTCGATGTGCTGCTGTTCGACAGGTTGCACGTCCCCGGCGGCGATTCGCTCCACGGTTTCGGTGACCAACGCGGTCCCGGTCGTCATCAGCTTGTCGTAGAGCGTGCCGACGTTGTCTTCCGGCAGGATCGGCACCCGGACCTGTCCGATGATGCCGCCTTTGTCGATTTCGTGATTCAGCAGGAACGTCGTGACGCCCGTTTCGGTCTCGCCGTTGATGATCGCCCAGTTGATCGGTGCCGCCCCGCGATATTGGGGCAGCAGCGAGGCGTGGAGGTTGAAGGTCCCCAGCCGCGGCATGGCCCAGATCACCTCGGGGAGCATCCGGAAAGCGATCACGATCCCCAGATCGGGCTGCAGGGCCTGCATGGCCTCGACGAACTCCGGGGCTTTCAGTTTCTCGGGCTGCAGGACCGGAAGTCCCAGTTCCAGCGCGGCGGTCTTGACTTCGCTCTGACGGAGTTTCTGACCCCGTCCAGCAGGTTTGTCGGGCGAGGTCACCACGCCCACGACGTTGTAGCCGCCGGCGACGAGCGCCCGCAGCGAAGGCACGGCGAATTCGGGCGTGCCCATGAATACGATGCGGATTTCCTTCGGATTCATCTCCTATTTTTTCTCCAGTCCCAGCGTGTGGTGCATACGCTCCTGCTTGGTTTCCAGATAGTGTTCGTTGTAGGGGTTCGGGGCGATCACGATGGGCACGATCTCGTCGATGCAGAGTCCGTAGCCCTCCAGTCCGGCCCGTTTGAGCGGGTTGTTGGTCATCAGACGCATGTGGCGGATGCCCAGCTCGCGGATGATGCTCGCACCTACGCCGTAGTCGCGTTCGTCGGCCTTGAAACCCAGCCTGAGGTTGGCGTCGACGGTGTCGAGCCCCTCGTCCTGCAGCTTGTAGGCGTGGATCTTGTTGCAGAGCCCGATGCCGCGTCCCTCCTGGTTGAGGTAGATGACAGCGCCCTTGCCCTCCTTTTCGATCATCTGCATGGCACGGTGCAACTGTTCGCCGCAGTCGCAGCGGTACGAACCGAAGATGTCGCCCGTGACGCACGACGAGTGCACGCGCACCAGCACGGGTTCGTCCTCCGCCCACTCCCCTTTCGTCAGGGCTACATGCTCCACGCCGTTCGACTTCTGGCGGAACGGCGTAATGCGGAAATCGCCCCATTCCGTCGGCAGGGGCACCGTCACGCCCTTCTCGATGATCGACTCCTCTTTGAGGCGGTAGGCGATCAGCGAGGCGATCGAGATGATTTTCAGATCGAATTTTTTGGCGATCTCCACCAGCTGCGGCAGGCGGGCCATCGTGCCGTCGTCGTTCATGATCTCGATCAGCGCGCCTGCGGGCTGCAATCCGGCCAGACGGGCCAGGTCGATGGCCGCCTCGGTATGTCCCGGACGGCGCAGTACGCCCTTGTCGCGGGCACGGAGGGGATTGATGTGTCCCGGACGGCCCAGATCGGTGGGCTTCGTTTCGGGGTCGGCCAGCGCGCGGATCGTTGCGGCACGGTCGTGGATCGAGACGCCCGTGGTGCAGTCGTTGCCCAGCAGATCGACCGTCACGGTGAAGGGCGTGCCCAGCAGCGAGGTGTTGTTCTCCTCCATCATATTGAGGCCCAGTTCGGCGCAGCGCTTCTCCGACAGCGGGGCGCACAGCACGCCGCGGCCTTCCTTGAGCATGAAATTCACGATTTCGGGGGTGATCTTCTCCGCGGCGACGATGAAGTCGCCCTCGTTTTCGCGGTCTTCGTCGTCGACGACGATCACCGGTTTGCCGTTGCGGAAGTCTTCGATAACCTCCTCTACACTATTCAGAATCGTGTTTTTTGCCATTTCGTTTGGGTTTTATTGCGTTCGTCAGTTTCTTGATTCCCGGTGTCACTCTGTCCCTCAGCGCCTTGATCTTTCCGGCGTACCAGTCCGTGTCGAGCAGCGCCGAGTCGTTGGTGGCCTTGTAGGTGAGGTATACGGCGATCGGCGTGAGGATGAAGGTCGACAGCCACATGCCGTAAACGGCGTCCCAGTTGCCCTCCTTGGCCAGTTTCTCGCCCGACAGGCTGATGATGTAATAGATTACGAAGAAGATTACCGAAACCACCACCGGAAGTCCCAGTCCGCCGCGGCGGATGATGGCGCCCAGCGGCGCGCCGATCAGGAAGAAGATCAGGATCGACACCGGGAGCGATATCTTCTTGTGCCACTCGACCTTCGAGCGGTAGAGCTGGTTGAGCGCCTCCTTGGCGGCCGATTCGTCGAACGCGAACATGTTGCGCGAGTTTTTGGCCAGCGTCCGGGCCTGGTTCCAGATGCGCTCCTTGTCGCGTGTCGGCAGTCCGGCGATCGAGTCCTGCGCCAGCAGGTCGCGGAAATGGCGCTTGTCGACCTGCAGACTGTCGGGCAACGGCAGCACGGTGTTGTCGCGCGCGAAAATCTGCTCTTTGAGCAACGGTTCGTAGGAGCTCGTCGTGGCGGCGTTGACCTTCACCTCCAGCGAGTCGATGTCATGCTGCAGCTCCTGGATGTTTTTGGTCTGGCTGTTCGAGAAAAGGTCGGCGTCCGTACGTCCCTGCGCGAATCCGTCCATCGGGATCGACAGTTTCTGCAGGTCGAAGGTGTGGTGTTGCAGCGAACTTTTGGTGAACCACTGGCTGTTGCGCGTCTGATCGTAATTTTCGCCGTGGAAGAGCGTCACCAGCAGGTATCTCTTGTCGTCCGAAAGACGGATGTACCCCGAATCGGCGACGGTGGTGGTCATATTGCCGTTGGCTTTGCGGTTGTCGTAGATCAGCACGTCGTGCAGCAGGTGCGTGTCGGGCTCCTGCCGGCTGACGCGGATCGACATGTTCTCGATGCCGTTGAAGAAGAGCCCGTCCTGGAACTCGAGGGCCTGTTTCTGCTGCCGGATGTCGTACAACGTGCTGTAGAGCTTCTTGTTGGCGTTCGGGACGAGGTTGTTGCCGATGAAGAAACTGCCGACGGAGACGAACGCCACCAGTATGATGAGCGGTTTGGTGATCTGGACCAGCGACATGCCGGCCGATTTCATGGCCAGCAGTTCGTAATTCTCGCCCAGGTTGCCCATGGTCATGATCGCCGCCAGCAGCATCGACAGCGGCAGGCCCATCGGGATCATGTTGGCCATGAAGTAGGTCATCAGTTCGATGATGATTCCGGCGCTCAGGCCCTTGCCCACCAGTTCGTCGATGTAGCGCCACACGATGTTCATCATCAGCACGAACATGACGATGAAGAACGTGAGGACCATCGGCCCCAGGTAGGATTTCAGAACGAGTTTATGGATGGTCTTCATGCGGCGGCTCGCTGTTTTTTGCAACGCAAAGATACAAGTTTTACCAGTATAAGCGTAAGGGTGAGGGTAAATATTATGGCGGCGCCGGGCGGAACCTCGAAACTGTAGCTGCCCATGAGCCCCGCGACGTTGCCCGCGACGGCCACGAGGGGTGCCGTGAGGGCGATGGTGCGGTACGAGCGCGAGAGCGTGTTGACGATCGCCACGGGCATCGTCACGAGCGAGATCAGCAGCACGATGCCCATGATGCGGATCGAGAGGACGATCGTCACGGCGGCCAGCGCGGCCATCAGATAGGAGATTACGCGCGTCGGGATGCCCCGGCTGCGGGCGAAATCGCGGTCGAAGGCGACGTACATCACGGGCCGCAGCCACAGGAGGGCCCCGGCGATGATGACGGCGGTCAGCACGGCCAGCGACGCGACGTCGCTGTCGGTCACGGTCACGATGCTGCCGAAAAGGTAGGCCGACAGGTCGCCCGAGGTGTAGCCCGGGCGCAGGCTCATGAAGAGCGCCCCGACGGCCATGCCGACGGACCAGATGATGCCGATGGCCGAATCCTCGCGGATGCGCCCCCGGCTGCCGGCCCACTCGATGCCCAGCGCCGAAAGGACGGCGAAGATCATCGCACCGGCGATGGGGTTCGCTCCCAGGTAGAAGGCGATGCCCAGTCCGCCGAACGAGGCGTGGGTGATGCCTCCGGCGAGGAACACCATGCGGCGACAGACGACGTAGGTTCCTATCACCCCGCACGTTATGCCCGAAAGCACACAGGCCGTGAGTGCGTTCGAGAGATAACCGTATTGGAACAGGTCGCTGAAAAATTCCATGTCCTACATTATAATTGCGCGCAAATTTACGTTTTTTTATCGGAAACGCCTCCTCCTTTCGCACAGTTTTCGTAATTTCGTGCCGGAAAAACACGAATCTATGCAACCTTGCAGAGTCAATTTTCATACCTTGGGCTGTAAGCTCAATTTTTCGGAGTCCTCCACCCTCGCGCGTGAGTTCGAACGCGGCGGCTTCGTCCGTGTGGCCCCGACGGCCGAGGCGGACATCTGCGTCATCAACAGCTGCTCGGTGACCGAGCACGCCGACAAGAAATGCCGCAACCTGATCCGCAAGCTCCACCGCCGCAACCCCGGAGCGATCATCGCCGTGACGGGGTGTTACGCACAGCTGAAACCGCAGGAGATAGCCGCGATAGAAGGTGTCGATATCGTATTGGGAAACAATGATAAGGGAGAGTTATTTAACCGGGTGGTTGAGTTGAACGGAAAAGGCCGTGCGCAGGTGTACAGCTGTGACACCGATTCGCTCACGTCGTTCTTCGCAGCCTTTTCGAGCGGGGACCGCACGCGCGCTTTCCTCAAAGTGCAGGACGGGTGCGACTACTGCTGCTCTTACTGCACGATCCA
>CATKXN010000149.1 GCA_949840605.1 uncultured Alistipes sp.
CAAAACCGAAACCGTCCTGCCCCGGAAAGCCGTTCCGCAAACGACTGCCGCCGCCGTCTACGACTCGACGGCGAACATACGTGTGGGCGCCGACGCAGCCCATTACGAGAGCCTCAAAGGGCAGCGCATCCTCTTTTACCCCCGGGACATCCACGCCGGACTGAAACCGGTCGCCTATATCAACTTCCTCGCGGAGACGCCCGCCGCCGTCGCCGTCGACACGGTGTGGCTACGCAAGCCCCGCAGGAAGGTTCGTCCGGAGGATTTCCGGATCGACACCGTCTACAGCGACGTGTACAGCCCCCGGTATTTCAAATACTTCGGATACGACGACCTGGCGACCCTCGGATGCTCGCTGCACGAGGCCAAAGGAATCGGCACGCTGGACTATTCGGGACAAACCCGCTCCGGGTGGTTCACCCCGGCGGAGGCCGTCGAAGGGCGTAGTTTCGAAATTCTCGGGATCGAACGAAGCAGGCTCGAAGATTCCGAACTGCTGATGTTCCGGCTCCGCGACGACGCAGGCAGGGTGCTCTGCTGGTTCGCACACCGCGGAACGGACCCGAAAAACCTGCGGAACGAATGCTATCCGGCCGTGATCGAAGGGCTGATCGGGAAATACCGCGCGAAGTATCTCGGCAGGGATTTCTTCCTGACGGGACGCAAACCGGACGCTCCGGGGTATGTCTCCGAACATTTCGGGATGCACGTCAACACCATGCAGGGAGAGGCCGCCCAACTGCCGTTCGGCACGGAACTGCGCTGTACGGACGTGCGGCTGATCGGCGACGGAACGGGCTACGCCGTGCCGTCGTTCGTCTTCGAAAAGAGAGAGGACAGCGTGCAGGTGTACATTCCGCTGACCCGTTACCCGACCCCGTTCGGAGTCGAAGGGAACGGGCAGCGCAGTGACCGCGCCTTTGTGGACGAACTGGTGCTCACCCCGGCCGAAGAGGTGTACGCCCAACGCGCCGAGGAGGAGCGCCGGCGCGAAGAGGCCCGCCTGCAACGCGAGAAAGAGGAGCGCGAACACAAGGCGGCGCTCTACCGGAAATACGGCAAACAGACCGCCGACCTGATCCTTGCGGGCAAAGTGCGGATCGGCATGACCCGTGAGATGTGCCGCGAAGCCTGGGGATCGCCCGACGACATCAACCGCTCGTCGGGAAGCTGGGGCGTACACGAACAGTGGGTTTACGGACTGGGCAGCTACCTCTACTTCGAGAACGGGATACTCTCCTCGATCCAGAATTAACGCACGAATCCGCCGGACGACCAGAAATCGTCCGGCGGATTCGTTTTACTTCGGGCGGATGGATTGCCGCCGCGTCCCGGACTTACCACGGTCCGACCGGCGTCACACCCCTCCACGTCAGCGCTTCCGGCGGCGGCTGCGTTTCTTTTCGAGGCGTTCCTGCTCGCGCCGGGCACGGGCCGCGCGACGCTGCGTCAGGCGGAACGTATAGAGCAGTCCCACGAACCCCACGCCCAGCAGCGTAATCCAGAACCACACGGCGATGCCGCGTTCCATAAATTCGATGGCATAGATGATGCCCGCGACAGCCACCACCATCGCTACCAGGCGCAGAAGCTGCATAAGATTGGTCTTCATATCAGTCCTCGTTTTAAGAGTGTTTCCTGTTCCGGTGCCGGAGCGCTCCGAGGGTCATCCCGGCCGAAGCGACGGCCAGCAGCAGCGGGACGTACCAGATCTCCCTGCCGTCGGCGACGGCCACACGCCACGACGCGGCGACGGCCCCAACGAAGAATACGACGGCCATGATCGCCTGAAACCGGTCTATCGCACGCATAAATCCGTCTACGGAATCTGATGCCGGTTCACCTCGTCGAGATGGCGGCATTTTTTCTTTTTCAACTCGTTGTAAACCATTCCGATCCCGGCCGCGACGAACAGCAGCGCCACGACCATGTCGAACACATTGTTCCGGTGGTTCAGGGCCCAGTAGATATTGACTCCGAGCCATGCGACCGTCACCACCAGAAACATCAGGGCCAGTGTAAAAGTCTTCTTGTTCATAGGCGTCTCAATTAGGTTGTATGCAGTCAAATCAGTTTCCCTGTTCGCACATGAACTTGATGCGCACGAGGCGTATCTCCTCCTCGGTGTAGTCCGCCCCCAGTTCCTCGATGGCCGCGTCGAGCGAATCGCTCTCGGCGTCCTCCTTGAAATAGAGGTAGATGTCCTCGACCTTATCCTCGTCCATAAACCCTTTCAGGTAATAGGAGATGTCGAGTTTCGTCCCCGAATTGACGATGCCCTCGATCTCAGTGAGCAGTTCGTCGAAATCGAGGTCCTTGGCCCGGGCGATGTCCTCGAAATCCATCTTGCGGTCGATCGACTGGATGATGAAGATCTTGTTGCCCGACTTGCTGGCCACGCCCTTGACGACCATGTCCTGCGGACGGATGATCTCTTTCTCCTCGACATAGGCTTTGATGAGCTTGATGAACTCCTCGCCGAACTTGCGGGCCTTGCCCACTCCCACGCCCGTAATGTTCTGCATCTCCTCGACGGTGATCGGGTACTGCACGGCCATGTCCTCCAGCGACGGGTCCTGGAAGATGACGAACGGCGGCAGTCCGTGCTGCTTGGCCACTTTCTTGCGCAGGTCCTTGAGCATCGAGAACAACTCCTCGTCGGCGGCTCCGCCCTTGCCCATCGGGGCCACGGACTCGGACTCCTTCTCCTCCTCGTCGTAATCGTGGTCGAGGGTCACGGTCACCGGGAACGGCAGGGCGATATACCCTTCGCCCTTCTTGTTGATCGAAATGAGGCCGTAATTCTCGATATTCTTGTCCACGAGCCCCAGGATCAGCGCCTGCCGCAGCACCGCGCCCCAGAACCGGGCGTCGTGCTCGGCGCCGGCCCCGAACCACTTCGACTTGTTGTGGCCGTAGCTCTTGATCAGCGCCGTGGTCTTGCCCACCAGCACGTTGACGAGGTAGTCGGCCTTGAACTTGTCGCCGATGTCGCGCAGCGCCTCGAGGGCCATCTTCAGGGCCGCCTTGGCATCGACCTTCGGCTTCGGATTGCGGCAGTTGTCGCAGTTGCCGCAGTTGTCCTCGGTATAGTCCTCGCCGAAATAGTGCAGCAGCGTCTTGCGGCGGCACATCGAACTCTCGGCATAGGAGACCGTCTCCAGCAGCAGCAGCTTGCCGATCTCCTGTTCGGCGATGGGCTTGCCCTGCATGAACTTCTCGAGTTTCTGGATATCCTTATAGCTGTAAAAGGTCAGGCAGTAGCCCTCGCCGCCGTCACGGCCGGCGCGGCCCGTCTCCTGGTAATACCCGTCCAGCGACTTGGGGATGTCGTAATGGATGACGTAGCGCACGTCGGGTTTGTCGATGCCCATGCCGAAAGCGATCGTGGCGACGATCACCTCGACGCGCTCCATCAGGAAATCGTCCTGGTTGGCGGCGCGCGTCGCGGCGTCCATCCCGGCGTGGTAGGCCAGCGCGCGGATGCCGTTGGCGACGAGCAGCTCGGTGAGCTCCTCGACCTTCTTGCGGCTCAGGCAGTAGATGATACCGCTCTTGCCCTCGTTCTGCTTGATGAAGCGGATGATGTCGCGGTCGACGTTGCGCTTGGGACGAATCTCGTAGTAGAGGTTTGGACGGTTGAACGACGACTTGAAGACCGAGGCGTCGGACATCCCGAGGTTTTTCTGGATGTCCATCTGCACCTTGGGCGTGGCCGTGGCCGTGAGGGCGATCAGCGGCGCCGTGCCGATCTCGTTGATGATCGGGCGGATGCGGCGGTACTCGGGACGGAAGTCGTGGCCCCACTCCGAGATGCAGTGCGCCTCGTCGATGGCGTAGAACGACACCTTAATCTTATGCAGGAACGCCACGTTGTCCTCCTTGGTGAGCGACTCGGGGGCGAAATAGAGCAGCTTGGTCTTCCCGGCGAGCACGTCGGCCCGGACCTGCGCCACGGCGGTCTTGTTGAGCGACGAATTGAGGAAATGCGCGATCCCCGACTCGGCCGAGAAGGTCCGCATCGCGTCGACCTGGTTCTTCATCAGGGCGATCAGCGGCGAGATAACGATGGCGACCCCGTCCATCAGAAGCGCCGGCAGCTGATAGCACAACGACTTGCCGCCGCCCGTAGGCATCAGCACGAAGGTATCCCTGCCTTCCAGCACGTTGCGGATCACCGCTTCCTGGTTCCCTTTGAACGACGAAAAGCCGAAGTACTCCTTCAGCTTGTCGTGCAACAGGGATGAATCGAATTGTTTCATTTCGCCGTATATCTGCTTTAGTCCTAAAAATCGGAAAATTCAACGTAAAGATAAAAAACTTTTCGGAAAAAAACATAACTTTGTAAAAAATTTTATCGCCGATACGCAATGCGTCTCTACACCAGTGAACTCGTAAAAAAATACAAGGCCCGCACGGTCGTGGACCATGTGTCGATCGACGTCAACCAGGGCGAGATCGTCGGACTGCTGGGCCCCAACGGAGCCGGCAAGACCACCACGTTCTACATGATCGTCGGACTCATCAAGCCCAACGAGGGACGCATCTTCCTCGAAAGCGACGAAGGACAGACCACCGAACTGACCGACTTCCCGGTCTACCGCCGCGCCCAGCTGGGCGTGGGCTACCTGGCCCAGGAGGCGTCGGTGTTCCGCCGCCTCTCGGTCGAGGACAACATCCGCGCGGTGCTCGAGATGACCTCCTATTCGAAAGAGTACCAGGCCGAACGGGTCGAGGCGCTGATCGAGGAGTTCCGGCTGCAGAAAGTGCGCAAGAGCCTCGGCATCCAGCTCTCGGGCGGCGAGCGTCGGCGCACGGAGATCGCGCGCGCGGTGGCCATCAACCCGGCCTTCATCCTTCTGGACGAACCGTTCGCCGGCGTGGACCCGATCGCCGTGGAGGACATCCAGTCGATCGTGGCGACGCTCAAGCACAAGAACATCGGCGTCATCATCACCGACCACAACGTCGACGAAACGCTGGCCATCACCGACCGCACCTACCTGCTCTACGAAGGCAAGATACTGAAAACCGGTACGGCCGAGGAGCTGGCCGCCGACCCGATGGTCCGCAAAGTCTACCTCGGGCAGCATTTCGAGCTCAAGAAGAGCCACCAGCTCACCCAGGAGATGAAAAACCGCAAAGGACAGGAGACGAAGGAGTAATTATGGACAAAACGGCTTGCCCGGGCCGCGTCAAAGGCACACTGACGCCGCCCTGCTCGAAAAGTTATGCCCAGCGCGCCCTTGCGGCGGCGCTGCTTTCGGAGGAGGTTTCGGTGCTGCGCAACCTCGAATTCTGCGACGACACCCGCTCGGCCCTCCGCTGCATCGAGGCGCTGGGCGCCCGGGTTCGCCAGGCGGACCCCACGACGCTCTCCATCGAGGGCGGGCTCGCCCCCAGGGTCAGCCGGCTCGACGTCGGCGAATCGGGGCTCGCGACACGCCTTTTCACCCCCCTGGCGTCGCTCTGCTCCACGCCCATCGTCATCGAGGGGCGCGACTCGCTGCTGCGCCGGCCGATGGGGATGATGCTCGAACCGCTGCGCCGGCTGGGCGTGCAGGTCCGCGACAACGACGGCTACCTGCCGATCGAAGTCTGCGGCCCGATCCGCGGCGGGGAGATCGAAGTCGACGGATCGGTCTCGTCGCAGTTCATCACGGGGCTGCTGCTGGCCCTGCCCAAAGCCAAACAGGATACGACGCTGCGCGTACAGGGCGCGGTGTCGATACCTTATTTAGATATGACGCTCGACACGGCGGCCCGTTTTGGCGTGGAGATCAGCCAGCGCGACTACGAGGAGTTCTACATCCCGGGACGCCAGCACTACCGCTCGACCTATTTCAGCATCGAGGGCGACTGGAGCGCCGCGGCCATGCTGCTGGTGGCGGGCGCCACGGCGGGAGAGATCACCGTGCGCAACGTCTCGATGCTCTCCAAGCAGGCCGACACGGCCATCTGCACGGCGCTGGTGCGCGCCGGCGCGGCAGTCATTAACGAACCGGAATCGGTGACGGTCCAGCACCGTCCGCTGCACGCTTTCGAGTTCGACGCCACCAACTGCCCCGACCTCTTTCCGGCGCTCGCCGCGCTCGCCACGGCGGCCGACGGCGTGAGCGAGATCCGAGGCACCTCGCGTCTCGAATACAAGGAGTGCAACCGCGCCGAGGCCATCCGCGACGAATACGCCAAGCTGGGCATCGAGGTCGACACCTCGGAGGAGGACCTGATGCGCATACGCGGCGGGCAGGCGCACGGAGCGCGCACGCACAGCCACGGCGACCACCGCATGGCCATGTCGCTGGCCGTCGCAGCGCTGCGCTCGGATGGCGAGATCACGATCGAGGGGGCCGAAAGCGTCGCCAAAAGCTATCCCGGATTCTTCGAGGACCTCGAACTCATCCGGTATTAAAACCCGTTGCCCATGAACCAATTCGGACAAAATTTCCGGCTCACCGTCTGGGGTGAGTCGCACGGGGCGCAGATCGGCGTCTCGATGGACGGCGTTCCGGCCGGAATACCCCTCTCTGAGGCGGATTTCGCCGAGGACCTCGCACGCCGCCGCAGCGGAGC
>CATKXN010000150.1 GCA_949840605.1 uncultured Alistipes sp.
CGACGAGCCACTGCCCGGCCTTCGGGATGAAAGCGATGAGCGACCGCACATTGCTTTTCTGGAGCAGGTCGTATCCGGTTTTCTGCTGAATGAGGTCGGCGACGTGCTTCACGGGAGTCAGGATCGTGTCGGGATCGAGCGCGACGGCCTGGATCTTGTCGACGACCATCCAGACGATCAGGCTGATCGGGATCAGGAAGAAGAGCACCGACTCGCCCAGCAGCAGCGAAGCCGCGAGACTCCGCCGCCATCCCCGCCGTTCGCTCAGATACCACATCTGCCGCCGCAGCAGCACGTAGATCGTGACGGCGCCCAGCAGCCCCCCCAGGAAGGGCGTCAGCTCGATGAAGATCGTCACGCCCAGTCCCGCGATCAGGATGAAAAGCGAGTAATGCCAGTATTTTTCCCGGGTCGAAAGCATACCCCGCCCAGCGCAAGTTACGTGCCGCAAGCCTCCGGAGCCGGTTCTGCAAATTATTGAGGTATTGTCGGATAAAAATCGCGGTATTCTGTTGCGGCGCAAAAATATTTGATTTATATTTGTGCCATGAAAATTATGGTTGGCATCGTCCAGATATCGGCTTGTCGTAAATCCGGGTATCATCGCAGCATGGTTTCCGTGCAGCGAAAGGAGAGGTACACAGTATAGAGAAGAGGGATATTCCTGCAATGGAATGTCCCTCGACGCTTTTACACCATCGGTCAAACACAAACAACCCTTTAATATCAATTAAATCCAACAAGTGTATGAAGAAACTTTTTCTACTCATGCTCACGATTTTCGCCTATTGCGCCGTGAACGCGCAGGTGACGACGTCGGGAATGAACGGTACGGTAGTCGACCAGAACGGACAGCCGCTCGTCGGCGCCACGGTCGTCGCCGTCCACACCCCTTCGGGTACGCAGTACGGTGCGGTGACCGACAAGAACGGTAACTACAACCTCCAGGGCCTGCGTACGGGCGGTCCCTACTCGGTGACCTTCTCGTTCGTAGGCTACCAGTCGGTCGAGTTCCCGGGACTGATGCTGTCGCTGGGCCAGACCCTCAAGCGCGACGCGTTCCTCAAGGACAGCCAGGAGATCGAAGCCGTGGTCGTCAAGGCCGACGGCAAGAACAGTTCGATGAACGTCAACCGCGCGGGCGCCGTCACCAGCATCTCCAATGAGCAGATCGAGCTGATGCCTACGGTGAACCGCAGCATGAACGACATCATGAAACTCACGCCGCAGGCTTCGTCGACCACGTCGGGCCTGGCCATCGGCGGCGGCAACTACCGCCAGTCGTACGTAACGGTCGACGGCGCCGCATTCAACAACATGTTCGGTATCGGCGGCAACCTGCCCGCAGGCGGCTCGCCCATCTCGCTCGACGCACTGGAGCAGGTTTCGGTATCGGTAACCCCCTTCGACGTGCGCCAGAGCGGTTTCACGGGCGGCGCCATCAACGCCGTCACCAAATCGGGCACCAACGACCTGAAGGTTGCAGCATACCTCTATTCCAAGAGCGACCAGCTCCAGGGCGACAAATACGACGGCGGCAAGCTGTCGCTGAGCGAGATGCGCGACAACACGCTCGGATTCAGCATCGGCGCCCCGATCATCAAGAACAAGCTCTTCGTGTTCGCCAACTTCGAGCGCGAATGGAACACCACTCCGGGCAACTCGCGCCTGGCACGTACCAGCGACGGTCAGGATTTCGGCGGCAATTCGCAATACAACCGTCCGCTGGCCTCGAAACTCGACGAGATGAGCCAGTTCCTGATCGACAAATACGGTTACGATCCCGGCGCCTATCAGGACTATTCGGTGAAGATCCCCGGATACAAACTCATGGCCCGCGTAGACTGGAACATCAGCCGCAACCACGCGCTCAACGTGCGTTTCAGCCGGACCCAGAACAAGTATTCGTCGGCTCCGTCGTCGTCGATCTCCCCGCTCGATGCCAGCAAGGTATATGACAAAGACACTTACGGCCGCACCTCGAACTACGCCATGTATTTCCAGAATTCGCGCTACTACCAGGAGCAGAATTTCACGTCGGTAGCCGCCGAGCTGAACTCGCGCTTCCTCGACAGCCGTCTGACCAACACGCTGCGCTACACCTACTCGCACCAGTACGAGCCGCGCAGCTACGACGGCGGCATCTTCCCGACGGTGGATATTCTGGAACCTACGGACAAAGGCGTCAGCGCCCTGTACGCTTCGTTCGGCCTCGATCCCTTCACCGAGGGCAACCTCCGCGAAGTGTCGACCCACATCGTGACCGACGAAATCGGCTACACGATCGGCAAAAACCGCCTGGTGGCCGGTCTGCAGTTCGAGCACAACTTCACGACCAACGGCTACCAGCAGGGCGGCGCAGGCTATTATGTTTACGAAAGCTGGGACGACTTCAAGAACGACAAAGCTCCGCTGGCGTTCCGTATCGCCCACGGCAACAACGATGACCTGGCACAGGCCTATCCTTCGTTTACCCATATGCAGTATTCGATCTACCTGCAGGACGAAATCAGCTTCAGCGAGCGATTCAAGGCAACCGTCGGCGTACGTTTCGAGATTCCGGTCTATCCGTCGATCTCCGACAACGAGAACAAGGACTTCACGCAGGCTTTCGCCGACCACGGCGGCTACAAGACCTCGGACATGCCCAAAGCACGCCTGTCGGTGGCTCCCCGCGTAGGTTTCAACTGGGACATGACCGGCGAGCGCAAATACATCCTCCGCGGAGGTACGGGTATCTTCACCGGCCGCCTGCCGTTCGTATGGCTCGTATCGGTTGCCGGAAACAGTAACTGCATCCAGAACGGACTTACGCTTTACAGAGATGACCCCGAACGGAACAGAGAGATGCCCTCGTTCCATACCAATGTGGGCGACATGTTGAAGGATGTTTACGGAGGGGAGCCTTTCCACAAGGAGGAACTGGCAGCCAATACGTCGCCGACCATCCTGGACAAGAAGCTCAAAATGCCGTCGACCTGGAAAACCTCGCTGGCGCTGGACCTCAAACTGCCGGGCGACGTCAACCTCAATATCGAGGGTATCTACAACAAGGACATCAATTCGGTGACCGTCAAGAAACTCGGCATGGTCGAGAAAGAGGGCGGCATCCGGCTTCCGGGCGAACCCGAAGCACGTGCCTACTGGGAGAGCCAGAACATTAAGAACAAGGAGGGCAAGACCATCAACCCCTATCTGATCACCAACACCGACGACGTGGACGGATACTACGCTTCGATCTCGGCACAGGTGTCCAAGAACTGGGGCTTCGGTCTGTCGGTAATGGCGGCCTACACCTATTCGAGCGCCAAGAACGTGATCGACGGCATCGGCGACCAGGTGACCTCGGCATTCAGCACCAACACGTTCAACAAAAACGGTTCGAACGTGCCCGAAACCGGATTCGCTTCCTACGTATCGCCCCACCGCATTCTGCTCAACGTAGGTTACCGTCTCGCCCAGAAGAACGGCGCTTCGAATTTCGGTCTTTATTACGAGGCCAGCCAGCTCGGCTACATCGGCAGCTACTCCTACTCGCGCTATTCCTATACGATGTACGTGCAGAGCGGAAAGTATCAGAACGCAGTGACCAACGACCGCGGCGCCGTCAACCTGCTCTACATCCCGACCCGCAGCGAGCTCGACAAGATGCCGTTCGCGGACAACGAGAACAAGGAGGCGTTCTGGAACTTCATCCAGAAGGACAGCTACCTCTCCGAGCACATCGGCGAATATTCCAAGCGCGGAGGAGCTGTTATGCCGTGGCACCACACGCTGAACTTCCGCTTCTCGCAGGATTTCTACGTCAACGTCAAGGGCAAGCGCAACACGATCTCCCTCGGCCTCGACGTCACCAACCTGGCCAACATGCTCAACCGCAACTGGGGTAACATCAAGCGCATGAACACCAGCTCGATCCTGGCATGGGACGGCACCAACTACAAGTTCACCGCTCCCAAATGGTCGAAGTACGCCAGCACGGTATCGACCTGGTCGGCGATGTTCAGCATCCGCTACACCTTCAACTAATCCTTCGGGATCGCATACGACAAATGAGGGCCGGTTTTCACCGGCCCTCATTTATTTATTGCATCCGATTACAGCAGCCGCCTCCGCAAGGCATCGCATGCGGACTCGGGATCGCGGTGGTCGAAGAGGAAACCGTGGATGCCGAGGGCGGCGGCCGCCTCGATATTGGCTTCGCGGTCATCGATGAAAAGCGTCTCCGAAGGCGTCAGGCCGTAGCGTTCGAGCAGGATTTCGTAAATGCGCGGCTCGGGTTTCACGGTGTGTTCCTCGCACGAAACGACCTCGCCGTCGAAAAGCCCGTAGACGGGAAATCGGCGCAGGAATTCGATGAACTCGCGCGACATGTTCGAAAGCACATAGAGCTTATACCCCGCGGCTTTGAGGTCACGGACGAGGCGTTCGGTGGGTTTCACGGGCTCCTGCAGGTCGATGGCCAGCTGCAGGACCGCGGAGCAGGTCTCCACGGACCGTCCGGTCATTCGGCTGATGGTGGCAGTCACCTCTGCGAGCGTCGAGGTGCCGCGGTCGTACTCCTCCCAGAAGAACGGCATCCGCGGAGCGCGGAGAAAACTGAAAAATTCAATCAACTCGGGAGTGCACTTGCTTTTATCTCGGGCGAACAGCACGCCGCCCAGGTCGAAAACGATGTTTTTCATGCCGTAAAGATAGTGCAAGCCGGGCGCAAAACCAAACTCGTTCGTATTTTGCCGGAGCTTGGTGCGGGATTTGCATGGGCTCCGAAAAACTTTATCGCTATGAATCACGGTATAAGCATTCTATTCCGGGCCATTCCGCTCGCCATGGCCGCCTTCTGTTTCGCATACGGAGCCTACATCTTTTCAGCCGGGACCGACACGGCGCGCCTTACGGCGGGTCCCGTTGTCTTCTACCTCGGAGCGATCTGCATCGCGCTCTACTGCACCGCGGCGACGATCATCCGTCAGATCATCGGGACGTACAGCGAAGCCGCGAAATACCTTTTCCCGACAATAGCCTACACGTTCGCTCTGCTGACGCTCGTCAGCGGCGCCTTCATCATCAACTCCCAGTGGACCGGGGCGCTGGTCACCGGGCACGTCGTCTGCGGACTGGGACTTATCACGGCCTGCGTGGCCACGGCGGCCACCTCGTCGACGCGGTTCAGCCTGATCCCCATAAACTCCGCCGACGACAGTTTCTCGGTCAACGCCGCAGGATTCACCCGGGCTCAGTCGTCGCTGCTGATCTTCATCGTCACGGCGATCGCCGCCGTGGCCTGGATCTGGTGCATCCTGCTCTACGTAACCGGAACGCTCCCCGCACACATCGTCGCAGGCAGCGTGATGTTCGGCATCGCCTGCGTCTGCACGTCGCTCATCGCGCTGGTCGCCAGCATCGCCCGGCAGGCCCGCGGCAGCTACGCGATGTCCGAAAAACGCAAATGGATGGGGCTCGTGCTGACGATGGGTTCGCTGGCGTTCGTGCTGGGGCTGGTCCTGATCATCGTCTTCCGGGGCGAACCGATCAATTTCGTGGGATTCGTGCTGATCGGACTGGCGCTGATCTGCTGGAGCATCTCGAGCAAGGTGATCCTGCTGGCGAAAATCTGGCACGCCGACTTTCCGCTTGCCAACCGCATCCCGATCATCCCCGTACTGACGGCCCTGGCGTGTCTGTTCCTCGCGGCGTTCCTCTACGAGGAGGCCGTCTTCCACACCAAATTCTTCGTCCCGGCCCGCGTGCTGTCGGGCTTCGGAGCCATCTGCTTCACGCTCTACTCCATCGTCTCGATCCTCGAAAGCGGAGCCGGCAAAAAAGCATAGCCGGACATAACGACATCACGGACAATAAATTATACACGACAGGCCGGCGTCTTTTCACGATGCCGGCCGTTTTTTTACGATTTTGTCACGCGAAAGTATTCCGTCTTTGTGAAAAACTTTCTTATCTTTGAACCGCAGACCGCCGCACGACATGTACGCAAACCCGGACAAACGCCCATGAAGTTCACTTTCGGCAGACAGCAAGACGACAGCGAATTGATCTCCGCGATCATTCGGGGCGACGTCGGCGCCTACGAAGAGCTCTTCGTGCGCTACTACCCCACGCTCCTGCACTTCATCCGCGGCATGCTCAAGGACGACCACATGTCCGAAGACATCGCCCAGAACAGCTTCATGAAGCTCTGGATACACCGCGAAAAACTCGACAGCACGCAGTCGGTCAAAAACTACCTGTACGTGCTTGCCAAGCACGAGATATACAACATTTTCCAGGCCAAGCGCACCACCATGCTCTCGCTGCTGCCCCAGCTCAGCGACCGCGACGTGGCGGACCGCGGGGCCTCGGCCGAGGAGCAGTACAATTACACGGAGCTGAACGCGCTGCTGATGCAGGGCATCTCGAAAATGCCGCCCCAGCGGCAGCTGATTTTCCGCATGAGCCGTTACGAGCACCTCTCCAACCGCGAGATCGCCGAACGGCTGGGGCTCTCGGTACGCACCGTCGACAAGCACATCGAACTGGCGCTGAAAGACCTCCACAGCACCCTCTGTTGATT
>CATKXN010000151.1 GCA_949840605.1 uncultured Alistipes sp.
TGTTCCTGCGCAACGATTCCGACACGGGCAAGGTCATCGTCGACCCGTTCCGTTCGCTGTCGCGTCTGAAGCAGCTCGTCATCGGCAAGAAGACCCGCGAGGACCATCCGCAGGTGATGAACGCCTGCGTGCGTCTGTACGCCGACGCCGCCAATGCCAAGACCAAGCTGGAGAACGGTTTCGACCTTTCGGACTACGACGAGCGCACGCTGAAATTCGCGTTCGACTATTCGGAGAAGCTGCTGGCGATCGACGTCAACATCGGGATCACCGAGATGCTCGACACGGCGTGGGGCCTCTTTGCGAAGTACTTCTCGAAGGAGGAGGTCGCCATCAAGGAGGAGCTCATCAAAAAATACTGGAAGGAGGCGTAACGCGCAATGGCAATCAAATTCCAATATAACAAGACCTCGCTCGGCGACCTCGGCAAACAGCTGAAAATGCGTCAGAAGGCCCTCCCTACGATCAAAAGCAAGGAGTCGGCCCTGCGCTCCGAGGTGAAGAAGGCGAAGGACTCCGCAAACGACTACCGCCGCCGGCTCGATGCCCTGAAGGCCGAGTACGACTACATGGTGTCGCTTTGGGGAGAGTTTGATTGTGACCTCTTGCGCGTCGTCGATATCGACTTGTCGGTACAGAAGATCGCGGGTGTGCGCACCCCGGTTCTGCAGGAAGTGAAATTCGAGGAGAAACCCTACGATCTGTTCTCCTCTCCGGTGTGGTTCGCCGACGGGGTCGATATCCTCAAGCGCATGGCGCAGCTGGGCATCGAGTTCGAGGTCTACAACCGCAAAATGGAGCTGCTGGACCACGCGCGCCGCAAAACCACTCAGAAGGTGAACTTGTACGAAAAGGTGCAGATACCCGGGTACGAGGATGCCATACGCAAGATCAAACGCTTCATGGAGGATGAGGAGAATCTCTCCAAGTCGGCCCAGAAGATCGTGAAAACCAAACAGCAGGCCGCCGGGGAGGGCGCGACGTTATGATAGCCAGAATGTCGAAATACAACTTCGTGCTCTATGCGGCGCAGAGCGAGGATTTCATCGAGAAGCTGCGCGGACTCGGCCTGGTGGACATCACCACCACGGGCTGGGAGCCCTCCGAGGAGGACCGCCAGCTGCTGCTCGACATCGAGGGCCATGCGAAGGCCGCGGAGTTCCTGAAGAACTTCCGCGCCGACGAAAACCGCTTCGATGCGCATGCGCGTGCGTTTGCGTCGGGCGCCGAGGCCTACGAACATTACGTCGCCGCTCAGCGCGAGGCCGCCGCGCTCAACACCGAGATCGGCCGTCTGGAGAAGGCCGCCGACGAACTGCGCCCGTGGGGCGCTTTCGACGTGGAGCGCACGAAGAAACTCGCCGCACAGGGCATCGTCCTGCGCTATTTCTTCACCCAGCGCAACACCTTCGACAAGATGCTGGCCGAGTGGTCGGAGAGCTATACGATCTCGGAGGTCGGCCGTACCGACGCCACGGTGTGGTTCGTCGTCGTGGCGAAGCCCGGCGAGGAGGTGACGCTCGACGCGCAGGAGATGAAGACCCCGACTATGGACATCCGCGAGGCGGAGCGCCGCATCGCCGAGGCCGAAGAGAAACTCCGGGCCCTCGACGCCGAATTTTCGCGCGCGGCCGCTTCGGAGGAGCTGATCGCGGAGCACGCCTGCGCGCTGAAGGAGCGTCTGCAGGGCGTGCAGGTGACGGCCACGGCGCAGGAAGCCGCCGACGGCACGCTGGTCGTCATGGAGGGCTGGGCCGAGAAGGAGACTTCCGACAAGGTCGATGCCCTGCTGGAAGCGTATCCCAACGTGGTTTACCTCAAGAGCGATCCCACGCCCGAGGACGATACGCCCGTGAAGCTGAAGAACGGCTGGTTCGCACGCAATTTCGAGCTGGTGGGCGACATGTACGCCCGGCCGAAATACGGTACGATGGACCTCACGCCCTACTTCGCGCCGTTCTACGTGCTTTTCTTCGGCATCTGCCTGAACGACGCCGGCTACGGAGCCATCCTGGCCCTGATGGGGGCTTTCATGCTGTACCGGTTCCGCACGCCCGGCATGATGCGCCGCGCGGCGTGGTTCGCCACGATGTGCGGCCTGTCGACGGTCGCTTTCGGCCTGTTCTGCGGTTCGTTCTTCGGGATCAACATGCAGGAGTGGTTCCCTTCGGTGCATTTCTTCGATTTCCAGGGGCAGTTCTTCTCCATCGCGCTGGTCATCGGCATCGTGCAGATTCTCTTCGGCATGTCGCTCAATATCTGGATGACCGTCCGCAGTTTCGGCCTGAGCCGCGCGCTCGGGCAGTTGGGCTGGTTCATCATCCTCGTTTCGTGCTGCCTGGCCATGGGCCTGCCGATGGCGGGGCTCGCCATTCCGGGATTCACCTCGGGGTCGGTGGCCTTCTACGCGGCGCTGGGCCTCGGGGCCGTGCTGATGCTGCTGCTGAACGATCCGAAGCGCAATCCGCTCGTCAATATCGGTGCGGGTCTGTGGGACCTGTACAACAATATCACGGGCCTGCTCAGCGACGTGCTGTCGTACATCCGTCTGTTCGCCATCGGACTTTCGGGCGGCGTGTTGGCGCTGGTGTTCAACACGCTGGCGGCGGGCTTCGTGCCCGAGGGTTCGGGAATCGTGGTGCGGCTGCTGGTGATGATCCCGATTCTGCTGATCGGCCACGGCATCAACCTCTTCATGTCGACCATCTCGTCGTTCGTGCATCCGCTGCGTCTGACGTTCGTCGAGTTCTACAAGAACGCCGGTTTCGAAATGGCTCCGCGCAATTTCGATCCCATCCGTAAAATGAATGATACAAACGAATAAATAACAATTAAAAAACTCAACTCATTATGGAAACAACAGCATTGGTATTGGCTTACGTCGGCGTAGCGCTGATGGTGGGCCTGGCAGGTGTCGCCTCGTCGGTCGGCACGGCTATTACGGGTCAGGCTTCGGTAGGGGCCATGAAGAAGAACGGCGGGGCTTTCGGTAGCTACATGATCCTTTCGGCGCTTCCGGGTTCGCAGGGTCTCTACGGTTTCGTCTGCTTCTTCCTGGTGCAGAAGGGTCTGACGGCCCCGACGCTGGTGCAGGGCGCCGCCATCTTCGGTGCGGGTCTGCTGGTCGGCATGGTGAACCTCGCGGCTTCGATCTATCAGGCCAAGGTCTGCGCCAACGGTATCGCTGCCATCGGCAACGGCCACGACGTGATGGGTAAGACGCTGATCCTCGCGGCTTTCCCCGAGCTGTACGCTATTCTGACGGTGGCCGCCACCTACCTGATCGCCACGCTCGACGGTGTGAATCTCTTCTAAGAAGGATTGTCCGCATGCAAAAAGGGAAGCCCTCGGGCTTCCCTTTTTGCGTTACGGCGTATTGGAGACTACTATTTTCCCCTGCGGCGGGACGACGTGCGGACTTTGGGGCCTTTGCCGCGGCTTTCGGACGATGCGGCGGCGCGGAGGGCTGCGGCCTCGGGCAGCAGCACCTCGAAGTCGAGCTGGCGTTTCTGCAGGTCGGCGCGCTTCACGCGGATGCGCACGGGACTTCCCAGCGTCATCCGGATGCCCGTCGAGCGTCCGATGATCTCGTAGAGCTGCTCGTCGAACTGGAAGAAGTCGCCCTCGATATCCCGCAGGAACGACATGCCCTCGATGTGGGTATCGTCCAGCTCCACGTAGACGCCCCACTCCGTGAGGCCCGAGATGTGCCCTTCGAACTCCTCGCCGATGTGCTCCTTCATGAATTCGACCATCTTGTACTTGATCGAGGCGCGTTCGGCCTCGGCGGCCACTACCTCGCGGTCCGAGGCGCGTGCGCAGAGGTCCTCCAGTTCGGTCTTGTCGGCCGGCTTGCCGCCCGCGAGGTAGCGCGCCAGCAGGCGGTGGACCATCATGTCGGGGTAGCGCCGGATGGGCGAGGTGAAGTGCGTGTAGTAGGGGAACGCCAGTCCGTAGTGGCCGATGTTGTCGGTCGTGTAGTAAGCCTTGGCCATCGAGCGCACGGCCATCGTCGCGACGGCGTTCTCCTCGGTGGTGCCCTTGATCCGCTTGAAGAGCTTGTTCATCTCCTTGGCCACGGCGCGGCCCTTCGTGGCCTTGAAGATGTGTCCGAAGCGGAGGATGAACTGCCGGAAGCGGTCGAGCTTCTCCTCGCTCGGGGTGTCGTGCACGCGGTAAACCATCGTGCGCGCCGCCGTGCGGCCGCTCTCGGTCCTGCGCCTGCCGCAGAACTCCGCCACGCGGCGGTTGGCCAGCAGCATGAACTCCTCGATCATCTGGTTCGACTCCTTCTGCTCCTTGAAGTAGACGCCCAGGGGCTTGCCGTTCTCGTCGAGGCGGAATTTCACCTCCTCGCGGTCGAACGAGATGGCGCCGTTCTTGAACCGCTCCCTGCGCAGCGCCTGCGCCAGCCGGTTGAGAGTCAGCACCTCTTCGGCGTAATCTCCGTGTCCCGTCTCGATGATCTCCTGCGCTTCGGCGTAGGTGAAACGGCGGTCGGAGTGGATGACCGTGCGGCCGAACCACTCTTCGAGGATTTCGAGGTTTTCGTTGAGGGTGAAGACCGCCGAGAAGCAGAGACTCGTCTCGTGGGGACGCAGCGAGCAGAGCTCGTTCGAGAGCCGTTCGGGGAGCATCGGCACGGTGCGGTCCACCAGATAGACCGACGTGCCGCGCTCCGCGGCTTCGTCGTCGATCACCGAATGGGGCTGCACGTAGTGGGTCACGTCGGCGATATGCACGCCGATCTCCCATACGCCGTCCTTGATTTTGCGCACCGACAGCGCATCGTCGAAATCCTTGGCGTCGGCCGGGTCCACCGTGAACGTGGTGACCTGCCGGAAATCGCGCCGCTGGGCGATCTCCCGGCCCGTCACCCGGGCGTCGATGGCCTCGGCGGCCTCCTCGATCTCGGGTTCGAAGCGGTAGGGCAGTTCGTATTCCGCGAGGATGGCGTGCATCTCCGTGTCGTTGTTTCCGGCCATGCCCAGCCGTTCGACCAGTTCGCCCACGGGGCTCTTGCTCCCGGGCTGCCAGTCGACGATGCGGACCACGACCTTCTCGCCGTCCCTGACGTCGGGCCAGGTGCGCTTCGAAAGGTAGATGTCCATCGGCATGCGGCGCGAATCGGCCCGCACGAAAATTTGGTGCGCCCCGACCTCCGCCACGCCCACGTAGGGCCTGCGGTTGCGTTCGACGATCCGGGTGATCTCGCCCTCCATCTGTCCGTTGCGTCCGCGGTGCATCACCACGACCTCCACGCGGTCGCCGTTCAGGGCGTTCGCCGCGTTGCGCTGGTTGACGAAAATGTCGGCCTCGAGCCCCTCGACCTTCACGTAGACCGAACCCGAGGGGGTCATGTCGGCCACTCCCTCGTAGTGGGGCAGGTGTCTCTGGGTGAGGCGGTATTTTTCGCGGGCGCACTCCTCGACGATCCCCTCTTCGAAGAGCCGGCCGAGGATTTCGAGCGTTTCGCGTCGTCCTTCTTTCGTGGCGCCTCCCGATGCCGAAGCCAGGTGCTTCAGCGAGAATTTATTGTTGGGAAATTCACGGAGCAGGCTCAGTATCACCGATGCGCGGTCCGTTTTCCGGGCTCCTTTTCCGGAGCGTTGGTTTTGTTTTTTCATTGTTTTTCCAAAATTTGCAGGGCGAACCTGCTCATGAAGCGGATGCCCGCGTCTATGGCCCTTTCGTCGGGTGAGAACGTCGCCGTATGGGGCCGCCCGGCCGCGGCGCCCACGCCCAGCCGGTAGAACAGCGACGGATATTGCCGGCAGTAGAACCCGAAATCCTCGGCCGTGGTCCTCAGGGCGAGCATCTCCACCCCGAATCCTTCGGTCCGGGCCAGTGCGACGGCCTTTTTGACCAGCGTCTCGTCGTTCACCACGCAGGGATAGCCGTGGCCGATCTCCATGCCGGTCTGCACGCCGTGGCGTTTGTCGATGTCCGCCGCGATGATCCCGATGCGGCGGTGGATGATCCCGCGTTCGCGTTCGTCGAACGTGCGCAGCGTCCCCTCCATGTACACGTCGTCGGGCACGATGTTCGTCGCCCCGCCGGCCTCCACGCGGCCGATCGACAGCACGCACTCCTCGCCGTTGAGCGCGATGAGGCGCGTCAGCAGTTCGGCGCCCGCCGCCACGGGGTCTTTGAGCTGTCGGCGCATGGCGCCGTGGCCGCCCGTGCCGTGGATGCGGAAACGCAGCTCGTCGCTTGCGGCCATGTATTTCCCGGCCCGGAACCCGAGGGTCCCGACCTCCAGCTGCGGTTCGACGTGTTGGCCCACCACGGCCCGCACGTCGTATCCGTCGAACGGCTTTTCGGCCAGCACCAGCGACGCTCCGCCGGGGTTGCACTCCTCGCCGGGCTGGAAC
>CATKXN010000152.1 GCA_949840605.1 uncultured Alistipes sp.
AACCTCCAGGACTTCCTGCAGGTACCGCGCGAAGTAGTAGGCCGTGGCGCTCGTCGCGGCGACGGCTTCGGGGGTGTTTTTCCGCCATTGGGCCGTGCACTCCTCCTGCGGCGTGCGGGCCGTGGCGCGTTTGACGGTGCAGAGACGGATCGGCGTCGCGGCCTTGGCCCGGATGATCGCGTCCGCCGAGCCTTCGACGGGCTGATTGAAGAAGCCGCGCACGGGCATCTCCATGTTCGACTGTCCGGAGCAGATCCACACCTCGCCGATCAGTACGTCGCGGAGCGTCAGCGACTCGCCGTCGCTCAGTTCGATCGTGTAGGGGCCTCCGGCCACCGGGGTGGGCACGGCGGCCTGCCAGCGACCGTCGCGGCCGGCGGCGACCGTCACGGCCTTGGTGCTCCACGAGGGGCGGATGGTGACTTTCTTTCCGGGTGCGGCCTTGCCCCAGAACTGAGCTTCGGACTGCTGCTGGAGCACCATGTTGTCGCCGAAAATGCCGGGCAGGACGACTTTCGCCTGCATCGTGAGGGCCGTGCCGAGCGCGGCCAGTGTGAGAAGAATTTGTTTCATGATTCGTTATCGGATTTTATCGGGTTCGACTGATGGTCGGGGACTCCAAAAATACGAAAAATATTCGGAAAATCTCAATCGGGCACCCTATTTGTTGGAGCTGTCGGTGAATTTTAATTCCGGAAAACGATGGAAAAATACGGCTGTACCGTTTGCGGATACATTTACGATCCTGCGCTGGGCGATCCCGAAGGCGACGTCGGTCCCGACACCCCGTTCGACGCATTGCCCGACGACTGGGTGTGCCCCGTCTGCGGCGAAGGCAAGTGGGCCTTCGACCCGACGGCCGAATAACGTAAAAAAGCGACCTTGTATGACGACATTCATCACCTTATTTATAATTCCTCTGATTATGGCAACCGATACCGCAACCGAACCGCGCTTCACACCGCAGGAACTGCCCTATGCATACGATGCGCTCGAACCGGCGATCTCCGGCGAAACGATGCACTACCACCACGACAAGCACTATGCGGGCTATGTCGCCAAGCTCAACGAGCTGATTCTCGATACGCCCTTTGCCGACCAGCCGCTCGAGGATATCGTCCTCTCGTCCGACGGCGCGGTCTTCAACAACGCCGCGCAGGCCTGGAACCACGAATTCTTCTTCGAAGAACTCTCCCCGAAACCGCAGAAAGAGCCTTCGAACGAACTGCTGGAGGCTGTCAACCGCAACTTCGGCTCGTTCGACGAGTTGAAGACCCGGATCGGACAGGCCGCCGCCGGGCTATTCGGATCGGGCTGGGTGTGGCTGGCCGAGAAGGAGCCGGGCGAGCTGGTGATCGTCAGCGAACAGAACGCCGGCAATCCGATGTGCCGGGGCATGAAACCGCTGCTGGCGATAGACGTCTGGGAGCACGCCTACTACATCGACTACCGCAACCGACGCGCCGACGCCGTGGGCGCGCTGTGGGACGTCATCGACTGGCGTGTCTTGGAGGACCGCTTCGCCGAAAGATAGGCCGTTTCCGATTCGGTTTGGATGCCGTTTCTCCGTGCGGGGGAACGGCATTTTTTGGGGATTGGCCGGATATGCGCGGTTGCCGAATCGTCCCGCAGCCCGGACCGTATGGCCCATTTCGGGAAAAATATTCCGGAAAAATTGGAATATTTAATTTTTATATATAATATTATATATAATACGGGACTGAAATATTTTCATGTATCATTAAACATAATAATTATGAAAAAGAAATTATTGCTTATTTTTTTGTTGTATTTGTTGCAGCGACTACTCTGGTCATAAGATCAGTCTCCAATCCTCAAGTTAATTCCCTTATGCGTCAGAATGTTGAGGCTTTAGCCCAAAGCGAGGATTCTGAATATTGTGCAATTAAGTGCTTCCGTGCGTCGGATTATTATTGTATGCTAGAAACACCATGGTCATATGTCTATTGTAGTGACCGGTATCCTTGGTCAAAATAGTACTTTGTGTCAGTTCTAGCTTTGTTTTAATCATACTTTCCTTCAAAGAATGCACTTGAAGGAAAGTATGATTTTTCTAAGATATATTTTGGTAAAAAAGTTATTACGTTAAATAAACTAAAATGTTGAAAAGGATCATTCTGGTCGGTTTTTCCGCCTTCGGGTCGCTGGCCTGCAACACAGGACCGGTGATCGATGGGACGGTGGTCGCGGAAACGGATTTCCAGGAGGTGCGGCAGCTTCGGGGAACGGTTTGCGATCTGAGGATCGAGGGGAATCCGAATCATATCTATAAGGTGGACTCCTGCCTTGTGGTGAAAGACAACAACACGGACAAGAGTTTGTTCCTGTATTCGGAAAAGGATTACCGGTTGTTGAATAACATCCTCTCCCGAGGCCGGGGTCCGGGAGAATACATCCTTTGCTGGGACCTGCAGTGTGCGGATTCTCTGGTCTGGCTGTTCGATTTGCAGTTGGGGCGGATTTCCTCGTACGCGACGGCGGATTTTATCGCTGCGTCCCATCCCGCCCAGCTCGAAACAATCACTTTCGACGCCGTGGGAGTTACCCTTGCGCAAAAAATGAACAACGGCCGGTTTGTCTCCTCCTCCCTTCGGGAAGATGAATTGTTTACGTTTTATCGGCAGGATGGCGTCCGTGATACGCTGTCGGCCTGGAAGGCGGCTTATCCTTTCACCTTTCCGGGAATGGAGGACGTCTCCCGGATGGTCAAAAAGAGAATCTTCGAATATCGTCTGAGATACAACGGGCTGAATGATAAATTCGTGCTATTTTACTGTCTGAACAATATTTTCGAAATTTACCATTCGGATGGGAGGCTGCATAAACGGATACTTACGCCCTATCCGTATCTGGTCGATACGAATCATCTCACTGCCGATAAACTGGGAGTTCCCTTGGACGAACTGATTTTTACCTTTAAGGATTGCTGCCTGACGGACGATCGGATTTATTTGTTGTATAACGGGTCCTCCCCTACCGGAATGCTCGGGGCGCAGTCGAAAATCTATGTGTTCGATTACGAGGGCAATCCGATAGAATACTATACGCTGGATCGCTATGCGTACAGTTTCTGCATCGATGTGCAGAAGGGTGTGATCCATGTCCTTTCCGAGGAAAACGATCAAAAACAGATCGTTAGGTACGGCCTCTGCGACCGGGGGTAGATGGCGGGCATGCTGGTGTGGACCTCGGGGTGCGCCGGCGAATGCGACCGCCTGTCTCTCGGCGGTTCCGAAGGGCGTGGCGGCATTGTGGTGCGAGGGTTATATGCGCACGGCCTCGCGTCCGAGGGGCGGCGCGTGCTGATCCTCTCCCCGGACCCGGACCTGGCCGGAAAAAGTCCCTTGCCGTTGCGCAAAATCATCTGGAGCCCCTATCCCGAATGGGTGGTGCGCCATTTCAATTTCAACGACTGGACCCGCTTCGCGGTCCGTTCCAAGAATGTCTACGAGCTGCTGCCGCAGCAGAACCGCTGACTACCGTTTCTCCAGATCGAGCAGCTGCTCCTTGATGTCGAGTCCGCCGGCATATCCCGTGAGCGTGCCGTCGGAGCCGATGACCCGGTGGCCGGGAACCAGGATCACGATCGGATTGCGGTTGTTGGCCATGCCGACGGCCCGGAACGACTGGTTGTGGCCGATCTGGATGGCGATCTGTTTGTAGGTGCGGGTTTCGCCGTAGGGGATGCTGCGCAGCGCCTCCCAGACCTTCTGCTGGAAGGGCGTCCCTTCGGGAGCGAGAGGCAGCGTGAACTTGCGCCGCGAGCCTGCGAAATAGGCTCCGATCTCTTCGGCGGCCCTGCGCAGCAGGGGCGTGGCTTCAGCCCCCGTACAGCGGGTGGAACCCTCCGGAACCTGGGTGCCGAAGCGGATGGCCGTTACGGCCTTCTCCGTCGCCGTGACCGTCAGCGGTCCGACCGGAGTTTCGAGTTGCATGGAGTACGTCATAAATTCCTCAAAGTGTAATCAATCATTTTCTGTCTTATGTGTGCCGTTGCGTCGGGCAACATCGAGTGATTCTGATCGGGGTACACCATCATGTCGTACTGCTTGCCGGCGCGGTTCAGCGCCCGGGTCATCTCCACGGTGTTCTGGAAATGGACGTTGTCGTCGGCCGTGCCGTGAATGATCAGCAGGCGCGTTTTCCGGTCGTCGAGCATACGCGCGAAGTTGATCGGCGAATTGTCGTCGTAACCCGCGGCGTTGTACTGCGGGAGGTTGTTGTAAATCTCGGTGTAGATCGTGTCGTAATAGCGCCACGAGGTGACGGGCGCCACGGCGATCGCCATCCGGAACAGCCCGTGACCCTTCATGGCGCAGCTCAGGGCCATGAATCCGCCGTAGGACCAGCCGTAGATGCCGATGCGGGCGGGGTCCACCCAGGGCTGTGCGGCCATGTGGCGGGCCGTCGAGATCTGGTCCTCGACTTCGAGGGCTCCCAGGCGTCCGTAGGTGAGTTTCTTGAACTTCTCGCCCCGGAATCCCGTGCCGCGGCCGTCGGCGCAGACCACGACGTAGCCTTTGTCTGCCAGCGCGTCCTCCCAGTCCAGCGACCAGCGGTCGCGGACCGACTGCGAACCCGGACCCGAATACTGCGTCAGCAGCACGGGGTAGCGCTGCGAGGGGTCGAAACCGCGGGGTTTGACGATGTAGGCGTTGAGCGTGTCGCCGCGCTCGGTCGTGAACGTGAAGAACTCCTTGACGGGGCGTTTCGAAGCCGCCAGCTCTCCGCGCAGCTTGCGGCTGTCGGCCAGCGTGCGGATCACCCGGCCTTCGGCGTCGCAGACCTCCGTAAGGTTGGGCGTCGAGGCGTTGGAGAAGGTGGTGATGAAGTATCGCATCCAGGGGGCCGGGGCGGCGGTGTAGTAGCCTTCGCCCGCGGTGAGGCGGCGCTTGTCCTTGCCGTCGAGGCGCACGCTGTAGAGGTTGCGGCGCAGCGGCGAGGTCTCGGTCGAGAGGTACCAGACGCGTTTGCCGTCGCAGCCCACGACTTCGGTCACCTCCCAGTCGCCTCGGGTCACCTGTTCGAGGATGCCGCGGCGCAGGCTGTACAGATAGAGGTGCATGAAGCCCGTGTGGCTCTCCTGCCGCACGAGGAAACGGTCCTTGTCGACGAACGTGACGGTCTTGTCGTCGACCCGCTCGACATATTGCCGGGCGCGTTCCTCGTAGACCGTGCGCTGGGCTCCGTGGGGCTCGCAGACGACCATTTCGAAGGTGTTCTGGCGCCGGTTGAGGCGGAAAAACCAGGGGCGTCCGTCGGGTGTCCATCCGATGCGGGGGATGTACTGGTCGGTCTCGGGACCCGTGTCGATGCGCTCTTTGGCACCGGTCTGGAGGTCCGCCACCCAGAGCTGGACCACCGAATTGCGCTCTCCGGCCTTGGGATATTTGAACGAATAGGCGCGGTTGTAGAGCTTGCCGTCGAAGCGCATCATCTCCATCAGAGGCACCTCGCTCTCGTCGAAGCGCAGGTAGGCGATGCGGCGGCTGTCGGGCGAGAAGGCGTAGGCGCGCGTCGTGCCGAACTCCTCCTCGTAGACCCAGTCGGTCGTGCCGTTGATGACCTGATTCCATGCCCCGTCGTCGGTGATGCGGTGCGTGGTCTGCGCGGCGATGTCGTAAACGTAGAGGTCGTTGCGGTCGGAGTAGGCGATCCGCTGTCCGTCGGGCGAGAACGAGGCGTCGCGCGGCGCTTCGGCCTGCCGCAGCACGGGCTGCACGCGGTTGTCGCGGATGAGCGAATAGGAGGTGGTGTAGGAGTGGCGGTAGATGGGTTTGCGTCCCGAGGCGACGAGGATCGTCCGCTCGTCGGGCGAAAAGGCGTAGTCCGAAATGACGAGGTCGGGCGCGGGCGACGGAAGCAGGCTTTCGCCCGGTGTGTCGGCGGCGTATCCGTAACGCAGGATATTGTTGTTTTTGAGCGTGGTGTAGTGCTCGCCGTCGGCCATTGGGCGGATGCCGCGCACTGTTTCGTTCATGCCGCGCAGACGGGCGATTTCGGCGTATTCGTTCTGGGCGGAGGCGGCTGTCGAACAGAAAAGGGCCGCAAATAAGGCAAATCCTTTCAGAATCATGCTTTTTGTTTTGCTTCTTGTATCAATTCTTCGATCGATCGGGTGATTTCCTCATTCATCGAGGGGCTATACCCTTCGAATACCCTGCGGACGGTCCGGTTACAGTCGAGCAGGATGAAAACCGGTACTGCCGTGGAGGGCA
>CATKXN010000153.1 GCA_949840605.1 uncultured Alistipes sp.
GTACGCATACAGGCTGAACATGTCGGCAGGAGAGGCTGCGACCCGGATACAGCGGTCGCCGTCGTTGACGAAAAAATGCACGTTCCGGAATCCGTCCGCATTCATGAAAAAACGGTCGCAGTCCGACCAATCGGATATGCCGGGAGCAAAATCGGATTGGTCGGCGGCCGCGGCAACCTCAGTTGTCGCGCGTTCCGAAGCTTCTCCGGAACATGTTCCGGCCAAACCATCTTCCTCGCAGTAAAATGCGTCGTATGTATCGGCGACCGTGTCCCCCACGAATACCTCGGCTTCCGCGTATTCCGTTTCGCAGCCAAGAGCATCGTGCTCATCGACAATCGAATCCTGCATCACAGCCAGGGTTTCATCCTCTGCAGAATCGTACTCCGGATACCGTATTCCTCCGCCCATATAGGGCCAACAAAAAATCAGTGTCGCCACGGCTCCCACCGACATTCCGACTACCGAACCCCAAAGAACCGAAACTTTTCCGGCCCTGACTCTCTTTACATATACCGCTGCGAGTGCCGAAAAGACAACCGCAACTAAAAAAAGCATAAACAACGTCATACGGCAAGTAACGACTATCGAAAAACAATACAAATATAACACATCCGATCATAAAACACAACAGCGCCCGGCCTTTGGCCGGGCGCTGCAACTGCTTTCCTGATGAATCAGCGGACCTTGCGGATGATCTCGCCGCCGTGGCGGATAGCCTCCTCGTTGGCCGGAAGCATCTTCCACGCACGCTCGGGAAGCGACTTTTTCAGCCCGACCATCACATTCTCCATCTCGACCACGGGACGCACTTTCAGGTATCCGCCCAGGATCATCGTGTTGAACAGCTTGGCCTGACCCATACGCGCGCATTCGGCCGTGGCATCGATCGCGTAAACGGCGATGTCCGTGCGCACCGGATGGCGCGTGATGCCGTTCGTATCGTAGATCAGCACGCCGCCGGGCTTGACCATCGGCTCGAATTTCTCCATCGACTGCTGGTTCAGGATGATCGCCGTGTCGAATTCATGGGCGATGGGCGAGGAGATCTTCCGGTCGGAGAGGATCACCGTCACGTTGGCCGTGCCGCCGCGCATCTCGGGACCGTAGGAGGGCATCCACGTCACCTCGAAATCCTGCATCACCCCCGAGTAAGCCAGAATCTTACCCATCGAGAGGACGCCCTGTCCTCCGAATCCTGCAATTATCAACGTCTCTTTCATTGCCTTACTCTTTTTTAACGTCCTTGATATCGCCCAGCGGATAGAAGGGCAGCATGTTCTCGGCCAGCCACTGGTTCGAAGCCACGGGCGAGAGTTTCCAGCCGCTGTTGCAGGTCGAAACGACCTCGACCAGCGAGAAGCCGTTGCCGGCCATCGCGTTCTCGAACGCCTTGCGGATCGCTTTCTTGCACTTGCGCACGTTGGCCGCCGTATGCACGCTCTGGCGCGTGATGTAGGTGGCACCGTCCAGGTGGGCCATCATCTCGGCGATCTTATAGGGATAGCCGTTCAGCCGCGGATCGCGCCCGTAGGGGGTCGTCGCGGTCTTCATGCCCAGCAGGGTGGTCGGGGCCATCTGGCCGCCGGTCATGCCGTAGATCGCATTGTTGATGTAGATGGCCACGACATTCTCGCCGCGCGCCGCCGCATGGATCGACTCCGCCGTGCCGATGGCCGACAGGTCGCCGTCGCCCTGGTAGGTGAAGACCATGTTCTGCGGATAGAGCCGTTTCACGGCCGTCGCAACGGCCAGCGCGCGTCCGTGCGCCGCCTCGATCCAGTCGATGTCGATATAGTTGTAGGCGAACACCGAGCAGCCAACGGGCGAAACGCCTACGGTCTTTTCCGCGAGCCCCATCTCCTCGACGACCTCGGCGATGAGCTTATGCACCGTGCCGTGGCTGCAGCCGGGGCAGTAGTGCATGACATTATCGGTAATAAGGGCCGGTTTCGCATAAACCAGATTCTCCTTTTTGATTTCAACCTCTGCCATCGTCTTTTACTTTTTAATCAGTTTTTCCTTGAGCGCGTCGAGCACCTCGTCGGGATTGAACATCATGCCACCCTGACGCCCGTAATGCTCGACGGGGGCTTTGCCGTTGACGGCCAGCCGCACATCCTCGACCATCTGTCCGGCATTCAGCTCCGCGGAAAGAAATCCCTTGACACCGCGGGCCGCCAGTTCGGCGATCTGCTTTTTGGGGAAAGGGTAGAGCGTGATCGGGCGCAGCAGGCCGACTTTCAAACCCTCGGCGCGGGCCATTTCGACCGTCGCCGAGCAGATGCGGGCCGACGAACCGAACGCCACGATGACGTAGTCGGCATCGTCGCACTCGATGGCTTCGTATCGCACCTCGTTCTCTTCGAGAGCCTTGTATTTCTCCTGCAGCCGTTTGTTGATGACCTCCATCTTCTCGGACTGCAGTTCGAGCGAGGTCACGATATTGCGCTCACGGCCTGCGGGTTTTCCCTGCGCGGCCCACGAACCGCACTCGGCTTTCAGCTCCTCATCGGTCCTGCGCGGACGCTGGGGAGCCAGCACGACCTTCTCCATCATCTGTCCGATGGCGCCGTCGGCGAGGATCAGCGCCGGATTGCGGTATTTGAACGCCAGGTCGAACGCTTCGGCCACGTGGTCGTGCATCTCCTGCACGGAGTTCGGAGCCAGCACGATCAGGTGGAAGTCGCCGTGCCCGCCGCCCTTGCAGGCCTGGAAATAGTCGCCCTGCGAGGGCTGGATCGTACCCAGGCCCGGACCGCCGCGCTGGCAGTTGATTATCAGACAGGGAAGTTCGGCGCCGGCCAGATAGCTCAGCCCCTCGGACATCAGGCTGATGCCGGGGCTCGACGACGAGGTCATCACCCGCTTGCCGGTCGAGGCGCCGCCGTAGACCATGTTGATCGAAGAGATCTCCGACTCGGCCTGCAGCACGACCATGCCCGTGGTCTCCCACGGTTTGAGCTCCATCAAAGTTTCCATCACCTCCGACTGCGGGGTAATGGGATATCCGAAATATCCGTCGCAACCGTAGCGGATCGCCGCATGGGCGATCACCTCGTTGCCTTTCATCAGTTTCACTTCCTTCTCTGCCATAGCCTATTCGAATTTTTGACGATAAACCGTGATGACGCTGTCGGGACAGATCACCGCACACGAAGCGCAGCCCGTGCAGGCATCGGGATTCGCCATCCACGCCACCGGGTAGCCCTTGCTGTTTACCTCTGCCGACAGGGCGAGCACGTCGCACGGGCAGGCCGAGGCGCAAACCCCGCACCCTTTGCAGCGCTCCTTGTCGACGACGATTGTTCCTTTGATTTTAGCCATAACGCCGTAGTATTGTTAGTTGCTTACAAATATACAAAAAATTCCATGCTAAACTTGTTTTTCGTTATAAAAAAACGCCGTTCCGTAATAAAACAACGCCCAAAAAAAGAGCTGCCTTTCCGGGCAGCTCTTTTTCAATTATTTATCATCGAACGAGTGGATCACCACCCCCGAGCGGAGCTTGGGTTCGAACCACGTTGTCTTCGGCGGCATGATGTTGCCCGTGTCGGCGATGTTGATGAGCTGCTGCATCGAAACGGGGTAGAGGGCGAATGCCGCCTTCATCTCCCCGCTGTCCACGCGCCGTTTCAGCTCCCCGAGGCCGCGGATGCCGCCCACGAAGTCGATCCGCTTCGAAGTGCGCAGGTCCTTGATGTCCAGAATCTTGTCCAGCACCAGGTTCGACAGTACCGTGACGTCCAGCACCCCGATCGGATCGTTGTCGTCGTACGTACCGGGCTTAGCCGTCAGGCTGTACCAGCGTCCGTCGAGATACATCGCAAACTTGTGCAGGGCCGCGGGGCGGTACTCCTCCGCGCCCTTATCTTCCACGACGAACGACTCTTTCAGCTTTTCGAGGAGCTGCGCAGAGGTCAGGCCGTTCAGGTCCTTCACCACGCGGTTGTAGTCGATGATGCGCAGCTGGTTGGCCGGGAACGTCACGGCCAGGAAATAGCAGTACTCCTCGCAGCCCGAGTGGTTCGGGTTCTTCGCGCGACACTCCGCACCCACGCGGGCGGCGGCGGCCGTCCGATGGTGCCCGTCGGCGACGTACAGCGCCGGGATGCCCGCGAAAATTTCCGTGATGCGGTCGTTGGTCTTCCGGTCGCGGATCACCCACAGCTGGTGTCCGAAGCCGTCGGCAGCCGTGAAATCATACTCCGGAGCGTTGTTCTTCACCACGTCGGCGACGATGGCGTCGATCTCGGCATTGTCGGGGTAGGCGAAGAACACCGGCTCGATGTTGGCCTGCTGGTTGCGGACGTGGATCATGCGGTCCTCCTCCTTGTCGGGGCGCGTCAGCTCGTGCTTCTTGATGGCCCCCGAGAGATAATCCTCGAAGTGGCAGCACATCGCCAGTCCGTACTGCGTGCGGCCCTCCATCGTCTGCGCATAGATGTAATAATACTCCTCGGGGTCCTGCCGGAGCCATCCCTCGGACTGCCATTTGCGGAAATTCTCCACCGCCTTTTCGTAAACCGGCTCGGAATGCTCGTCGGCGATGGGTTCGAAATCGATCTCCGGCTTGATGATGTGGAGCAGCGAACGCTCCGTAGCCTCGGTCTTCGCCTCGGCGGAATTCAGCACGTCGTAAGGACGCGACGCCACCTCGGCGGCATGTTCCTTCGGCGGACGAACCGCGCGGAAAGGTTTTATTCGTACCATAAAGTTATCGTTTTAGGCGAAAAAGGCGGGCGTTTCCGCACCCGCCTCCTTCCATTACATGTATCGACTATTTGTTGACCTGGAAACGGGTGTTGCCGTTCTTCAGGAAATCCACGATCTGACTGGCTGCGGCCAGACCGGCATTGATGTTGGCCTCGGCAGTCTCGGCGCCCATCTTCTTCGCCGTGGCGAAAACCCGCTTGCCGAACTTCTCGTCCAGCTCGGCCTGGTTGCCGGCGGCGATGTCGGTGATGTATTTCAGATCCTCGCGCTCGGTCAGGGCACGCACCACGCCGGCTTCGTCGATCACCTCCTTGCGGGCGGTGTTGACCAGCGTAGCGCCCTTGGGCATCGACATCAGCAGGTCGTAACCGATCGACCCCCGGGTCTGCTCCGTGGCGGGAATGTGCAGCGAGAGGAAGTCGGACGCCTTGTAAAGCTCCTCGACCGTCGCCACCTTCTTCACGCCGTCGGCCGCGAAGACCGCCTCGTCGGCGATGAACGGATCGTAAGCGACAACATTCATGCCTAAGGCCTTTCCCTTGCGGCCCACCAGTTTGCCGACGTTGCCGTAGGCGTGGATACCGAGGGTCTTGCCCTGAATCTCCGAACCCGTACCCGGGGTGAAACGGTTCCGCGACATGTAGATCATCATGGCCAGCGCCAGCTCGGCCACGGCGTTGGAGTTCTGCCCCGGGGTGTTCATCACCACGATGCCGCGTGCGGTCGCAGCGGCGAGGTCGACGTTGTCGTAGCCGGCGCCCGCACGCACGACGATGCGCAGCCGCGGCGCTGCGGCGATCACTTCGGCGGTCACCTTGTCGCTGCGGACGATCAGCGCCTCGGCATCGGCCACAGCGTCCAACAATTGTGCCTTATCGGTGTATTTTTCGAGCAGTTTCAACGTATAACCCGCCTGCTCGACGATCGAACGGATGCCCTCCACGGCCTTCTTGGCGAAGGGCTTCTCGGTTGCTACCAGTACATTCATGGCTTCCGGTTATTTGACGTGCGACTTCGCGAACTCCTGCATGCAGGCCACCAGCGCCTCGACGCTCTCCTTCGGCAGGGCGTTGTAGCACGAAGCGCGGAAACCGCCCACCAGACGGTGGCCCTTGATGCCGACCATGCCCCGCTCGGTGGCGTAGGCCATGAACTCGGGAGCCAGCTCCTCGTAGCCTTCGGCCATGACGAAACAGATGTTCATGAGCGAACGATCCTCCTTCACGACCGTACCGCGGAAGAGCGGGTTGCGGTCGATCTCGTCGTAGAGCAGCTGCGCCTTCTCGACGTTGCGTCGATGGATCTCCTCCACGCCGCCGATCGACTTGAGCCACTTGAGCGTCTCCTTCAGCACGTAGATCGGGAACACAGGCGGGGTGTTGAACATCGAATTGTTCTCCACGTGGGTGCGGAACGACGCCATCGTCGGCAGGTCGCGGACGATGCGATCGAGCATGTCCTCGCGGATGATGGCGAAGACC
>CATKXN010000154.1 GCA_949840605.1 uncultured Alistipes sp.
GGTTTCTAATTTCCACCTCTGGTTCCTGGCCAACCTGAGCCGCCTGCTGGGCTACCGTCCGGGCAACGACTATACGCCGGGAGCGTGGTTCGACATTCGCGAGGGATTGTACACCCCCGTGCGGCCCGCACACCCGGGGGTGATGACGCAGGAGTGCACCGCGCTGCTCGACCGGATGCTGCGCTGCGACGTGCGGCGGCTGGGCGAGGTGGAGCTGAACCGCGACCGGCGGTCGGACTTTTTGAGTGCTATGTTGTCCTATTTCGGCTATCACCTCGATGCCATCAGCGCCGTGCAGTCGGTGCGCATACTACGGGAGGTGTTTTAACGTTATTGATAAAGAGGAGATAAAAGGGGAGAACTATGAGAAAGATGTTGCTTGCGGCCGTTGCGCTCGCCGTTGCGCTGGCCGTCTCGGCCCAGGAGCCGAAATTCGATTTCAGGCGCGATACGACCCGCACGTCGGGCTTCGCGCTTCCCGATTCGCTGGCGCACATGTCGCCGTGGAAACCCGACTATAAGACGATGGCGCCGGTAAAGGCCAAGCCCACGGTGTCGATGACTTCGGTGGTGGTGATCCAGAAGGAGAACCTGCCTTCGCGCATCACCGTCATCGACAACAACACGCTGCGTCTGGGGCCGCATTTCACCCTGTCGAACGGACAGGCGTGGAACTGGAGCCCGTTCCCCGACGCCTATCTCGACGCGCGTACGCTTTCGTTTCCCATGCCGCGCTGATGCCGCGTCGGGAGCCGTTCGACGGAAGGGCCGGAGCGATCCGGCCCTTTTTACGTATTTTCGCGTATTGACCCGCAGCGTTGGAATTCCGAATTTTGCAGCCGAATTCGAATCGCTGCTTATGAGAAATATTTTTGCGGGATTGTTGTCCCTGCTTATCCTCGGGGCGCAGGCCCGGGAGTCCTCCCCCGAACCCTCCGTTGCGGAGCTTTCGGCCGAGGTCGAAGCCCTGAAAACCAAAACCTCGACGTGGGACAAGATCCTGACCCGCCTGCCCGAGATCTCGGGGTATGTGCAGACGGGCTGCGAATGGTCGGAGAGCTCCTCGACCTTTTTCATCAAACGGGTCCGCCTGAACCTGGCGGGCGCCCTTGCCCCGAAGCTCGACTACCGGGAGAAGGTGGAGTTCTGCTCGCCGAAGATCGTCGACGCCTATGTTCGCTACCGGCCTTTCGGCCAGCTGAATTTCCAGCTCGGCGAATTCAAACTCCCCTTTTCGATCGAGAATACCGAGTACCCGCCCCTCAAATACGAATTTGTCGAATACCCGCTTTCCCTGCGCCGGCTGATGGGCTTCAACGATCTTTGCGGACTTTCGGCTACGGGCCGCGACATGGGCGCCATGCTTTACGGGAGTTTCTTCAAACGCAGGGATTTCAGCGTTGTGAGCTACAATTTCGGCGTTTTCAACGGCGAAGGGCTCAACGTTAAGGATCAGAACAAGTCGAAGGACGTCGTGGCGCGGTTGACGCTGCGTCCCGCCGCGGGGTTGCAGATCGCCGGTTCCTGGTATTGGGGCGAATACGGCGCCGACTACCTCAAGCGTGTCCGCTACGGTGCGGGCGCCTGCTACGACCGCGGCCCTCTGGTCGTGCGCGCCGAGTGGATTTGCGGCACGACGGGGCTTCCCGGGGGTGCCGGCGAACTGGACAGCGACGGCTGGTATGCCGCGTGCGGCTGGCGCGCGACGCGGACGCTGATGCCGGCCGTGCGTTACGACACCTTCCGCGAGGACGCCTCCGCGAGCGCCTCCCGCCAGACCAACTATACGGCGGGTCTCCTGTGGCAGCCCGTGAAATTCCTCCGCTGCCAGCTCAACTATACTTACGAGGAGCATGCGTCGCACGCCGTCTCGAACCGCAACGTCGTGTCGCTGATGTTCACCGGAATATTTTAACTGAAACTGCTATGAAAAACTTTATCGAACGACTCCGCGTCGAGGACTGGGTGGTGGTCTGGGTCTCGATCCCGCTGCTGCTGCTCGCGGCGCTCGTCCCCGGCTGCCTGCCGAGCGTACCCTCGACCCTCGTGGGCGGGGTGGCCTGGTACAATATCCTCTACCTGTTCGCCATCGTGCTGGCGGTGCTTTACGTCGGCTGCCTGCTGCTGCGGCGTCCCCTCAAAGGGCTGCTGCCGTCGCTGGTCGTCGTCTTCGCCGTTTCGCTGCTGGCGCAGGTCGTGGCCAAAATTCCGGCCGTGTCGTATTACGGTTTCGAATCGGTCTTTTTCTCGGTGCTGTTCGGCCTCCTGATCCGCAATGTGTGGCGCGTGCCCGCATGGATGAAGCCCGCCGTCCAGGGCGAGTTTTTCATCAAGATCGGCGTAGTGTGCCTCGGCGCCACGATCCTTTTCAGCGACGTGATGAAGTCGGGTGTCTTCGGTCTCGTGCAGGCCTGCCTCGTGGTGGCCGTCGTGTGGTTCTTCGCCTTCCGGCTTTCGCGCCGCATGAAGGTCGACGAGCGTTCGGCGATGATCCTCTCGAGCGGTGTTTCGATCTGCGGCGTTTCGGCCTGCATCACGGCGGCGCGCGTGGCGGGCGGCGACGACAAGAAGCTCTCCTACATCGTCTCGCTGGTGCTGATCGTCGTCGTACCGATGATCTACCTCATGCCGTGGCTGGCGAACCTGATCCTGCCGCATCTGTTCGCTCCCGAGGTGGCCGAGGAGGTCGCCGGGGCGTGGATCGGCGGTACGGTCGACACCACGTCGGGCGTCGCCGCATCGAGCATGATCGTCGGCGAGGTCGCCAACCGGCATGCCGTGATCATCAAGGCGGCGCAGAACGTGCTGATCGGCGTCGTGGCGTTCTTCATCGCGCTCTACCTTTCGACCCGCGGCGAGAAGGGCAGCCAGGCGCCCTCGCTGGGCATCGTGTGGGAGAAGTTCCCCAAATTCATCATCGGCTTCGTCGCCGCGTCGCTCATATTCAGCCTCTGCCAGTCGAACGGCCTTTTTACGCTCAGCGCCAAGGGCAAGCTCCTCGAACCGGGCGTGGCGAAGATGTTCTCGACGGTCTTCTTTTCGCTGGCTTTCGTCTGCATCGGTCTCGACACACGCCTCAAAGACATCATTTCGAAGGAGAACCGCAACGTCCTGCGGTCGTTCCTCGCGGCGCAGGTCTTCAATATCGTCGTGACGTTCGTGATCGCCTGCCTGCTCTTCGGCCTGCTTAAACCCATGTGGAGCTAATATTCGTAATTTCTGTAGTCGCGTGCGACAAGCCCCTCCCGAGGGAGGGGCTTGGGGTGGGGTCAGACTTGTAAACACGGCGGAACGCCGTGAATCCAGGCTTTCCGGGTTGCAAATCGTTGAATTTATCGATACCGCCTTTTGAAGAAATACGCTTTCTGCCGCCGTTTCTCCTCCTGCGAACGGGCTACGTAGACCTTTTCGTGCGTGTAGGGATTCTCTCCCGTGTAGAACATCACCGACGAGAGGGTCATCGGCGTGGGCGTAAGGTCCTGCACCTGCTCGAGGTTGAAATGCAGCTTTGCCAACACCTTCTCCGACAGCGCCTTCATCTCCCGCTCGGTGCATCCCGGGTGCGAGGAGATGAAGTAGGGAATCAGCTGATAGGGCAGATTCTCCCGGCTGCAAATGCGGCGGAAATCCGCATTGAGCTGCTCGAACAGCGCGAACGGCGGTTTGCGCATCAGTTTCAGCACATTGTCCTCGGTGTGTTCGGGTGCCACTTTGAGTCGGCCCGAGGTGTGGTGTTTGAGCACCGTCTCCAGATAGGGCGACCGGTCGAACAGGTCGTAACGGATGCCGCTGCCGATGAAGGCCTTCTTGATGCCTTTGACGGCGCGGATTTTTTCATACAGGGCCAGTAACGGCCGGTGGTCGTTGTCGAGGTTCGGACACGGCTTCGGGTGGAGGCACGACGCGCGGCGGCATTTGCCGCACAGCTCGCGGTCGCGGCCTCCCATGCGGTACATGTTGGCCGAGGGGGCCCCGACGTCGGACAGATACCCCTTGAACCCCGGCATTTTCGCGATTTTCTCCACTTCGGCGAGGATCGAACGCTCGCTGCGCGAATGGATGAACTTGCCCTGATGGGCCGAGATGGTGCAGAACGAGCAGCCTCCGAAACAGCCGCGGTGGATGTTCACCGAGTGTTTGATCATCTCCCACGCCGGGATGTCGCCCCTGCCCGCGTAGCGCGGATGCGGGGCCCGTTCGTAGGGGAGGTCGAACGAGTGGTCCAGCTCCTCGGTCGAGAGCGTCGCATGGGCGGGGGTGACGACGACATAACGGTCGCCGACGGCCTCCGCGAGCGTCGCTTCGGGATTCATCAGGTTGCTCTGGGTCTCGATGACGGTGAAATTCTCTCCGAAGGCGGCCTTGTCGCGCACGCACTCCTCGTAGCTGTTGAGACGGATCGTCGTGGCGGGGTCGAGCCGCGAGACGTAGTTTTCGTCGGCGAGGAAGGCCACCTGCCGGATTTTGCGCAGCAGCTTGGCGTTGTATCCGTTGCGCATTGCCCGGGCCACCTCCTGCACGACCCGTTCGCCCATGCCGTAGATCAGCAGGTCGGCGCCCGAATCGGCCAGGATCGAGGGTTTCAGCGCATTGCTCCAGTAGTCGTAGTGGGTCAGGCGGCGCAGCGAGGCTTCGATGCCCCCGATGACCACCGGGACATGCGGATAGAGGCGTTTGAGAATCTGCGAGTAGACCGTGACGGCATGGTCGGGACGGAATCCCGCCTTGCCGCCGGGGGTGTATGCGTCGTCGTGGCGCAGCCGCAGGTTGGCCGTGTAGTGGTTGACCATCGAGTCCATCGCCCCGCCCGAAACCCCGAAGAAGAGCCGCGGGACGCCCAGTTTGGTGAAATCGCGCAGATCGTCGCGCCAGTTGGGCTGGGGAACGATCGCCACGCGGTAACCCTCGGCTTCGAGCAGGCGTCCCACGACGGCCGCGCCGAACGCCGGGTGGTCGATGTAGGCGTCGCCCGAGAAGAGGATCACGTCGAGCCGGTCCCATCCGCGTTCGCGGACCTCTTTGATCGTGGTCGGCAGAAACATAGGCTACTCCTCCTCTCCGGCGGTTTTGGCCGTCGAAACATAGGTGTCCCATTTCGCCAGCAGCGACTGGAAATCGGCCGGAAGCGGGCTTTCGAACAGCACGTTTTCGAGCGTCGCGGGGTGCTCGAAGCCCAGCAGGCGGGCGTGCAGCGCGTGCCGCGGCATCACGGCGAAGCAGTTGTCGATGAACTGGCGGTATTTGGCGAAGGTCGTGCCTTTGAGGATGCGGTCGCCGCCGTAGCGTTCGTCGTTGAACAGCGGGTGGCCGATCCACGCCATGTGGACGCGGATCTGGTGCGTGCGCCCCGTTTCCAGACGGCACTCCACGAGGGTGACGTAACCGTAGCGTTTCAGGACCTTCCAGTGCGTTACGGCGTGTTTGCCGTCCGAGCCGTCGGCGAAGACGTACATCTTCTGCCGGTCCTTGGGGCTGCGTCCGATATGGCCCGTGATGGTTCCTTCGTCCTCCTCGAAATTGCCCCATACGAGAGCCACGTAGCGTCGCTGGATCGTGTGGTCGAAGAACTGTTTGGCCAGCCGCGCATGGGTCTGTTCGTCCTTGGCGATCACCAGCAGTCCCGATGTGTTCTTGTCGATGCGGTGCACCAGCCCCGCGCGGTTCTGCTCCTCGGCCGGAATTCCCTGTGCGTTGAGGTGGTACATCAGGGCGTTGACCAGCGTGCCGTCGTAGTTGCCCACGCCCGGATGGACGACCATCCCGGCGGGTTTGTCGACCAGCAGCAGCCATTTGTCCTCATAGGGGATGTCGAGCGGAATGTTCTCGGCCCGGAGTTCCACCTCGCGCCGCGGGTAGGGCATCACGATCTGGATGCGGTCGAGCGGTTTGACCTTGTAGCTCGACTTCGCGGCCTTGCCGTTGACCAGTATGCTGCCGCTGTCGGCCGCCGCCTGGATACGGTTGCGCGAGCAGTGCTCCATCCTCACGGCCAGGAACTTGTCCAGCCGCATGGGCGTCTGCCCCTTGTCGGCCGTCACCGCAAAGTGCTCGTAGAGGCCCGCTTCCTCTTCGTCCTCCCCGTCTGCCGGAATCACCTCCGGGTCCAGCTCCTCGATCGGTCGTTCGTCGGTCATCAGTCGAAAAATCCCTCGTTATCGTTGCCTGCGGGCTGTTCCGCAGCCGGTTCCGC
>CATKXN010000155.1 GCA_949840605.1 uncultured Alistipes sp.
GAGCCCGTAGAGCTCCGCCGCGTCGGCGCCGCAGATGGCGGCCGTGCCTGCGAGCCGCCCCTCGGCGATCTCCCGGGCGCTGCCGGCCGTGTCGTCGCGTTCGACGATCTTCATCGCGGGGTGCGCCTTGAGAAAGTCGCCGCACTGCATCAGCGCGATCGGGTGCGAATGGACCTCGCCGATCTCGCCGATCGACTGCCCGGGCAGCGCCGCCAGCACGTGCGAAATGCGGAGTTTCTGTTCGCCGATGATCCGTGCGCGGCTCTGCTGCAGCAATTCGTGGTTGGGGAGCAGGCTGCCCGCGATGGTGTTCTCGATGGCCGCGATGCCCAGCAGCGAGGGGTTCGCCGCCATCCGGGCGAACAGCTCGTCGAAGCTCAGGCAGGGGATGATGCCGATCTGCCGTTCGTTGAAGTAGTTGCGTGCTGCCGTTTCGTGAAAGCAGCCTGCGATGCCCTGTATTGCGATCTGTTCCATAGTTTGGTTTGAAAAAGAAAAAGCCCGCTCGGCCGAGCGGGATTTTCGTATCATCATTAATCTATATTCTTAATTTCATACAGTTAATTGCACGCGATCCCGCTTTTTCTCTTGCCGTAAAAGAAAAAGTAATAAAAAAAGTATGCAAAACCGTATGCTCTCATGGTCGCGATGGACTTTATCACCGGCAAATGTAGCGAAATAATCCGGAAATCCAAACGCCGGGGCTGTTTTTTTGCGGAAAAATCACCGCTTCCGGTGCCGGAACCGCTTGCGCAGTTCCTTGCGGCGTCCGAAAGCGAGGCGGAAAAAGGTGCCCTGCAGCAGCGTGTCGTCGACGTTCCAGCCGCGGGTCTCGGCGTAGCGGTCGAGGATGAAGAGGAACGCCACGGCGGGGCAGGACAGCCGCCGCAGGTTGACCATGCAGGCGCGGGGCCGCAGCGGCCGGTCGGCGAACCCCATGCGGTTGATGTCGATCAACTGGAAGCGGACGGCTCCCGTCGCCGCATCGCGGCGCCAGAGGACGTTGCCGTGGTTGAAATCCCGGTGTTCGATGCCCCGCTCGTGGAGCTGCACGGCGAAGCGGGCGAACGCTTCCAGCACGGGGACGGTTTGGGCCGAGGGGAAATGCCCGGTGGTCTGCGACAGCGGCGTGTAGTCGGAGCAGCGCGATAGGTAGTAGCTGTCGCTCAGCAGTCCGTGGCGGCGGTATTCGCTCCACGCGATCGGTTCGGGCGAGTCGACGCCCAACGCCCGCAGCCGCACGGCGTGTTCGTAGGAGCGGCGTGCCTTGCTCCGGCGGAAGAAGGTGTAGACGAAGGCCTGGAACAGATTCGGACGGCGGAAACGTTTGACCGCGACCCGCATGCCCCCGACGTCGAAGACCTTGATCGTGTTGCGTCCGGCATGCAGTATCTCGCCGCCGTTTTCGAACTGGTCGGGAAGGTGCTCCGCGAAGTTGCGCAGGCGTTCCGAGGCGGGATTGACGTGAATGCGCGTGGTGGATGATTTCATGCTGCAAAGTTACGTTTCCTCGGGGTATGCCGTCAGTCCGATTTAGGCGTGAAACTGTCCTGAAACGGAAAAAACGGCGGCATCGGGGAAAATGCTGCCTGAAATTCGGTGGGAATACGGGACCGGACGCTTATTTCATCCGGATATGGAACGCCTTGGGGCGCGTCATCGTCTCGGCGGAGGTGCGGCCGAACGAGTCGGTGACCTCGATGCGGACGCTCGTCGCGGGGCCCGAGGCACGGTAACGCCACATATGGGGATTGTAGGCGGTCTGGAACGGCACGGTGCTGCGCGTGTAGGCGATCTTGTGCAGCGGGTCCTTGCCGACGACGCGCACGCCCGGAAGTTCGCGCCCGTTTTCCGTTACGCGGACCGTCCAGTCGGGCTGCCAGCCCCAGATGTTCACGAGGATGTCGTTCGGACCGTAGGCGTCGTTCATGCCGCCGGACGTCCCCGTCGGGGTGAAGTCGCCCGAGGCCCGGATGCGTTCGTTCTTCAGCACCTCGTTCATGTCGTAGGCCCGGAACTGGCGGTCGCCGCTCAGGCCGATGCCCTTGTAATACCAGCGGATGTCGCGTCCGTCGACCTCGAAGACCTCGTAGCCGCCGGGCGAACCGTCGAGGCAGATATTGACCGCATAGTCGTCGTGGATTTGTCCCGTCCACCACCAGGTGCCGCTCGTCGCCGCGATGTTGTGTTCGCGGACGTTGCCGTTCAGCAGCCGGAAATTCATGTGCGAGTGGCCCGTGATGAGGTGCACCTCGCTGAATCCGGCGAGGGCTTCGAGCAGTCTTTCGGCGCCGCGCGTGAAGGCGTATTTCCACGCAACGTCCCCGCCGCCGCGCTGCCACCAGTGCAGCTGGGCGTGCATGACGATTACGAGCGGGGCCGTCTTGTCGGCGACGGCCGCCAGGTCGGCCCTGAGCCAGGCCAGCTGGCGGTCGTCGATACGCACTTCGTAGTCGAGTTTCCCGATGGCGCCCTGGCGGCCTCCGGTGTTGACGTAGACGATGTTGTCCAGCACCGCATAGTGCAGTTCGCCGAGGTTGAACGAATAGTAGGCCGGGCCGATTTCCCGGCGAAAGGCTGCCGAGGCCGCCTGGTCCGAGTCGCACCAGGGGTCGTTGTCGTGGTTGCCCATGGCGTGGAATACCGGACAGGGAAAGTCGTGACGCGCGTAGAGCTGCCGGACATCGGGGAGCATGAAGCCGTGTTTGTGCCAGTATTCGTCCCAGCTCATGTCGCCCATGCAGACCGAGTAGACGGGCGTCCGGGCCGCCGCGGCGACGGCCTTCACGTCGTCGATGAAGCCCCCGTCGGCCGTGAACTGCGCCACGTCGCGCGATTCGCGGTCGGCGAGGTGGTGGTCGGTGGCCGCGATGACCGTGTGCCGGTCGTTGTCGACGGGCGTCAGCGTGAAGTCGTGCCGTTCGCTCTGCCCGGCGGGTTTCTCCGTGCGGGCGAAGAACCGCGGGATGGCGCAGGCGTCGGCGGCGGGCATATAGCCCGACGGGATGGAGATGAAGACGCAGCCCAGCTCCTTGTCCGAATCGAGTGCGTAGTTTCCGTCGGCGTCGGTGCGGGTGATCAGCAGGCCGTCGGAGACGACCACTCCGGCCAGCGGCGTACCGTCGGCCGAGGCGACGCGTCCCGTGAGCGATCCCGTAGAGGGTCCGCCGCCCTTCCGGTCGTTCGAGCATCCGGCGATCAGGACGAAGACCGCCGCGAGCAGAATAAGATGGTGTCTTGTCATTGTGACTGCTGTTCGCGCGCGGCTTTTACCAAATTGATCTCCCGGACATTGACGCATTGTTCCCGGACGCCTTCCCGGTAGGTGACGGCCGCGGGGGCTTTGTCGCCCGTGTAGATCGCGTTCATGAACACGCAGTCGGCGACGGGCGATTTCACGTCGATCAGCCGGAGCCCGTCGCCGATGACGTTCATCACGTAGATGTCGTGGATACGGTGCTTTTCGGAGGGCTTTCCGTAAGCCCGGTTCCCGACCAGAATGACGTAGGGACTGCCGGCGTAGGGCGGCGTAACGGTGGGGTCCGCGGCCGTTATGACGCCGTTGATGTAAACGTGATGGATGCTTGCGCTGTCGCTGGCGCGCAGGGCGACGCCCGTGTAGTTGGTCTTGACGTTGGTGATGTAGATGTGTTCGATGTCGTCCTGGGGGCCGTCGTGCCGGCACGACGGTACCTGGAACGAGCCGACGTCGCCGCTGGCGTGGTAACGGGGGCCCATGTCGAGCGCCGAAAGGGCGATGCAGTCGTCGCCGTTGACCGACGTGATGTCGTCGATGCGGAAATACTTGCACCCCTCGCGCAGGTCGATGGCGTCGTTGTTGAAGGTGTGTTTCCGCTGTCCGCCGATATAGCGGTATTGCGGGGTGTAGAAACGGAGGTTCGAGAGCTCGGCGTGGTGGACCCGTTCGAACGTGACGGCCCACGTATGGGCATACTCGATGCGCACGTTTTTCAGATCGAAACCCTTCACACAGGCGATCAGGATCATGAAATTCCGCCAGTCGGACGTCTGTTTCCGGCCGACTTTTCCCGCGTCGGTTCCGTAGCTGCTGCGGTCCTTGTTGTGGTTGGGGGCGGGGTCGAGACTCAGGTTGCGGAGCCCGTCGCCGGTGGCCCGGGGGTTGGCGGCGCCTCTGAGCACCGCGTTGCCCACGCCGACGACGGCGATGTTCTCGTTCCAGACGGGCTCTGTGATGCCGATGCCCACGTTGTCGCTGCGGAACATGTTGTCGCGGCAGCAGTCCGACAGCTGCATGGTGCAGTTGTCCAGGATCACGGTCATGCCGGACGGCAGCAGGATCGCGCTGTCGATCATCCAGATGTCCGTTCCGTTGGCGTTGCGGCGCGGAATGGTGATCGAATGGGTCGTCCCTTTCGCTGCGGCCACCGCCTGCCGGATGCGCTGCGTGTCGCTCCCCTCGAAATCGTTGGGCGTGATCGGCGCCCGGGCGAAGCCTTCGACGGCGGCGAGAGTCAGAAGCATGCCGCACAGTCTTTTCCAAAAACGGGTTTTCATAGGGCGTTTATTTCGAAGCGGGGTTGAATGCGAAGATATTCTGGTAGTGTTTCGTGTTTTCGGCGGTGATTCCGCGGGCCGTGTAGCCCAGGTAAAGTTTGCCGTTGTGGACTTTGATGCCCTCGGCTTCCAAAGCTCCGAACACCGAGACGCCGATCTCGGTCAGTTTCTCCTTGTCCGACACGACGGCCACCTGCGTCCGCTCCTCGACGACCCTGCCGTCGAAATCGAACACCGTCACGTAGGCGTACGAACTGCCCGCGTAGAACGAGCCGAAGAGGTTGTATTTCGACTGTCCTTCGGTGTAGTAGAGCCGATCCTTGTGAACGTCGTACCCCTGCCAGTCGTAGTAGGTCGCGCCGCTCGCGCCGTAGCCGGTCTTGAGGAAGCGCGGGCGGGCGACGGGCGTCAGCGTCGTCAGGTCGCGGCACCGCACCACGACGCTGACCGGATCGGTCGAAGCGGGTTTGCCGGTCTGGAAGCCGTCGGTGCAGGTGATCGTAACGTTGGTCATGGGGGCTTTTTTCGCCTCGCTCAACCGGTAGACGACGAAGCAGCGGTAGGACGAATTGGCCCGGTCGCCGTAGTTGACCGTCAGCAGGTCGTTTTCGGCGTCGATCGACGGGTGCAGGTCGGTGTAGTCGCCGATGTAGTAGTATTCGTTGCATTCGTTGGTCCTGACGGTGGCTCCCTTCACGTATTTGACGCGTCCCACCAGCTTTTCGTTCCAGTACTGGCCCTTGGCGTTGCAGACGCCGTAGGCCCCGGCCCACAGGTAACGGTCGGCGCCGTCCTCTTCGAGGGCGGTGTTCGTTCCGTGGCCGAAGTAGGTGAGTTTCATGTACTCGCGGTTTTCGGTCAGCACCGACGTGCCCTTGTTGGGCTGCGCACGGACCCAGTTCAGCTGCTCCGGGTTGGTGTTGGACAACTGCGTGTACCACACCGAGCCGTCCGAATCGAGGTTGAAACCCTGCATCGCCGTGTCGTTCGGCAGGGCGGTGTTGCGGCTGAAGATGTTGGCGGCCTCGAACCGGTCGATTCCCGTGGTCGGCGATCGGTCGGGTCCTTCGGGTTTTCCGGGACCGGGGGTGTCGCCCCCGTCGCCGCCGCAGGCGCAGAGCGAGAGGCTCAGCATCGGGATGAGGATGAATTTCATCGGTTTCATGGTATGTCGTTTCTGTTGCGGTGGATTCGTTATCGCCGCCGCAGCGGCGATAAAGAATCGAACCGGGTTGCTTGTTGTCAATTTTTAGTTAACAGGATGTCGTCGATCCACAGGCGGTAGTGCTTGGTTCCGTAGGGATGTGCCGCAATCACGATGCGGGTCTCCCGGGTGGCTCCGGCGATTCTGACCACATGCTCCGTGGGGTTTATGTAGTCGGTCG
>CATKXN010000156.1 GCA_949840605.1 uncultured Alistipes sp.
GTATCGACCGCTCCCGGGAAAACACCCGTCACGCGAACGCCGTATTTCCGCATTTCGAAACCGAGCGACCGGGCGAATGTCCCCAGAAAACTCTTCGTCGCGGCGTAGGCCGCAATCGTCGGATACGGCATCCATGCCGTCGCCGACGACATCAGGAGGATATGCCCGCCGCCCTGCCGCCGCATATCCTCCCCGTAGAGACGGCACAGCAACGCGGGCGTCGTGCAGTGCAGCGCAACGATTCGGCCGACACGTTCGGGAGGCGTCGCCGCCAGGGGACCGAACAGCAGAATGCCCGCATTGCAGACGAGCACCGCGATCTCGATCCCGCGCGCCGCGGTTTCGGCATGGAGTTTCACGGCGGCATCCGGTTCGGAGAGGTCCATACAGAGCGGCAGCACGGAAACGCCGTACTGCCGGGCGACCGCACAGGCCGCGGCCCGGTTCTCCCCGTCGCGGTCGCTGACCATCACCAACCCGTATCCCCGCGCCGCCAGCTGTTCGGCGTATTCGCGCCCGAGTCCCGACGAAGCGCCGGTCACCAATGCGTATTTCCGTTTCGAGGAGCACATCATATCGAATAATTTACTACTTTTGCGCGGTTCATAACGCGCGTATCATGTTCAAGGGAATCGCCACCATTCTGCTGCTCGTCGTCTCCAACGCCTTCATGACGCTGGCGTGGTACGGGCATATCGCCTTCAAAACCAGACTCGAACGGTTCGGACTCCTCGCCATCGTCCTGCTTAGCTGGGGCATCGCGCTGTTCGAATACTGCTTCCAGGTCCCGGCCAACCGCATCGGAAGCGGCGAATTCGGCGGCCCGTTCTCGATCTGGGAGCTGAAAGTGATCCAGGAGGTCGTGTCGCTCTCGGTGTTCACCGTCTTCGCGCTGGTCTTCATGAAATCCGACACGCTGCGCTGGAACCACCTCGCAGGATTTCTATGCCTGGTCCTGGCCGTCTATTTCATTTTCCGCAAATAGCGCCAGCTCGTCGGCTTTTCCGCCGCGGATCAGCGGCAGGGCCCGGCGAATCTTCTCCGCAGGCCACTCCCACCAGCGTATCGCAAGCAGGCGCTCCACCGTCGCCGGATCGAAACGGTATCTGATGACCTTGGCCGGAACGCCTCCGACAATGGCGTAGGGCGGCACGTCGCGCGTCACGACGGCCCGCGTGGCGACGATCGCTCCGTCGCCGATCGTGACACCCGCCATCACGACCGCTTCGTAACCGATCCACACGTCGTTGCCGACGACGATGTCGCCCCGGTTGTCCCACGCCGAGGCCACCTCCGACTTGTCGATGCCCCAATCACCGCCCCAGAAGATCGGGAACGGATAGGTGGACAGCGATCTGAGCGTGTGGTTGGCGCTGTTGAACAGAAACCGCGCGCCGCAGGCCAGCGAGCAGAATTTCCCGATGACCAGCCGGTCGCCGTTCACCGGGTAATGGTACAGCACGTTGTTGCGCTCGAAATCGACGGGGTCGGCCGCGAAATCGTTGTAGATGGTCCACTCTCCCACCTCGATGTTCGGGTCGCTGACGACCTCTTTCAGATAGACCGTCTGCCGGTCACCCTCGCGGGGATAGATTTTATTTTTCATCTCTTTTCAATTCTATGTTCGGTAAAAAGCCCGTGATAACGCCCAGCAGGGGCAGCAGCGTGCTGACCCGGAAAATAAATTCGATGCTCGTCCGGTCGGCCAGCCACCCGAAGAAAGCCGAGCCGAGGCCGCCCAGTCCGAACATCAGCCCGAAGAAGACCCCGGCGATCATGCCGACCTTGCCGGGCATCAGGTCGGTGGCATAGACCAGGATGGCCGAGAAGGCCGACGAAATGACCAGTCCGATAACGACGGCCAGCGCGATGGTCCCGGCCTGACCCGCATAGGGAAGCATCAGCGTAAAGGGCGCCGCGCCGAGGATCGAGCCCCAGATCACGTATTTGCGCCCGATGCGGTCGCCGACCGGCCCGCCGATGAAGGTCCCCGCCGCCGAAGCCGCAAGGAATGCGAAAAGCGCATACTGAGCCCCCTGCACCGACATCGAGAACTTCTCCATCAGAAAGAAGGTGAAATAGTTGGTCATCGAGGCGATGAAGAAATACTTCGAGAAGACCAGCACACCCAGAATGACGAGCGCATGCCGGATTTTCCGTTTCGAAAGGCCGGGCCCTGCGGCGTCCGCGGCGACGACGGGACGTCGGGCCGCCGAAGCCAGCTGGCATTTGTACCAGTTTCCGATCTTTACGAGAATGAAGATGGCCAGCAGCGCGGCCAGTGCGAACCATCCGATCGAAGCCTGCCCGAACGGAATCACGATCAGCGCGGCCAGCAGGGGTCCCAGGGCGCTTCCGGCGTTGCCGCCGACCTGGAAAATCGACTGCGCCAATCCCTTGCGGCCTCCCGAGGCAAGCTGGGCCACGCGCGAGGATTCGGGATGGAAGACCGACGAACCGCAGCCGATCAGTCCGACCGACACCAGGATAAGCGAGAATCCGGGGGCGGCGGCGAGCGCGAGCAGCCCGCACAGGGTGAAACACATCCCCGCGGCCAGCGAATAGGGCCGCGGATGGAGGTCAGCCATGCGTCCGGCAACGGGCTGCAGGAGCGACGAGGTGAGCTGGAAAACCAGCGTGATGAGACCGATCTGGGCGAACGTGAAGCCGAATTTCTCCTTGAGGAGCGGGTAGACCGCCGGAATGACGGACTGCATCATGTCATTGAGCAGATGGGTGGCGCAGACCATCAGCAGGATCGGATAGACCGTCCTGCCCGCGCGGTTCATTTCTCGCGGTCCTTTCTCCATATCTGATACGAGTTCACGAAGTTCTGCCAGACGATATACGCCGTGGGGGCGATCGACGAAATGGGATTCAGGAACGACTGCGCCATCCACACCGCCAGCACCGTATTCTTCTGCCCGAGCGACTGTCCGCCCGCGGCGGGATCGCCGTAGCGTCGGCCCAGCATGCGCCCCACCTTGAACTGCACGAGGCAGAGCACCAGCGCGGCGAACGCCAGCCACAGCTCCGTCGTGAGCGAGGCGTCGTGCAGGTCGATGATGAAAGCCGTCGTGCGGCCGATAATCACCAGCAGCGACGCCAGCCACATGTAGAACGAAATCGGGCTGTGGTCCCCGACCCACTGCGCCGCCTTCGGAAAGACGAAACGGCAGAACTGCGCCGCGGCGAAAGGCATCACCAGCAGCGGCGCGATGCGGGCCAGTATCTGCGTAAAGGTGCATGCCCCGGTCCCCGTGAACGTGAGGATCACCGGAGCCAGCAGGGCGACCGCCATGTTGCTCAGCAGGCTGTACGTGGCCATCGTGGCGACGTCGGCCCCCAGCATGCCGCCGATCACCACCGCGGCCATCGCCACGGGCGCCAGCACGCAGATCATCGCTCCCTGCGCCACGGCATCGTTCAGGGGCAGCAGCGCGAAATATACCCCGATGCAGACCGCCGTCTGGAACAAAAGCAGCCAGGCGTGCAGCATCGAGGGCTTCATCTGCCTGGGTTTCACGCGGCAGAAAGTGAAGAAGAGCATCAGGAAGATCAGCGTCGGGGTGATCATCTGGTGCGTCCACGCTTCGAGCGCCGAGATCGGACGGCAGAGCAACGCCCCGACCACCATGGCCGTCGGCATGGCGACGGTCTTCACGTTGCGGTGCAGGTGTTCCAGCAGGCGCATCTTACGACAGCAGCTCCTTCACCTTGGCCGAAATGTCCTTGCCGTCGGCGCGGCCCGCGAGTCTTTTGGACGCAACGCCCATCACCTTGCCCATCTCCTTCATCGACGCGGCGCCGACCTCGGCGATCACGGCCTTCACCTCGGCGGTCAGCTCCTCCGGGGTCAGCTGTTTGGGCAGAAACTCCTGGTAAACGGCCACCTGTCCCAGCTCTTCGGCCGCCAGGTCCTCGCGGTTCTGTCCGGCGAAGATCGCCGCCGAATCGGTGCCCTGCTTGGCGAGTTTCGAGATGATTTTCAGCACGTCGGCATCGGGCAGTTCGGCGATCTCCGGACCTGCGGTCTTGGCCTCGATGATGTACTTCTTGGCATTGCGCAGCGCGCTCAGGCGCACCGTATCCTTGGCCTTCATGGCCTCCATGATCCCTTTCGATATTTGCTGTTCCAGCGACATAATATTTTAATTTTAAGTTGACTATACAGATTATTTAACATTTTCATTCAACAGGAATCGCAGGGCGTCGCGCATCAGCCGGTCGCGTTCCGTATGGCTGAGAATCGACTCGAAAGGGAATCCCACGACGAAAGTCCTCCCCTGCGCCTCACAGGCCACGCCCGCCGTGCGTCCGTTCTCGACGTAGCGCATCACGGCGAAAGCCCCCGCACCCACGGGTTTCAGCGCATCGGGCGACTCGACGATGTACCGGTCGGGACGGCATTCATTGTTGAAACGGTATTCACCGCGCGAAAAGTCCTTGTGCGCCGTCACGACCCGCACCCGGCCTCGCTCGGCCGCATGCCCGGTATCGAGCGCACAGTGCAGCACCTCTTCGGCAAATGCGCGCCCCGCATCCGGAGCCTCCTCCGCCCACAGGTCCGAAGCCACATAGGCTCCCGAAGCGAACAGCGCACCCCCGCCGGCCAGGTAACGCCGCAGGACACCCTGCAATTCGGGCGAGAAAGCGGCGAACGCAGGGTCCTGCACCCCGCGGCCGATCGTCGTCGTCCGCTGTTTGCCGAGGATGAGGTCGACGACCGGATACGGTTCGAGCGCCGTCTCGCCGCGCTCCACGGCTTTCAGCGAAGCCGAACAGAAAGAGTATCCCGCCGCCGCCACGGATCGCCCGTGCAGGGACGGATAGTCGAACGTATTGCCGCCGATCACGTCGGTCTCGAAATCGCATCCGCAGGCCCCGAGCGCGATGCTGTCCACATTGCAGCGGGCCTGCGCGAGGTCAAAGACATGCTGCGCCCCGACGAACGCGATGTCCTGCCGGTCGGGAACCCCGCCGTCGATCTCCATGCGGAAGCCCGCGAGCGAATCGCTGCGCTCGCTGAACGGGGCGCTCACGCGGTCGAATCCGTTGACGATCAGCACCCGGCCCTTTTCTTCCGCCACGCGGCAGGCCGAGAGCGTCTCGCTCGGAAAACTCTCGCCGCCCTCGTTCACGGCCGTCACCCGGTAGCTGTATATGTGACCCGGCTTCTGTTCGACGATCAGACGGGGCTCGTCGACCGGACATCCGTTGTCGAACCCTCCGTCGTCCACGCGCGTATAGACCACATAGCCCGTCGGCGCGGCGCTCTTCTCCAACGGATCCATCACCGGGCTCCACGACAGCGCGACGCGGTCCTCCGCCGTGAACTCCGCAGCGAATGCCTCGACGGGCAGCGGCTGCACGACATAAGGCGATCCGTATTGCGAACTGACATACTGCAGGATGCCCTTGTAGACGGCGCGGCTCACCAGAAACTTGAAGCGCGGATCGCACCCCAGGCGCATATCGGCGAAATTCTGGTGCGAAAGCAGTTCCAGCAGCATCGTCGGGACGCCCGGGACGCGCGCTTCGTAATAGGCGCGGTTCCACAGCCCTCGGCGCTGCCAGTCGGGTTCGAACGTGCGGCGGATGTCTTCGACGATCTGCGTCTGCACGAGGTCCGTGAGGTCGCGCGAACGGTAGCGGTCCGCCCCGCCGGCGAACCGGCCGCCGTTCTCGCGGGTATAGCAGATGCCCAGCGTCCCGACGATCCCGTCGCCGTCGCGGACGCCCGCGTCCGAATGGAACGCCAGGGCCATATCGAGCGGAATGCGCAGCCCCGCGGAGTCGGGCAGACGCTCCGAACCGCCCATCAGGGCGTTGACCCAATGGGCGCGCGACATGTAGTCGTCCTTGTAATCGTCGGTAT
>CATKXN010000157.1 GCA_949840605.1 uncultured Alistipes sp.
CGGCGGCGTTGATGCGGAAATAGGTCGAAAGCTCCATCGGACAGCGCACCCCCTTGGGGATGTAGCAGAACGAACCGTCGGAAAAGACCGCGGCGTTCAGCGCGGCGTAGAAGTTGTCGGTGTAGGGCACGACGCTCCCGAGGTATTTTTTCACCAGCTCGGGGAAGTCGCGCAGCGCCTCGGAGATCGAACAGAAGATGATTCCCTTCTCGGCCAGCGTCTCCTTGAAAGTGGTCTTGACCGACACGGAGTCCATCACGGCATCGACCGCAACGCCCGCCAGGGCCATCTGCTCCTCGAGCGGAATGCCCAGTTTGTCGAACGTGCGCTTCAGTTCGGGATCGACTTCGTCCATCGAGCCGAGCTGTTTCCTGGGCTTGGGAGCCGCATAGTAGATGATTTCCTGAAAGTCGATCGGGGGAATCGTCAGGTGGGCCCACGTCGGAGGTTCCAGCGTCAGCCAGTGGCGGTAGGCTGCCACACGGCGCTCGGTCATCCACTCCGGTTCGCCCTTTTTGGCGGAGATCAGCCGCACGACCTCCTCCGAAAGACCCTTGCCGATGGTTTCGGTCTCGATGTCCGTCGTGAAGCCGTACTTGTACTCCTGCTCTCCGATATTTTCCAGTATGTCTTTTTCTTTTTCTGCCATTACAAGCGAAATATCATGCAAAGATACGAATAAGTGAGCGCAAAAGCAAGTTCGCTTGCATTTTGCCGAGCGGGAGTATCTTCGGCGAAGCCAAAGATACGAATAAGTGAGGGTAATGTCAAATTTATTTGAACATGGCCGGACGGTAGTATCTCAGGCGAAGCCAAAGATACGAAAATCCATTTACATTTTTACCATGTCCCCTGCAAATCCGGTTCCGAAACGGTCAAACGGCAAAAAAGGGCGCTCAAATTTGAGCGCCCCGGCAAACAAAGCCTGCGGCCTATTTGGTATATTCGATAACGACTTTACCGACCTCGACATTGGTAGAAGTGTCCGTGAAATCGATTCGGAAATCACTCGCATCGACTCCCGCCGCCGCAAAATCGAAGGTGATCGTGGAAGAATTCGCTCCCGCGGGCTCCGCAGCCGGCAGGACCGTCGACGATGCGCCGTAGGTACACGTCAGCAACTCGGGTTTACGGGCCGAATTGGGGTTGATCGTAATCTTGCGTATCCTGCCCATATCCGAAGCCGCCACATGCGTTTCAGCCTTGCCCTTGTTGAAATACCACACGACATTTTTCGTACTGCTGTTGCTGTAATAGATATTGCCCGTGAAAGTAATCGTGCTGGCGCCCGTATCATCGGCAGCCGTCCACGTACTGTCGGTGGCGGCCCAACCGGTCGGCAAGTCCTTGATGTTGGACGAGAGCTCACCCGCCGTAGCCGAAAGGGTCATCGTGTAATCCGTGCCCGAACCGCCGCCCGAGCCGCCTGCCGGCGTCCAGACGATCGAGAAGACGTTGATACCGCTGTTCTTGCTGTAGATCGTGACCGTCGATCCGGCGGATGCCGTCGAACAATCGAACGTCAGCTTCACGGCGCCGTCGCCACTCGCAGGAGCCTCCTGCGCCGGCAATTCCGCCCCGTCGACAGCCACGGCCAGCGCCCGGGCCGTCGTACCGCCCGAAACCGCCTCCACGACCAGCGTACCCGGAGCATCCACCGCGAACGACACGTTCGCCTTCTTCATACTGCCCGTGCCGCCGAACTGGAAACGCAGCGCTTTCTGTCCGTCTGCATTGTTGTTCGAACCGAACTTGAACTTGCCGCCGCCCATCAGGAACGTAAGTCCCTTATAGGTGAAGCCGTCCGCGTTCTTCTTCAGATCGGCCGTCTCGGTCATCGTCGCCAGCGCCTCGGCGTTGATATCCCCCGTACTGTTGCCGAATCCGGCCCAAATGGCTGCAAATTCATCCGCGCCCCAAGCCAGATCCGTCCCGGGACCTGTCGTCGCTTCGGCGACGGTCAGTTTGGCCGTACCGGAATCGGAAGCCTGCGCCGAAGCGTCGGCGGGGATGGCGACCACCGAAATCGTGTACTCGCCCACGGCAAGCCCGGCGACCGTGGCGGCGGCGATCGTGTAGGAGGTGCCGTTCACGGTCTCGGCGGCGCCGTTGTCGAAGCTGACGTCATACGACGCCGCGCCTTCGACGGCATCCCACGAAGCCGTCACGGCGGTCTGACCGCCCTTGGTCACTTTCGCCGGATCGAGCTTCACGACCGGTGCGGCCAGCTTGGTGTCGTTGACCGTCAGCACAGCGCTGCCCGAAGGAGACGGTTTATAGAGGTAGTCGGAGGCGGCCGCAGCGGTTACCGAAATCGTATAGGTCCCCGGTTTGAGTTTGGCGACGGTCTCGGCCGGAACGGTCATTTCGGTCGCGGAAACGGTCTCCGAGAGACGAACGGTCTCCTCGGTCTCGCCGGCGAGGGTCGTCAGGGCAAGCCGGTAGGTATAGGTCGCAGCATGGGGAACGGCGGCCCACGAGAAAGTCACGGGAGCGCTGTCGCCCTTGGTCACCTCGGCGGGAGAGGCCGTAACCGCAGGAGCTGCGAGCGGCGTGGCGTTCTGCCCCGGAGCCTCGGTACCCTCGTACCAGCCGATGCTGTAAATGTGGTTGATCGTAGCGTCGGTCCAGATCGATACGGTGGCCGAAGCCGGGATGCCCGGGCACGGAATGAAAATCTTGCCGCGGTTGTCGGCCGTGGGAGCCTCGAACGGTCCGAAACTCTTGCCCAGCGCATCGACATAGGCGTAGAAATTGCGGCCCGCGCCGTTGGCATAACAGTCGATGGCGATCACGCCCTCGCCCACCACCGCGAACTGCACGGCACGCTGGGTAGGCGCCTCGCCCTCCTTGACGGTCGATTTACCGCGCAGGTCGAGGTAATTGCAGCCATAGTCGGCATCGGCGCGGATTTCGACGTTCTTGCCCAAAGCGGCCAGAATCGTGAGGCCGTCGATGGTCTGGTTCGAATCCCAGCTGACGATCTCCCACCCCGTCGTGAAATCCCAGAAACTGGACTGCCCCAGCGTCGTGACGACCAGGCTGCCCGACTCGACACCGTCGATGTAGACCGAGATCGAGTACTCCGTACGCTCTTTCAGCCCCTCGAACGTGTAGGTATGCGCGGCAACCTGCTCCCGGGTCAGCGTGACGTCGCGTTCGTCGCCGCCGCCTTTCAGCGCGAGGCCCGTAATCTGCCGGTCGGCGCCCCACGAAAGGGTGATCGTCGAAGCGCTCTTGTCGGTCACGTCGACGTCGATCTTGTCCGAAGCGACGAACGTGACGGTTCCGCGCACGGCCTCGTCGCGCAGCAGCTCGACGGTGTAGGCCGTACCGGTCTTAAGGCCGGTGAGTTCATATTCGCCGGCGGCGATCCGGTCGGCGGAAAGAGGGATCTTGCCGACGTCGGGAGTCACGTTCAGGTCGGTGACGTTCGATCCGGCGACCCAGCGCAAGACGGCGGAAGTGGCCGTGATGTCCTCGTCGGAGACCTTGCCGTCGTTCAGGAAGAGGTTCTCGACACCCGTGGAGAAGATGCACACCGCGGGTTTCGAATCGGCGACGCCCGTGCGCTGCGAAACGGCGACCAGTTCGGCCTTCCACGCACGGTTGCCGGGAAGCTCCCTGAAAGCGTAATCCATCGTCCGGACCGTCGCGCCGTCGCCGTCGAGCGGGGCGATGAGGTCCACCTCGTCGTAAACGCCGCCGTCGCCGTCGGTGTAGGAGAGCGTCAGCGTATAGTCGGAGATGCCGGTCATGACCGTCCACGAAAAGGCGACGTTCACGTTGTTGGTCAGCGTATAGGTGAAGTTCAGCGGGGAGAATTCGCGGTCGTAGGCGATATCCTCGATGATCCCGTCGGGGTCCGAACAGCCGTGAAGCGACGCCGCACCGGCGAAAAGCATCACGGACAGCAGGAATTTATTGATGATCGTTTTCATACGTTGCTTGTTTTTTCCTTTTTCAGATCGCTATCGCACCGGATAACCGTAGTCGTTGGCCAGCAGGCTGTTGGTGGTGATCGACTGCTTGAAGATCGGCCAGAACATGTGCACGTCGGGATCGTACTGGTAGATCATGTCGATACGTCCCGCGGAGGTCGTACCGCTCTTGATATACTCCTCCTCGAGCGTGCCGTCGGTCTTCTTCGACGTATAGAGCGTCCAGCCCGTGCCGTCGGGCTCGCCGGCCTCGCCGAAGTCGAGGCCGTGGAGCTGGATCGTCTCGCCGTCGGCGTCGTATTTGTAGTAGACCTTCGTGCCGATGGTCGCGTAGTCGTAGCTGTCGCCCGTGACGGCCGAGGTATAGGTCGTGTGGTCGAGCATGGCCTTCATCTTGCCCTTCACGTCGTCGAGCGACGCCTTGAGCAGCCCCCAGCGAATCAGGTCCTGCTTGCGGACCTGCTCGCAGTTGAGTTCGAGCATGCGCTCCTTATAGATGGCCTTGAACATGGCGTCCTTCGATCCGATGCCGGCGAGGTAGGTGTCGACCGCATCGTTGGATTTGAAGGCGCGGTAGCGGACCTTGCGCAGCTGCTCCTTGGCGTAGGGCAGGTCGTTGAGCTCGTTGGCGGCCTCGGCGGCCATCAGCAGCACGTCGGCATAACGCATCACGATCGGCTTGATGCCGCAGTCGTTGCCCGACACCACGTCGTTCATCCACTCGTAGCGGTACTTGCCGCAATACCATTTCTGCACGTTCTCCAGCTCCTGCCTGCCGCCGTTCCAGCGATAGGGAACGCAGGTGACGCCGCGGCGGCGGTCGGCCTTGTCATATTCGTAGAAGAGCGTGGGAACCGGCCCGATGGTGCCGCCCGCACCGGCCTTGCCGCAGTATTTGTCGGCCGTGGCGTGCCGGATGGCGTAGTTGTTCATCCACTGGCCGCGGTTGTCGGCGAAGGGAATCACGAAAAGGGTCTCGCCCCCGGCCGTGACTTGGCGTTTCATCATGTCGCGCCAGATCTCCTCGAACGAACCTTCCAGTTTCACACAGACGTTCTCTTTGGCGATCACCTTCTTGCAGGCATCGAGCGCTTTGGTGTAGAGGGCGTTGTCGCCCCACTCCTGCCCCGCTTCGACCAGCTTGCTGCGGCGGTTCGAGCCTACGTCGCCCGTGCCGATCCGCCCCTCGCCGGGACGCTGCGCATAGCCGGCGGCCGAAAGGCACACGCGGGCCAGCAGACCGTAGGCGAAAGCTTTGTTGACGCGGGTCACGGTGCCCGTGCGGACACCCTCGCCGGGCCAGTCGACATAACCGACGGCCTCCTCGAGGTCGGCGATGATCAGTTTGTAGATCTCGTCGCGGTCGCTCCGGGGCTTGTTCACGTCGCCCGTCTCGCCGATGGGCTGGAAGCGCATGGGAACGTCGCCCCAGGCCTTGATCAGGTCGAAATAGAAGAACGCGCGCAGCACGAGCGACTCGCCCAGCAGGTAGCGCATCCCGGCGTCGGTCTCGACATGGCCGTACTTGCGGAGCCCCGCAATGGCGAGGTTGGCGTTCTCGACGGCCGTGTACATCAGCGCGAACTGACCGCTGCTCTCGTTGAGCTGGCTGCCCGCATCGTCGTAGGTGGGATTGTAGGTGTAGATCAGCGTCTTGGTGTCGGTGGGTTTGTCGGGCGAGGCCGAGACATACCACTCCGAATCCGTGTTGGCGCCGTAGTAGACCAGCCAGCGGTTGCGGTAGGACTTGTCCACGCCGAACTGGCGGTAGATGTTCATGACGGCCGCCTCGGCATAGGTCTCGTTCGAGAACATGGTCTCCGAATCGGACGACGACGAGGAACGGGTGTCCAGCAGCTCTTCGCCGCACGAGGAGGCCCTGAGGCCGGCGCAGGCAAGGATATAGATT
>CATKXN010000158.1 GCA_949840605.1 uncultured Alistipes sp.
GATCTTACCGCGCAGCGGCATGATGGCCTGGAAATTACGGTCGCGGCCCGATTTGGCCGTACCGCCTGCCGAGTCACCCTCGACGAAGAAGATCTCGGCGATCGAGCGGTCGCGGCTCGAACAGTCGGCCAGCTTGCCCGGGAGCCCCGCTCCCGACAGCACGGTCTTGCGCTGCACCAGTTCGCGGGCGTGACGCGCGGCATGGCGCGCCGTGGCGGCCAGGATCACTTTCTGCACGATGGCTTTGGCGTCCTTGGGATTCTCTTCGAGATATTGCCCCAGCGCCGAGGCCATAGCCTGATCGACGGCGGCCGAAACCTCGTCGTTGCCCAGCTTGGTCTTGGTCTGTCCCTCGAACTGCGGCTCCTGCACCTTCACCGATACGACGGCTGTAAGTCCCTCGCGGAAGTCGTCGCCGTTGATGTCGAATTTCAGTTTGGCGAGCATGCCCGAATCCTCGGCGTATTTCTTGAGCGTGCGGGTCAGCGCTCGGCGGAATCCCGTCAGATGCGTACCGCCCTCGATGGTGTTGATATTATTTACATAGGAGTGGACGTTCTCCGAGAACGAGTCGTTGTACTGCATGGCTACCTCCACCGGGACGCCGTTTTTTTCGGTGTCGAGGTAGATGATCTGGTCGATGATCGGCGTGCCGCGCGTAGCGTCGAGATATTTCACGAACTCTTTCAGACCCTCTTCCGAATAGAAATGGTCCTCGCGCGTCTTGCCCTCCTCGTCGGGGCGCTTGTCGCTGAGGTTCAGGCGGATGCCCTTGTTCAGGAACGCCAGCTCGCGCAGGCGGTTGGCCAGAATGTCGTACTTGTATTCGGTGGTGTGCGTGAAGATCGAGCCGTCGGGTTTGAAGGTGATGATCGTACCGCGGTCCGAACATTCGCCGACCACCTCGACCTGCGAAGTCGGGGCGCCCTTGCTGTAGGTCTGACGGTAGATCTTGCCGTCGCGGCTGTGGATTTCGGCGATCAGCAGCGTCGAAAGCGCATTCACGCAGGATACGCCCACACCGTGAAGACCGCCCGAGACCTTGTAGCTGCCCTTGTCGAACTTGCCGCCGGCGTGGAGCACCGTCAGCACCACTTCGAGCGCCGATTTGCCCTCCTTCTCGTGGTAGTCGGTGGGGATGCCGCGGCCGTTGTCCCTGACGGTGATCGAGTTGTCCTCGTTGATCGTCACGTCGATGTCGGTGCAATAGCCTGCCAGCGCCTCGTCGATCGAGTTGTCCACGACCTCGTATACCAGGTGGTGGAGACCCTTCTCGCCGATGTCGCCGATGTACATGGCAGGACGCTTGCGCACCGCTTCGAGGCCCTCGAGGACCTGGATATTCGATGCGGAGTATTCTTCTTCTTGCTTTTTTACGTTTTCTAATTCGGTACTCATCGTAGTCTATAAAATATCGTACAAATATACGAAATGTTTCCGGATAAAACAAGCGTTCGAAAAAGCTTGCAGGCCGTGCTGGGGAGCTATGCCAGTTCGGCTTTGAGGTCCACCTCGCGGATTCGGCCCTGGGCGAAAAGGACGGCACGGGCGGGGTAGTTCTCGATCAGCGACGTATTGTGCGTCGACATCACCACGGCGCAGCCCCGTGCGGCGATCTTCTGGAACAGCTGCATGATGCCGTCGGCCGTCACCGGGTCGAGGTTGCCCGTGGGTTCGTCGGCCAGCAGCACCTGCGGGTCGTTCAGCAGGGCGCGGGCGATCACCAGACGCTGCTGTTCGCCGCCCGAGAGTTCGAAAGGCATCTTGTAGCTCTTGGCCCCGAGTTCGACCAGTCCCAGCACCTGGTCGATGCGTTCGCGGATCTCCTGCTCGCGCTTCCAGCCCGTGGCCTTCATCACGTAATAGAGATTCATGAAGACGTTGCGGTCGGTGAGCAGCTGGTAGTCCTGGAAGACGATCCCGATGCGGCGGCGCAGGAAGGGGATGTCCCGGCGGCGCAGTTTCCGGAGGTCGAAACCGGCGACGTATCCCTCACCCGTGAGCAGCTGCACCTCGGCAGAGAGGGTTTTGAGCAGGGAGCTTTTTCCGCTCCCGACCCGGCCGATCAGGTATACGAATTCCCCCGGGGCGACCGAGAGGTTTATCTCCGAAAGGACCATTTCGCCCTGTCGCAGGAGTTTCTTTTCCGGACGGCTGCCGAACGGATCGTCGGCATGATAGATCGCCGCATCGCGTAGCCGGACAACATATTTGTTATCTGTCTGCATGCTGATAAAGTGTCGTTGCGACACCAAAGATACGCAAAATATCGTCCCGCAAAACACTCCGGCGTAAAAAAAGCGCTGCCGGAGCTTCCGTATATGTCCGGTTCGGCGATAAGGACCGAATGCGGGTGTCAATGAACGTTTCTGTATATAAGATTACTCGTTTTTATTTGTAAATCCGGCGCCGGATGCCTACTTTTGTCCAGATATCTGAGAAATGCAGATGAAAGAAGAAGAGATACTGCGGGCGGTATTGAAGGATGCCAAGACAGGCTGGTGGGAAGCGGATATGACGAGACGGATGTTTCGCATGTCCGATTTTTTGCAGAACCTGCTCCGATACCCCACTCCGGAGGTGGGATTCGATGAAATAAAAAGTCTGATTCCGGAGGCTTACGCCGAAATGTCCGGACCGGGGAATTGCCTGCTGCAGGACGCCCATGCGCTCAAACGCGCCATTCCCCTGATCGCCCCCGACGGGCGGCGGCTGTGGCTGCAATGGAAGGTGCTCGAACGGAAGACGACTCCCGACGGGCGCGACGTCATGATCGGTTACGTTCAGCAGACCGGACTCGAACAGCCCGCGGAGAACGGACACGACAGTGTCCGGATCGACAACCTGCTCTACCGGCTCAACAGCATTTCGCATACGCTGCTCTCGTTGCTCCACAGCGACAAAACCCGCGATACGGTCAACAAGATCCTCTACGAAGTGCTTACGATGTTCCGCGGCGACAGGGCCTACATCATCGAGTTCGACTGGGAAAAACACACTCACAGCTGCACCTACGAGGTGACGGGTGCGGGCGTTTCCAGCGAGCAGGACCGGCTCGCGTCGATTCCGATGGCTGAGTTTCCGTGGTGGACGGAACACATTTCGAAGGGTAATTCCATCATTCTTTCCGACATCGGCGATCTGCCTCCCGCGGCGGCGGACGAGCGCGATCTGCTGGCGGCGCAGGATATCAAGTCGCTGCTCATCATGCCGCTGGCTTCGCGGGACAAGGTCTGGGGCTATGCCGGCATCGACATCGTCGACGGACGACGCGAGTGGACCGACGAGGACTGCCAGTGGTTCGCCTCGCTGGTCAACATCATCGGGCTGTGTCTCGATCTGCAGCGCTCCGAGCAGGCGGCGCAGGCCGACCGGCTCTACCTGCAGAACCTCTACCGTCATATGCCGATGGGGTATGTCCGGATGAAGGCGCTCGGCGACGGGCCCGGCCGGCCGTGCGACTACCGGGTGATCGATACGAACGATGCCGCGGACAAGTTGCTGGGCCTTTCGCGCGAAGCCTGTGTCGGACACCTCGCCTCGGAACTCGGGAGCGATCTCGCCCCGGTGCTGGAGGATGCCTCGGAGGTCTTCCGGACGGGGAAATATGTCGAAGGGCTTCTCTGTACGGAACGCCGCGAAAAGCTTTTCCTTCATTATATTCTTTATTCTCCGTGTGCCGGGGAGGTTGTGGCGTTCTTCACGGACCGGACCGAGGTGCACAAGGCCCACGAGGCGATTTACCGCAACGAGCGATTCCTGCGCAACATCTTCGACAACATCCAGGTCGGCGTAGAACTGTACGATCCGGACGGGACGCTGGTCGACATCAACAACAAGGACATGGAGATCTTCGGCGTGACCCGCGAAGAGGCCGTCGGACTCAATTTTTTCGCGAATCCGCTCGTACCGCAGGCGGTCCGCGACGGGGTCCGCGCCGGGCACGAACAGGCGTTCCGGATCAACTATCCCTTCGACCGGCTCGAAGGCTATTATTCCTCGGCGAAAACCGGTTTTCTGGAGATTTTCACGACGGTCAACATGCTCTACGACATCGAGGGGAACGTCTCCAACTTCATGCTGATAAACATCGACAACACGGAGATCAACCGCGCCCATACGCGGCTGGCGGAGTTCGAGAGTTCGTTCGCGCTGGTCAGCAAGCTGGGCAGGATGGGGTTCTGTCGTTTCGACCTGCTGGAGCGCAAGGGCGTCGGAGTGCCCCAGTGGTATAGGAACCTCGGGGAGCAGCCCGATACGCCGCTCGACCGGATTCTCGGCGTCTACAACCATGTCGATCCCGTCGACAGGGCTGCGATTCTCGATCATATCGCCCGCGTCAAGGCCGGAACGTCGGACAGTTTCAACCTCGACCTGCATATCCTGAACGACGACGGCACGGAGAAATGGACGCGGATCAACGTGGTGCGCAATCCGATGAACAACGACCCGTCGAAAATCGAGATGGTCTGCGTCAACTATGACATCACGGAATTGAAGATGACCGAACGGAACCTGATCGAGGCCAAAAACAAGGCCGAGGTCAGCGACCGGCTCAAGTCGGCGTTCCTGGCCAATATGAGTCACGAAATCCGCACGCCGTTGAACGCCATCGTGGGCTTTTCGAACCTGCTTACCGAGACGGACGACCCCGAAGAGCGTCGCGACTACCTGCGTGTGGTCGAGGAGAACAACGATCTGCTGCTCACGCTGATATCGGATATTCTCGACCTCTCGAAGATCGAAGCGGGGACATTCGATTTCAACTACGGGCCGGTCGACGTGAACCAGATGTGCGAGGAGGCGGTGCGTTCGCTGGGCCTCAAGGTGCAGGGGCGTCCCGTCGAATTGCGCTTCGTCGGTCCCGGCGGCCCCTGCTTCATCCTGGGCGACAAGGGCCGCCTGACGCAGGTCATCACCAACTTCATCAACAACGCAATCAAATTCACGGCTGAAGGCAGCATCACGCTGAGCTGCACGGTTGAGGAGGATCAGGTGCGGTTTGCGGTCGCGGACACCGGTTCGGGCATCGATAAGGAACATCAGGCCGATATCTTCGAGCGGTTCGTCAAGCTGAACAGTTTCGTCCAGGGTACGGGCCTCGGTCTGTCGATCTCGAAGTCGATCGTCGAGCAGATGGGCGGCCGTATCGGCGTCGAGTCGGAGCCGGGCAAGGGCGCCTGCTTCTGGTTTACGGTGCCGATGAGGATTCCCGGGGAGCTTCCGGGTACCGATGCCGTCTGCCTGCCGCAGAGGCCCGCACAGCCGGCATCCTGTTGCGGACGCCGCCCCGTGTTGCTGATCGCCGAAGATACCGACAGCAACTACCTGCTGTTGTCGCTGATGCTCAAAAAGGAGTACGAAGTGATCCGCGCCGGCAACGGCGAGGAGGCTGTGCGGCTGTGCGGGCAGATTCACCCCGATGCCGTGCTGATGGATATTCAGATGCCGGTGATGGACGGTCTGAAGGCCACGCAGCAGATTCGCCGGAGCGGGAGCCGGGTGCCGGTCATCGCCGTGACGGCCTACGCCTACGACCGCGACCGTCAGAAAGCCCTCGAAGCGGGGTGCGACGAGTACCTCGCCAAACCCCTCACGGGCGACACGCTGCGGCAGACGTTGCGCAGGCTGCTGGCGGGGGAATAGCGCAGCCCGACGGTCGGAACACGGATTTATTCCCGTCGTGACGGATATTTCGAAAAAATGCACTATCTTTGCAGCAGTTTCCGATTGGCTTTGCGCCGGAAAGACCTGGGGGTGCCCGGTTTTGACAGCAGGCAGAGTTTGATTGTAAGCACTTCGAGCGCTGTGCGGCGGCTCGTTAATACCGATG
>CATKXN010000159.1 GCA_949840605.1 uncultured Alistipes sp.
CGGCATCGCCGCGGTAGGTGCGGTGGCCGGTGAAGGCTACGGATGTGAGCGGGTCGGCGATCATGCGTCCAAAGGTACGGTTTTGGCCCGGACTTTGCAAGTTTCCCTGCTGAATTAAAACTTTATGCCATATGAAACATTCAGCAAACTGTCTCGCTTCTTTTCTGGGCGGCGCGCTCGTCGGAGCCGTCGTCGCCATGCTCGTAACCCCCAAATCGGGTCCCGAATTCCGTGAGGACATCCGCGACCTGGCCAACAAAGGTACCCGTAAGCTGAAAAATGAAATTGACAAAATTCATTGCGAGTGCAACGGTCTTGACTGCGATTGCGACAAGGACGAATAAACGGGACCGACCCATGAAAGACAGCCAGGCTCCAACCGGAAACATCGTCGCATCGCTGATTTTCTTCGGTGTGACGGCCGCCATCGCGATCATCCTCTTCATCGACGCGTTTGTCATGTGGCTCGCGTCGCTGACGGGGTCCGTCGCCGTTGCCGCGCTCATCACCGGAGGATTTTTCGCCGTGCTCGCCGCCGTGGTCTATCTGCTGGCCGTGCGATCGGCGCTGAAATACATCCGGGACCGAATCGAAACCGTCTACGAAGTCGCCTCGAAGGTCAAGGATGGGTATAACTGGCTATCCGACAAGTTCTCGTTCCTGTCGTTCCTCAGAAGATCCAGGTAGCGTATGAAAAAACGCCGGTGCAATGAAATGCACCGGCGTTTTTCATGGATGGCACGCCTATCTCAGCAGGTCCACTTCGACATATACTTTCGTATAGCTCTCGCGGATGCGCAGATAAAGGGAAAATTCATGGGCGAACCAGTCTTCGAGCCGGAAGTACAGCTTCCCGCCGCGCTGCTCGCAGCCGATGGCATAGCCGTCGTCGAGGAACTTGTATTCCACGTCTCCCGCCGGCAGCGGCAGCGACACCTCCTGCTCGAGATGATCGTAGTTGGAACGGTCGATCCTCAGCACCGTGCTTCCGTATTCGGGCAGCTTGTAGGACTCGGGCCGGGCCGCAACGTATCTGACCGCCGCACCGACGGTCTTGTTCTCCGCCGTAAGGGGCGACACCACGTAAATCTTCAGGTAGTTCACATCCATGTCACCGATAGGCATGGCCTGTTTTCCGGACGTGAACGACATCAGCGCCCTCGGACGCACGGCCACGTAGCCGTGACCCGCCTCGACGGCGGCCACCGACGTCCCCGTCTCCAGCGACTTGGGTGCAACGGCGCCCAGTCCGCCGACCTTGCCGAGTGCAAAAAGCACGCAGTTCCCGCCCGTCGCGAAATTCTGGGCCTTGTCGATATAGATGCCCGAATCGTCGAGCAGGGTCTTGCCGTTGCCCTCATCCATCATATTGAGGGAGACAGCCCCTTCGGGATCGCCGGGAATCTGATCGTCGTCGGAGCAGGAAGGAGCTCCCCCGACAATCGCCGCCAGGAACAGCGGCCATAAAATCTTTTTCATAGTTTTCTAATCAGTCATATCATGTAGCCGGGGTAAAGATACACAAAAATACCCATCACACCCGGACACGAGTCAAAAAAAGTGCACGCCGCAGGGCCGTTCCGAACCCGCCCCGGAGCGATGCGACGAACGGGGCGGATGGATCGTACTGACGTACATTCCATTCGCCCCGTTCGAGAGAGATGCGGAAATTCCGCTTATAAATCGGAAACTACTTGAAGTAGCGCTTGTAGAGGCCCTCGAAGCCCTTGCCGTGACGGGCTTCGTCCTTGGCCATCTCGTGCACCGTGTCGTGTACGGCGTCGAGATTCTGCTCCTTGGCCAGACGGGCCAGGCGCATCTTGTCCTCGCAGGCGCCGCACTCGGCGTTCATGCGCTTCTCGAGGTTGGTCTTGGTGTCCCAGACGACCTCGCCGATCAGCTCGGCGAACTTCGAAGCGTGCTCGGCCTCCTCCCAGGCGTAACGCTTGTAAGCCTCGGCGATCTCGGGATAGCCCTCGCGGTCGGCCTGACGGCTCATCGCCAGATACATGCCCACCTCGGTGCACTCGCCCATGAAGTGGTTCTGGAGGCCCTCCCACAGTTCGGGGCTGGCACCCTTGCCGTCGCCGATCTTGTGGACCGTCACGAAATCGAGGTCGCCCGCGGCTTCCTCCAGTTCAACGAATTTTTCCTTGCCTACCTTGCACATCGGGCACTGATCGGGTGCCTCGGGACCTTCGTGGATGTAACCGCAGACGGTACAACGCCATTTCTTTGCCATAATACTTTGAATGTTTAGTGTGTGTTATTATATTCTGTTCGTATTGCAAAGATAGCAAATCCGTGCGGAATCCGCATAGATTTCCGATTGTCTTTTCTGATGGTGCGATAAGCGGGGCTTATAGCCGCGGCACAAGAGCGCAGATGGGAAGCGCATGGAACATCCTACGCCCGTTTGTCGATCACCTCCTCGATCTGCGACACGTCGGTCGAATCCTTCACCAGCACGCGCTTGCGGCTGTCGAGCAGGTACAACGCCGGTATGGCATGGAGGTCGTAGAGGCTCTTCTCGCGGATGACGCACCCTTTGTCGTAGGCGTTGATCCACGACGTCGGAATCCGGTCGCGGTAGTCGCGCCACTCCGTGAGGTCCTCGTCGGGATAGATCGCCAGCACCGCGAGCTGCCCCCGCTCGACCATCATCGAAAGCATCGGCGACGAAGAGATCGCTTCGCGAATGTCACGGCACATCGGGCAGCCGGGGTTGTTGATGAACAGCAGGACGTATTCGGCCTTCAGTCCGTAGAGGGTTCCCGAAGCTCCCGAGGCGAGCGTATAGCGGAAATCGTTGGCCGGGTGTCCCAGGCGGTTCTGCATGGCCATCTCCAGGTCGTACTGCGGAGCGATGCGTTCGTATTCGTCGTACCACGGGCTCCGCAGCTGCGCCTCCAGCACGGGGATATAGAACTCGTCGTTGCGCAGCGGCGAATTGGGATCGTGCAACACACGTTCGGCGAGCATCGCGAAGTAGTCGAGCATCCTGCGCGAAGAGGAGGCGCGGCGCATCAGCGAATCGATCGGGGAACCGTCGGTCGGACGGTCGGAAATCAGCATGACGTAACGGGCATAGGCCTCGATCATCTGCAGCGTGTCGGCACGTACGGCGAAAAGCGTGTCGGCGAAGTCGAAATGGTCCCAGTAATGCACGCGCAGGTAGTCGCGCTGCTCGTCGGGCGAGAGGCCCGACGGGGCGATGGCCGGCAGGAAGACCCGCGGACGGGAGTCCGCCGTGCTCTGGGCGGGAGCGCTGCGGCGGCGGCCGCACGAGGCCGCGCACAGGACGGCCAGCAGAAGGATCAGAATGCGTCGCATAGGCTGAAATACTATTTTCTATGCAAATATACGCATTTCGGACGACAATCGTGCATCCGAAGGTCCCGAAGGCCTGTGCCCGACGGTTTTGCACGGTAGTTGCAACAACCTCATCCGTCAAAAAAACCAAATTTATTCACTATGGATGTAAAAAAAACTACCACAAGCACAGGGTTCAAATTGAGTGTCATGACACTTGCAATCATGAACGTGACGGCCGTGGTGAGTCTGCGCGGACTGCCTGCCGAGGCGGTCTACGGGCTTTCGTCGGCGTTCTACTACCTGTTTGCCGCAATCGTGTTCCTCATCCCGACGGCCATGGTCGCCGCGGAGCTGGCTGCGATGTTCTCCGACAAGCAGGGCGGCGTCTTCCGCTGGGTCGGCGAAGCCTACGGAGCCCGCACGGGATTCCTGGCCATCTGGCTCCAATGGATCGAGTCGACGATATGGTACCCCACGGTGCTGACATTCGGAGCCGTGTCGATCGCATTCATCGGCATGAACGACGTGCACGACGCCACGCTGGCCTCGAACAAGATCTTCACGCTCTGCATGGTGCTGGCCATCTACTGGATCGCCACGTTCATCGCCCTGAAGGGCCTCGGATGGGTCGGCAAGATCAGCAAATGGGGCGGTATGATCGGTACGATCATTCCCGCGGGCCTGCTGATCGTACTGGGCATCATCTACCTCTCGACCGGCGGACACAACCACATGGATATGTCGCAGGGTTTCTTCCCGGACCTGTCGAAATTCAGCAACCTCGTGCTGGCGAGCAGCATCTTCCTCTTCTATGCCGGTATGGAGATGATGGGTATCCACGTGATGGACGTGAAGAACCCTTCGCGTAACTACCCCAAGGCCATCATCATCGGTTCGTTAGTGACGGTGCTGATCTTCATCCTGGGCACTTTCTCGCTGGGCCTCATCATCCCCGCCAAGGACATCAGCCTTACGCAGTCGCTGCTGGTCGGTTTCGACAACTATTTCAAATACCTTCACATCTCGTGGGCCGGACCGATCATCGCCATCGCCCTGATGTTCGGCGTGCTGGCCGGCGTGCTGACCTGGGTGGCCGGCCCCTCGAAGGGTATCTTCGCCGTGGGCAAGGCCGGCTACCTGCCTCCGTTCTTCCAGAAGACCAACCGCAACGGCGTACAGCGAAACATCCTGCTGATCCAGGGCTGCGTCGTGACGCTGCTGGCGCTGCTGTTCGTCGTGATGCCTTCGGTTCAGTCGTTCTACCAGATCCTCTCGCAGTTGACCGTACTGCTCTACCTGATCATGTACATGCTGATGTTCTCGGCCGCCATTGTCCTGCGCTACAAGATGAAGAACACGCCGCGTCCGTTCCGCCTGGGCAAGAAGAACGGGCTGATGTGGTTCCTCGGATGCCTCGGCTTCTGCGGCGCCCTGCTGGCCTTCGTCCTGAGCTTCGTGCCGCCCAGCCAGATCGCAACGGGCAGCAACACCGTATGGTTCTCGGTGCTCATCATCGGATGCGTGGTCGTCGTAGGCGCCCCGTTCGTGATCTACGCCCTGCGCAAGCCGTCGTGGAGAGACCCGCAGGCCGCCGCCGAGTTCGCACCCTTCCACTGGGAGCTGCCTCCCGTCGTGCCCCCGACGGTTCACACCAAGCCCAACCCCTCGCCGTCGGCAAAACCGTCGCAAACCGAACTGCATAACAAATAATCACAGACAATGATCCAGAAAATCGATAAAAATGCGGTGCAGGATGCCCTCCGAATGGCATACGACCGCTGCAAAGACGAAACCGGCGGCAAGAACGCCGACTATATCCCCTACCTGGCCAACGTGCCGTCGAACCTCTTCGGCATCGCGGCCTGCCTGCCCGACGGCGACGTCGTGGCCGTGGGCGACGTGGACTACAAATTCGGCATCGAATCGGTGTCGAAGGTCCCGACGGCGATCCTCGCCATGAACCAGTACAGCGGTCAGGAGGTCCTCGATAAGATCGGCGCCGACGCAACGGGACTGCCCTTCAACTCGATCATGGCCATCCTGCTGGAAAACGACCATCCCTCAACGCCGCTCGTCAACGCCGGAGCCATTTCGGCCTGCTCGATGGTCAAACCCGTGGGCGACAGCGACGGCAAGTGGAAATCCATCGTCTCGTTCATCGCCGACCTCGCCGGATCGGACGTCGAGGTGATCGACGAACTCTACAAATCGGAGACGGCGACCAACTTCAACAACAAGTCGATCGCGTGGCTGCTGAAGAACTACGACCGCATCTACGACGATCCCGACATGGCGCTGGACATCTACACGCGGCAGTGTTCGATCGGCGTGACGGCCAAGCAGCTGGCAACGATCGCCGCGACGATCGCCAACAGCGGCGTGAACCCCGTGACCAAAAAAGAGGTGTTCAAACCCGAGCTCACGCCCAAAATCGCCTCGATGATGGCGACCGTGGGATTCTACGAGCACACGGGCGACTGGCTCTTCATGACGGGACTCCCTGCCAAAAC
>CATKXN010000160.1 GCA_949840605.1 uncultured Alistipes sp.
CGCTTGAGTTCATACATGAAGACCCCTTTGTATCCGGCTTTCATCAGCGCACCGTACAACGCGGGCCAGTCGATCCTGCCCTTGCCCGGAAGCCAGTGGCGTTCGTCGACCATATCGTAATCCGAGACATGAACGGTCGCGATCCGGTCGCCGCACGCCTCGACGAAGTGCAGCAGATCCTCCGAAAGCAGGTGGTTGGTATCGAAACAGATCTTCACCTCGGGATAGGGTGCGACGATACGCAGCAGTTCGCCGGAATTGCGCCCGAGACACGTGCGCGGCAGATCCTCGATACACAATTCAGCACCGATACGTGCCGCCTCCTTGCGCAATATGCCGATCGAGGCGATGCTGTTCCGGATGCGCTGTTCGCGCTCCCCGTCCGCAATCGGCTCGGAACTGGGATGCAGCACCAGTTTCCGCGGCCCCACTTCCCCGCAGACGGCGATCATTTCGGTCAGAAATTCGACGTTGGCCATCCGGGCGCTGTCGTTCAGCACCGAAATATCGAGCGTGCGGGAGAACGGAAGGTGGCACGACCAGACCTTCAGTCCGGCCTCGTCGGCCTTGCGTTTGGCTTGGAGGGCCTTTTCCCGAATTTCAGCCACGGTGCCGCGGCCGCTGATGCCTATTTCGACATATTCGATCCCCGCCTTCGCGGCTCCGGCCATCTCGTCGGGACTCATGCTGCTGGTCGAACTGCCCACACCGAGGCACTGGGCCGTCAGGTTCGCGGCGCACATCAGTCCCGCTGCGGCAAACAAAATCTTTTTCATCGCTTCCGGTTTATTTGGTGTAATTTTTCACGCAGCGGACCGCCACCGCATGGGTCTTGGTGGCATCTGCGTTCGTTTTTGTCACGAGATTCATGCTCGTCCCGCTGATCACGAGCGTCCGGGCCACAGTTTCGCTGGTCTGTCCTATGAACCAGAGATGTCCCCATTTACCCAGCGATCCGGAATCGAAAGCGCCGGTATTTTTCCGGTAACCCGCCGGCCACCACCCGAAACCGATGCTTTCGGCCCCGTCGACGAATTGGAGCAGCGCTTCGCCGGCATCGTTCAGCATCAGGTTCGCCTGATTCCAAACACCTCCGTCGACGATACGGCCGTTGCCGCCGCGCAGCCACGCCCCGACATTGCCCATGTTCTTGACCGTGCAGCCCGATTTGTAGAAACCCGCCTTGGTCACGGCATTTTCAGGTTTCTTGTCATGGCCGCCCGAGAAAGTAAAACCGCCCTGCGCGAAATCGTCGGGAATGGCATACTCGCTCTTGATGGCCATCAGCATGTCCCACCAGTCGTTGGCGTTGGCCACATGCCACCCTTCGGGGCAGCAGCCGCGGATCTGAACGCCGAACTCGCCCTCTTCCGTGCCGTCGAGCCTGAACGGATTGCCCACGTCGTCCGTCCCTTCATAACCCGGGACATAGGGACACTGCGCCGCCGTGCAGCCCGATATGCCGGTCATCGCCTCGTACCAAGTGTAGTAACGGCCCTTTGCGTCGTTCAACCGCTGCAAATGCGACGCCTCCAGTCCCGCGACCGAGAAGGCCGTCAGATCGGGCGCGACGCCCAGACCGCCGTCCTCCCCCGCTTCGTGACAGTCCTGGGTCATCCACCAGCGCTTGCCGTATTTCTTGATCGTATAGCCGGGCAGTTCGATCGGGACCGACACGGTAATCGCCGCGAAATACTCGCGTACGCTGCTGACGCCCAGCTCGTTCCGGGCCACGACCGACACCGACTGCGCCGGAATCACCACGTCGTCGTTGACCACCCTGACGGTGATGACGTTGGTTCCCTGGCCATCGACGATCGCGATTTTCGACTTTTCCTGCTCGGCGATCGTCCACTCGTAGGTCTCGGCCCACTGGACTTTCGACACGGAGAACGTGAACTCTTCGCCGCCGTTGCAGGTCAGCGTGGCGGGCACCTTCGTGATCGGCCCGGGCTTCTTGGGAACGGTCATCTCGCGGATTTCCTCTACGGCATCGCGTTTCACCGCCTCGGTGCAGGCCGCCAGCGCCGACGCTGCGGCCATGAACACCACGGCCATCGTGTATTTTCGGATATTTTTCATGGTTTTAGCGTTTTAGGTTTTACAATGCGTGGACGTCGGGATACCCGAACGGATTCTCCACATACCAGCGGGTCTTGTAAATCTGATAACCCGCACGGTTGAACAGCCGGTTGCCATTCAGGTCGCACACCTCGGCCGACCACCAGTTGCCGCTTCCCGACGTGGGGCGCATGACGATCGTGGGATAGCCCTCGGGACCGGTCGAAATGCTCTTGATGTCCTTCTGCTGGAAAATCTCCACGTCGAGGAACTTCTCCGACGCGCAGTCGAACTTATAGACGTGCTCGACTGACGAGACATACATCGCATCCTCGCCGAAGACCGGCGCCAGGTCGTGCGCCATCGTGTTCCCCGCCGCCATGTCGTAAGACCGGACCTGCGTAAGTTCCGGAGCCGTGCGGCTGCCGTTGTAGACGAGCCTCAGCAGCTGGCCGCCGGTCGCCGTCCAGAGGCAGCCGCGCTTCCGGTCCCAGACCACGTTGTGGGCCGAATAGACCGGCATGGTGAAAGCGGGCTTCGGTACATAGGCCGAAACGGCATCGAAAACATAGACGCTCAGCAGGCCGCCCGTACTCGACGCCACCACGATATTCCGGTCGGGCAGCACCTCGGCCGAGTGGGGGTTTCCGCCCGGCTTGGCATAGAAGAGCATCTTCTTGTCCGCGATGCGGATCAGCCCCACGCCGCCGCCCGAAGCCGTAACGAGCACACACGTGCGGTTATAGACCGGCTTGGCCTCGTCGGGCAGACTGAACCACGCCTGTTCGCCGGCCGAAAGCCCGCTGTCGGCGGCCGTCCACTCCCAGGCGACCTTTCCCGTCGGCTGGTCGATCATCACGATCCGGTTCTTCGCCTGCTCGGTCAGAATCATCACCTTCGTCGCCTTGTCCAGGTCGATCGTCTCCTCCTTCTGATCCCCGGGTTTCCAGGGCACATAGGGCTCCTCCTCCTTGTCCTCGCCGCAAGCCTGAAGGAGGAATGCAGCGGTCAGTATCCACAGATATTTTTTCATAATTGCCAGTTAGCGGTTGTCGGATCAATAATTGGGATTCTGTTCGAGTTTCCGGTTCAGCAGGATCTGGTCCGCCGGAACGGGCCACCAGTAATCGCGGTCGGGATCGAACGCCCGCACGGCGATATCCGTGCCCGCATAATCCTGAATCACGGCATTCATCACCAGCTCGGCGGTCATCCATCGGCGGATGTCGTTGTAATACAACCCCTCGCCGGCAAACTCGATGCGGCGTTCGCGGCGGATGATCTCGCGCATCTCGGCCTGGGACTTCGTACCGTAGGTGTAGGTCGGCATCCCGACACGGGCGCGGACGCGGTTCACGGCGTCGTAGACGGCATCCGACGGCGAGGCGTCGACCTCGTTCTGCGCCTCGGCGAACATCAGCAGCACGTCGGCGTAGCGGATGAACATGTAGTTGGTTTCGCCGTTGCCATCGTCCGAATCGCGCTTCTGCGCATCGTAGATCGTGAGTTTCTTATGGGCGAAACCCGTAAACTGGCAGATCTCCGAAGCCGGGCAGTTGGCCTTGCCGAGGAACGTGCTTCCGGGATAGAAGTTCGTCGCCGCGAAACGGGGGTCGAGGTTGTCATACTTGCCCATCGTGCCGGGGCCGCCGGTCTTCGTCTCGTAGGCGTTCACCAGGTCGAGCAGCGGGGCGTTGTTGCGGTACTGGATGCTGTACACGTTGAACGAATTGACCGCCGTGTTCTTGGTTTTCGAGAATTCGATGTCGAAAACGCACTCGCAGCTGTGTTCGTTGGCCGGCAGGAACCGCTTCCGGTAGTCGCCGAACAGGTCGTAACCCGCCTGCGCCTCCTTGTCGATCACGGCTTTGGCCGCATCGGCGGCCGCCCGCCACTTCGCAGCGTCATTCGACGGATTGATCAGCTTGCTGGCTTCGAAGAGCAGCAGACGGGCTTTGAGGGCCATCGCCGCGCCGCGCGTGGCACGCCCCCGGTCGGCCGCCTTCGTCCATTTCCAGTCGAGCAGTTCGCGGTCGATGATGTCGTTCAGGTCGTCGAGAATGGCCCCGACCACCTCCTCGCGCGAGGCGCGGGGCAGCGAACCGTGCGCATAGACGGGTTCTTCGAGAATCAGCGGCACCCCGTTGTAATAGGTCACCAGCATGTAATAGTAAAGCGCGCGCAGGAACTTCGTCTCGCCCTCCATCTGCACCCGCCGGCCGTCGGCCACGGCTGCATCAGACAGGCGGTTGAGGTGGGTGTTGCATCGTCCGATACCCTCGTAGCACTTCTTCCAGCGGTTGGCGATGATTCCCGAGCTGTTGTCCGTATGGGTCCCCTGCGCAATGACGTTAAATCCGCCCGCGTTGTTGTAGTTGTAGGCGTTGGGCGTGCAGGTCTCTTCGAGCAGCGGGGCCGAATCGCCGAACAGCGCACTGTTTGTCAGGATGTTGTAACAGCCGGTCATGGCCGCCTCGGTTCCCTCTTCGGTCTCCCAGAACGTTTCGACCGTATATTTGTCGGTAGGGATGGTGTCGAGGTTGCAGGAACCCGCCGCCGCCGCACCGCAGATCATCAATCCGAATACTATTTTTTTCATAATTTTCCGTATTTGAAGCGATTAGAACGTAATATTGAACCCGAAGTTGATCGTCCGCAACGAGGGATACTGCATCAGGTTGGTCTTCGACAGGTCGATTTCGGGATCGAACATCTTCAGCGGTGAGATCGTAAAGAGGTTCTCGCCGTTGACGAAGATCTGGCACTGGCTCATGCCGAGTTTCGATATCCACTTCTTGGGCAGCGTATACGAGAGCTGCAGCTGCTTGCAGCGCAGGTACGACGCGTCGTAAAGCCACTGCGTGTTCTTGTAGTCGTGCATTTCGGGAGCTCCCGTCGCGGTGTGCAGGATCGGCAGGCGGGCGTCGTGGTTCTCGGGAGTCCACGCATCGGTGGCCCACTCCTTCAGCACGCCCGCGCCGTTCCAGAACGGGGCGGCGAGGTTGCCCGAAAGGTAGGTGCTCACGTCGGCGACGCCCTGGAACTGCGCCGAAAGCTCGAGCCCCTTCCAACCCAGCGAGAAGTTGAAGGCATAGGTGATGCTCGGCGTCAGGTTCCCGCAGACGGCACGGTCGTCGTTGTCGATCTTGTCGTCGTCGTTGAGGTTCTTGTAGCGGATGTAACCCGGTTTCACACCGCTGCCGACGGTCACCGAATTGGCGATCTCCTCGTAGCTGTTGTAGAACCCGTCGGCCTGGTAGAGATACCACGCATCGATGGGTTCGCCCTCGCGGATGATGTTGAAGGTCTTGATATACTCCTGCCCGTCGAGGTCCACGACGATATTCTTGTTGTAGCAGAAGTTGCCGCCGATGCTGTAACGGAAATTCCTGACCGTACTCCGCCATTGGAGGTTCAGCTCGATGCCGTCGTTGGCCACCACGCCGATATTCTGCTTCGGGCCGTTCAGGTTGCCGATCTGCGCCGGGATCTTCACGTCGCGCAGAATGCCTTCGGTGCGCTTCTTATAGAGGTCCGCGCTGAACAGCAGCCGGTGGTCGAAAGCCTCGAAATCCAGTCCGAGGTTGTAGGTGCGCGTCGTCTCCCACGAAATGTTCTCGTCGACGAAATCCTTGATCGCCGCGCCGCCCGAAAGCACGTCGCCGAAGCTGTAATTGTAGTCCTTGCTCGCCAGCACGGCCATCAGATATTCGTAATTGCCGATGGC
>CATKXN010000161.1 GCA_949840605.1 uncultured Alistipes sp.
CAGCTGGAACTGCATCAGGATTTCAGCTTCATCACCGAAGGCCTCAAAGCGCGCCTGATGGCCTACACCAAGCGCAACACCTCGTCCAGCATGTCGCGTTCGGTAGCGCCGTACTACTACTCCGCATCCCTCGATCCCGACAAGATCGACGCGATAATGGGCGTCTTCCCGCTCAACCCCACCACCGGCCGCGAATACCTCAACTACTCCTCCGGCACCAACGAGGTCTGGAATGAGAACAGCATGGAGGTTTCGCTCGCATACGACCGCACGTTCAACGACGTACACTCGGTCAGCGGGACGCTGCTCGGATACGTCCGGCAGAAGAAGCTGTCCAACGCCTCCGGCAGCTCGGCGACCCAGCAGCTCGAAAGGTCGCTGCCGCAGCGGAACGTAAGTTTCTCGGGACGTTTCACCTACGGCTACGACAACCGCTACATGGCCGAGTTCAACTTCGGCTACAACGCCTCGGAGCGGTTCGACCGCAAGCACCGCTGGGGTTTCTTCCCGTCGGTGGGTCTGGCCTGGAACATAGCCAACGAGCAGTTCATGAAATCGACCGTCGACGTGATCGACAAACTCAAGGTGCGCTATTCGTTCGGTCTGGTGGGCAACGACGAACTGACGGACTGGTTCTACAACAAGGAGGAGCGGTTCTTCTATATCGACATGGTCAACATGAACGCGGGCTCGATCTGTTTCGGCGACCAGTTCAACAACCAGTACTCGACCATTTCGCGCCAGCGGTACGCCAATGCCGATATCGGCTGGGAGATTTCGCACAAGACCAACTTGGCGCTCGAACTCGGGATGTGGAACTGCCTCAACATGGAGTTCGATTATTTCTGGGACAACCGAAAAGACATCCTGATGGTCCGCTCCGACATTCCCTCGACCATGGGCATCCAGAGCAGCGACCCGATCCGGGCCAACCTCGGCGAGATGAAGTCGCACGGCTTCGAGGTGTCGCTCGATTTCAACAAGAACTTCACCCGCGACCTGTGGCTCTCGCTGCGCGGCACCTTCACCTACGCCACCAACATGGCGTCGGTCTACGAGGAGCCCGCCTATCCCGCTGAGGTGAGCTACCTTTCGCGAGTCGGTTATCCGTGGAATACGACGTGGGGATTCATCGCCGAACGGCTCTTCATCGACGAGAACGACGTCGCCAACTCGCCCGCCCAGTTCGGGGAATACGGCGCCGGCGACATCAAGTACCGCGACGTGAACGGCGACGGCGAGATCAACGACTACGACCGCGTCCCGATGGGTTATCCCACCACACCCGAAGTGGTTTACGGTTTCGGATTCTCGTTCGGATGGAAGGACTTCGACATCAGCGCCTTCTTCCAGGGCCAGGGCCGCACGTCGTTCATGATCGACGCATCGAGCGTCTCGCCTTTCGTCGACAACCGCGGCCTGCTGGACGTCATCGCCAAGGACCACTGGAGCGAGGACAACCGCAATCCCTACGCATTCTGGCCGCGTCTGTCGGTCTCGCATGTCGAAAACAACGAGAAGAGTTCTTCCTGGTGGCTCCGGAACGGATCGTTCCTGAGGCTCAAAACCGTCGAAATCGGCTATGAGCCCAAAGGCGCATGGGTCCGCAAACTCGGGGTCAGAAGCCTGAGAGTCTATGCGAACGGCATGAACCTTTTCACCTTCAGCAAGTTCAAGACGTGGGACGTGGAAATGAAAGGCAACGGACTCGGATATCCCCTGCAACGGGTGTTCAACATCGGTGTCCAGGTCGGTTTTTAACAACTCCAAAGAGCTAAAACATTATGAACAAGATATCGAACAGACTTACAAGAAAGCTCCTGGGCCTGCTGGGAACCTGCGTTCTGGCGGCGGGCGGCACCGGGTGCGGCGACTTTCTGGACGTGATGCCCGACAACGTGGCCAACATGGACCACGTATTCGCCAACAAGAGCGAGGCCGAGAATTACCTGGCCACCCTGTACACGTTCCCCATGAGTGTGACCGCACGTCAGAACTTCATGTTTCTGGGAGCCGACGACATCTGGACCTTCCCGTCCAGCGCGAACGTCGACAACTATTCGGCCAACTACCCCTGGCGGCTCGCACGCGGCGAACAGAACGTCAACACGCCGTATGTCAACTGCTGGGAAGGCAGCTACGGCGGAGCGGCTTCGCCCAACTATTTTCGCGCCATCCGCGAATGCAACACCTTCCTCGAGGAGATCGCGCCCGCAAAGGGGCGTCTGCCTGACCTCGACGACTACACCCGCACGCGCTGGATGGCCGAGGCCAAATTCCTGAAAGCATACTACCATTTCTGCCTTTTCCGCATGTACGGCCCCATTCCCATCGTCGACACCAACCTGGCCATCGACGAGGAGACCAGCGTGGTGCGCGTCAAGCGCAACAAGGTGGAGGAGGTGGTGAAATACATCGCCGGCCTGCTCGACGAATGCGCTCCCGAACTTCCGCTGGAGATCACCAGCATGGGCACCGAGGCGGGCCGCGTCTACCGCGGCGTGGCCTACATGCTCAAAGCCAAACTGCTCGTGACGGCGGCAAGCCCCCTCTTCAACGGCAATTCCGACTATGCCGACTTCAAGGACAGCGACGGACTCCCGTTCTTCCCGCAGGAGTTCAGCGCACAGAAGTGGCAGGACGCCGTGGATGCGTGCGAACTGGCCCTCGAAAACCTGCCGAACGCAGCGCTTTACACCTTCCCGGCGACAGGCGCCAAGGTGACGGCCAAAACCCAGTACAAAATGAACTACCGGGGCGCCGTGACCGATCCCTTCAATACGGAGATCATCTGGGGCCGTTACATTCCTGCAGGCCAGAGCCAGCAGCTCCAGATCGACCTGGGACCGCTCTACCTCGACGAAACCAAAGGCAACTCGCACAACAGTTCGCGGCTGTCGGCCACGATGCACACCGTGGAGCGGTTCTACACCCGCAACGGCGTGCCCCTCGACGAAGACAAGGAGTGGAACCGGAAGTGGGGTTATTCGCTCCGCTACACGCCCGCCACGGCCGACGCGGACCAGGAACTCGACATCATCGGCGGTTACGAAACCGGCCGGCTCAACATGGACCGCGAACCGCGTTTCTACGGCGGAATGGTCTTCGACGGGTCGCGGGTCTTCATGAACAGCGTTCCCGGCCGCAACGACGCCAACAGCTTCTCCGTGCACGCCAAGTTCGGCCAGAAGAACGGCTGGAAGCTCGGCGTGGGCGAGCAGGTGACCGGATACTGGATTCTCAAACTCATCAACTACGAGGCCGAATACAGTCAGGACGGAAAGACCTTCACCTACCGTCACTACCCGTGGCCAGAGATGCGTCTGGCCGACCTGATGCTGCTCTACGCCGAGGCGCTGAACGAAGCCTCCGACTCGCAGACGAACCGCGACCTGGCGATCGACCAGCTCGACCAGATTCGTTCGCGCGTGGGTCTCAAAGGAGTGAAGAAATCGTGGAGCGACTACTCGACGCAGCCCGACAAACCCAACACCCAGAGCGGACTGCGTGAGATCATCCGCCAGGAGCGCCACATCGAACGGGCCTTCGAGCACAGCCACATATGGGACATCCGCCGCTGGAAGAAGGCGGTCGACGCCCAGAACAGCTACGTGCAGGGCTGGAACGTCAAAGGCAAGACCGCTTCGCAGTACTACCAGCTGACCAACCTTTTCGAGCAGCGTTTCGTCGCACCCCGCGACTACCTGTGGCCCATATCCATCAAAGAAATGATGAAAAACCCCTACCTGGTGCAGAATCCGGGATGGCAATAAAGCAAACGACCATGAAAAGCAATAGTTTAATATCACTCGCCGTGCTTTTTGCCGTGGCCCTCGCCGCGACGTCATGCAAGGAAGAATTCAACGGGCCGGAATACAACGTCGGCCCGGCCCCGGCTCCCGTGACCCAGGTGGTTGCGACTCCCATGCCGGGCGGCGCCGACATCACCTATTCGGTGCCCGAAGACAAGGACCTGCTCTATGTCGAGGCCGACGTCGCCGTACCGGGCGGAAGGACCTTCAACGTGAAGTCCTCCTCCTACGGGAACGTGATCGAGATCCGCGGCCTCGCCTCCACCGATCCCCAGCAGGTGACGCTTTACAGCGTCAACAAGGGCGGAGCGCGCTCCGAAGGCTGTCCGGTGACCATCACCCCGCTGACCCCGCCTTATATGGACGTCTACAATTCGCTGAAAATGAAAGCGGATTTCGGAGGCATCAACATCTCTTTCGCCAACGAAAGCAACGCATCGCTGGCGATCGTACTGAGCTGTCTCGACGAGAAGAGCAACGAATACCTCGAGTATGACACCTACTACACCGAAGAGAGCGACGGAAATTACTCTTTCCGCGGCATGGAGGCCGAAACCCGCAAGTTCGGTCTTTACATCCGCGACCGCTGGGACAACATCTCGCCCACGGTGGAAGCGGAGCTCACGCCGCTCTACGAAGAGCAGATCGACAAGTCCAAGTTCAAGGCCGTCACGGGCATCCAGGGCGACGGCACCGGCGACGGCACCTATGCCACGGACGGACAGAACCAACCGGCGTTCATGTGGAACGGCGTCTGGCCGACCGCGCTGACCAATTACGGCGACTACAAGATGTTCTACATCCGATCCTACGACCGCCAGACCTCCTTCACGCTCGACATGGGGCAGGCCGTCCAGCTCAGCCGCCTGCGGTTCAACTACTATTACAAGTGGACCTACATGGAGCCCAAGGAGTTCGAAGTGTACGGCTGCACCGAACTGACCGAGGACATGTACGACGGCGACTGGAGCAAATGGACGCTGCTGGCGCACTGCACGTTCGACAAGCCTTCGGGTCTGGGCGACAATGAGTTCGGACCGGGCGATGCCGAGGCCTTCCTCGCGGGGACCAATATCGACGCGGATATCCAGCTGCCCAAAATCCGGTATATCCGGGTAAAGGGCATCGAATGCTGGGACGGCGGAAGCAGCCTCTGCTTCTCGGAAATAACGGCCTGGGGCGACCCGCGCCAATAACGTAATCAAGACAAAGCCATGAAAAATCTGATAAAGACAACGACTCTCGGCATCGCGGCCCTGGCGGCGGCATGTTCGGGACCGATCGACCCCTTCGAGGAATTCACCGACGGGGAGGAGATCCGGTATGCGGGAAAGGCCAACGAGCTGAGTTATACGACAGGCAAAAACCGGCTCGCAATCAATTTCGTACTGGGCACCGATCCCAACATATCCGAGGCAAAGATATTCTGGAACATGCAGCAGGAATCGGTAACGGTTCCCATCGACCGCACCGCGCTTACCGGCGGCGCCGTATCGCAGGTGATCGAAAACCTGCCGGAGAACACCTACAATTTCGAGGTCCGCACCTACGACAAGTTCGGCAACAGCTCCGTGCCGGCTTATGTCACGGGCAAGACCTACGGTCCGATGTACGAAGCGACGCTTGCGACGCGCGGCGTGGCCGAAATCAAGGGTATGAACGCCAAAAAGGACGTCCTGATCACCCTGGGCGACACGATCCCCGCCAACTATTCCGCGGGCACGGAAATCACCTATTTCCGGACTTCGGGAGAAAAGGTCGTGGAGACCGTCCCCAACTCGGAGCTCAACGACAAGGGCGTTCCGGAGCAGGTGAATGCGTACACCATGACCGATTTCGACTACTCCCAGCCAGTCCGGTTCCGGTCGCTCTTCACCCCCGAAGCGAATTCGCTGGACGTTTTCGCATCGAAAACGGTAGAACTGACGATCGACAAAAACACGGTCCCCGTCAACACCTATCAGGTTCCGAA
>CATKXN010000162.1 GCA_949840605.1 uncultured Alistipes sp.
CGATGCCGACAATGACGCCGGCCATCAGGTCGCGCAGGAAATCCGCGCGGGAATAGCTCTTCAGTGTGTCGAAGAGCTTGGGTCTAAATGACATGACTTTCATCTGGAACGGGTAATTTTCAATGAAGCCGCAAAATTAATCAAAAAATTTCAAAATCCGCCCCAAAAACACTATCTTTGTCCCCGATATTTCAAAGGGGTGCCTTACTGTCAGGCTGAGATTATACCCATTGAACCGGAGACGGGTAATGCCGAGACCGGGACGAAGCGTAATCAACAACTCATACCCCTTTTCAGTCTATTAACTTAAAAAAGTTTAACGATGAAAAGGATTTTTCTGTTTCTTGCGGCCGCCGCGCTCTGCCCGGCCGCACAACTGCATGCCGAAGCCGACGCGGCTCCGCAGCCCAAAAAACCGGCCTCTTACGCCGGCGACTCGGTGCGGATGTACCGTTTGCAGGAGGTCGAGGTGACCGCCGCGCGCGCCACGCGGAACACGCCCGTAGCCTATTCGGACATCCGGCGCGAGGCCATCGCCCGCAACAGCTACGGGTTCGACATTCCCTCGCTGATCGCCTTCACCCCTTCGGTCGTGGCGACGAACGAGACCGGCATCGGCATCGGCGGAACGGCCATCCGCCTGCGCGGAACCGACGCCACGCGCATCAACGTCACGATCAACGGCGTGGCGATGAACAATCCCGACTCGCACTCGATGTACTGGTACGACACGCCCGACCTCATTTCGTCGGTGGGCACCGTGCAGGTGCAGCGCGGCACGGGCATCTCGACCAACGGCACGGGAGCCTTCGGAGGCGCCATCACGATGTCGACCGACGCCCTGCAGACCGAATTCGGGGGCGACGCGTCGTTGTCCTACGGTTCGTACAACACCAACAAGCAGGCCGTGCACCTCTCGTCGGGCCTGATGGGCGGCCACTGGACCCTCGACGCACGGCTGACGCACATCGCCTCGGACGGCTACATCGACCGCGGGGCCACGGACCTCAAATCCTACATGTTCCAGGCGGGATATTACAACGGCAACACGATGCTCAAACTGCTCTCGTTCGGCGGCAAGGCCCAGACCGGCCTCACCTACACCGGCGTGACGAAAGAGGAGATGCGGCTCAACGGCCGGCGGTTCCAGACCGAGGGCATGTACTACACCTCGAACGGTCCCCACTCCTATTATTATATGAAGGACGACAAAGTGGAACGCGCCACGGTCGGCTATTACGACGACCAGACGGACAACTACCTGCAGATCAACAACCAACTGGTGCTGTCCCATCGTTTCAACGAAAAGTGGACGCTCAGCGCCACGGGATTCTACACCTACGGCTACGGCTTCTACAAGCAGTACAAGGCCGACAGCAAGCTGACGAAGTACCTCAACATCCCGGCCGATGTCGCCGACGGAAAAAAGGCCGACCTGATCCGCGAAAAGATCATGCGCAACCACCTGGGCGGTCTGAACGCCTCGGCGGCCTACTCGGTGCGGAATCTCGACCTCGCGTTCGGAGGTTCGTACAGCTACTACTCCTGCCCCCACTGGGGTACGCTCGACTGGGTGGACGGCGTGGAAAGCAGTCGGATCGGAGGATGCTGGTACGACAACGACGTCGACAAGCACGATGCCAACGTCTTCGCCCGCGCATCGTGGACCGTCGCCAAGGGTCTGCGGCTCTTCGGCGACCTGCAATACCGCTACGTCAGCTACCAGGCCTGGGGCGTCAACGACAATTACGTCTCGAAAGAGGTCGGCATGCAGCCCATCGACGTCGACAAACAGTACCACTTCTTCAATCCCCGCGCGGGCGTGAGCTACACGCTCGCCGAGCGCAGCAACTTCTACCTCTCGTTCGCCGTGGCCCAGAAGGAGCCCACGCGCGATGACTTCACCAACCGCTATATGTTCGCCGAGGCGAGCACCTACCCCTCGTCCGAAAAGCTCTACGACTGGGAGCTGGGCTACCAGTACACGGCGCCGCGTCTCTCGCTGGGCGTGAACTTCTACTACATGAAGTACAAGGACCAGCTGGTGCCCACGGGACGCATCAACGACGGCTACGACGCACTGAACGACAACGTGGCGGACAGCTACCGCCGGGGCGCGGAGCTGTCGGCCTCGTGGCGTGCGACGGGATGGTTCACCGTAGGGGCCAACGCCACCTTCTCGCAGAACCGCATCGAAAACTACACGCACCGGGTTGTGGATTACGGTCTCACGGGCAACGTGGCGGGCGAATACGGCTACCACACCGTCGAGATGGGAACCACGCGGCTCTCCTACTCGCCCAAAACCATCGCTGCATTGTTTCTGGATTTCCACCACAAGGGCTTCGAAGCCGTATTCCACACGCAGTATGTGTCCAAGCAGTATTTCACCAACTACGAGAATCCGAATATGATGCTCGACGCCTATTGCGTGACCAACCTCAACCTCGCCTACACGTTCCGCACCCGCTCGGCACGCAGCGTGCGGCTGGGACTGATGGTCAACAACCTCTTCAACACCGAATACGAGAGCAACGGCTACGGATGGTCGGAAGCCTACGAAGGCACGCAGACCGACCACGCTTTCTACTTCCCGCAGGCTCCGCTGAACGTGCTGGCGAACGTGACGGTACGCTTTTAGTCCGCCCAAGAGGCAGGATTTAGGAGCGACGGCAGGACTAATCGCTATCCGACCTGCCCGGCGCCCGGTAACGTATGATAACAATGGACTGGAAACTCATCCTGCAGATCGCCGGGGTCGCACTCGGACTGCTCTACCTCTGGCTCGAATACCGCGCCGATATCCGGCTGTGGATCGTGGGGCTCGTGATGCCCGTGGTGCACGGCGCGCTCTACTTCAAGGCGGGACTCTATGCCGACTGCTCGATGCAGGCATACTACGTGCTGGCGGGGCTGTACGGCTGGGCCGTATGGCACCGCGCCCGGCGGCGCACGGCTCCGGAAGCTCCGAAAAAGGCCCCCGCGGCCATTGTCCACACGCCCCTCGGGCAGATTCCGGGGCTCGTGGCAGCCTTCGTCGCCGCACACGCGGCCATCTACCTGCTGCTCGTGCATTTCACCAACAGCACCGTGCCCTTCTGGGACGCCGGAACCACGGCCGCGAGCATCGTGGCGATGTGGATGCTCTCGCGGCGGCAGGTCGAGCAATGGCTCGTATGGCTGGCCGTGGACGTCGTGACGGCAGGGCTCTATCTTTATAAGGAGATTCCGCTCACCGCAGGGCTCTACGCCCTCTACTCGGCACTGGCCGTCGCGGGTTACCTCCGCTGGAAACGGCAGGCCCGCCTAAGAGGCGCCCGCGCAAGACGCGGGTTTTAGGGGCGGCGGTCTGTCGGGACGCTACCCATACAAACTTGCGCTTCCAGCGTTCGTCATTGCGAGGCATCGCAGATGCTGTGGCAATCTGAATAGGAATCGAGTCCTTACGGCGCATTCATCGGATTCCCACGCTCACTTCGCTCGCTCGGAATGACGTTTTGACCCGCCTAAGAGGCGCCCGCGTAAGACGCGGGTTTTAGGGGCGGCAGCAGGCCATACGGTTTCCGAACCCGACATACGCTTCGCCCATTCGAAATCTCGCCCGGTTTGTAGCCGGGCGAGATTTCCTTATTCAGGCAGACCGTGCTCCTCGACATAGCGCAGAATCTCCTCGCGGCGGGCCCGGGGCGTGACGCTACAGCGCAGGACCAGCAGGTAGGAATTGCGGATCTGTTCGCGGATGAAGGCGTCGGGCAGGTCGCCCGTAGTGCCGATGCCGTTCCAATGCACCTTGTTGAAATGGAACGCCGGGTTCACCTCCTCGTACCGCTCGCGCAAGGCGATCGCCTCGTCGGGATCGCACTTCACGGCGATCCATTCGAACGCCTCCATATCGGCGCAGGCATACATCTTGCCGCCGATCTTATAGACCAGCGTCGTCTCGTCGAAAGGGGTCGTCTCCTCCGTCAGGGGCAGCGACAGACAATAGTCGCGAAAACTCAGAACATCCATAACCAGCTATTTTGTGCGAATATAGCGATTTTTTGGCACACGGATTGCGGTCACTCAGAAGTAAAACCAAAATCAAGGTAAAAAAATGAAAAAAATTCTCCTCTGTATCCCCCTGCTGGCCGTCTTCGCCGCAGGCCTGATCGGCTGCTCGCAGCAACGCCAATGGAACCAAGAACAGCGCAAAGCCATGCGCGAAGGGTTGCGCAGCTACCGCCAGATGGTTTACCTCGACGACCTGACCGACGCCGAATTCGTTCTCTTCACCGACGACGTGGCGGGCCAGCTCGAAAACAGCTATCCCGTCTATGTGGAATTCGTCAAGATGCAGGGTGTTGACGACACGGTCGACATGGTGGTCGTATCGACCATCGTCGAAGAGCTCAACGCCGACGCCCACAATATGCGCCACATCTATCCTTACCGCGACCTCGTGGCACAAGGCGTGCTGCCGGCCGGCCTGGACCGCTCGCAGCAAAAGTCTTTCTACGAATGTTTCGCCGGGAAAGTCAACGACGCCTACGAAACGACGGACCAGTTCTTCAACGCCATTCTGGCCGATACGACCGACCAGTCGCAGATCCGCCGGATGGAGAGCCAGTGCGCCAACGACCTGTTCAGCTGGGTGGTCACCGAGGTGGACATCACCGAAACGGTCCCTGCAGCTCCGGCAGCAGCTCCGGCCCAAAAGAAATAGCCCGGCTAAAAGCCGGGTTTAAGGGGCGACGGTCTGTTCCGGTGCTCGCCATCCGGTTCTGCGCTCCCGCCCGCGTAATGCCATAACACCATAACATGATGCACCCTCCCATGTTATGGTGTTATGATGTTATGTCCAGACTACAGTCGAAGCGGAAATGAGCTTCCGATCTGATGCAACAGTAGCCCATAAACCTGCGTCTTACGCGGGCGGCTCTTAGCGGGGCGGGCTGCAACGTCATTCCGAGAAGTGCCGGAGGTCCGACGTGGGAATCCATCGGAATTGTTGTGAGGTCACGACTTCCAATCAGATTGCCACGGCATCTGCGATGCCTCGCAATGACGGGAAAGGCGCGGGACCGGATAGAGAGTGTCCCAAAGCTACCGCCGCCCCTAAAAGCGCCTTCTTAATACGCAAGTGTGTGCGCACACACTTGCGATTTCGGGAAATTATGCGTAGATTTGCGGGAGAATTCCAAATCCGCTGCCGAATCATGGCTGACAACGAAAATACGACGGTCCGCATCATCGACATCGCCCGCATGGCAGGGGTGTCGGTTGCCACCGTCGACCGCGTGATCCACAACCGCGGCAAGGTCTCGGAAGAGAATCTCGCACGCATCAACGAGGTGCTGCGCGCGGTGAACTACCGTCCCAACCTGATCGCCCGGTCGCTGGCTTCGGGACGCCGGTATACGCTGGCCGTGGTCATGCCCCGCTTCGCCCAGGGCGAATACTGGGCCGATTTCGACGCCGGGATCGTCCGCGCCGAGGCCGAAGCCCGGCGCTACAACACCTCGGTCCGCAAGTTCTTCTTCGACCAGTACGACCGCTCGTCGTTCGAAAAACTGCTCGCAGAACTCCGCGACGAGGCATTCGACGGGGCGGTGATCGCCACGCTCTTCGCCGAGCTGGTCACCCCTTTCACACACGAGCTCGACGGACGGGGCATCCCCTATGTCTTCGTCGAT